>CAJTZR010000006.1 GCA_910584035.1 uncultured Christensenella sp. | reverse complement strand
CCTACAATCTCAACATTTGGCATATGCACAAGGTTTATTCTCAACAAACCTAATCCTCTACCGCCTAAGCCAATCATAGCAATTCTGGCTTTTTTATTCATTCCCATATTTTTCCCCTATTTTATTTATAAGATTTGATTTATAATATTAAAAATTCAAATATTTCTTCCCCTTAAAATTAAATATTGTTTATATATCAAATTTACATTGCAATTAATTATATTTAAACTATGAGAAATAAATTTTAATTAGTTATTAAATTTTAAATTTTTGATTTAATTCACTTATTATCATAGAGTTTCTCGTTTAAATTTAATTCAGTTATTGTAAATTACCAATTTAGGTGATTTGCTACAGTCAAAACAATAAACTTAATATCAAACATAAAATCTTTTGCTAAAAACTAAATAATATACTATTTTTTATCATTAATTTCAGTTTTATTTTGTTCTCCAGAATTATCTATATTATCAGTTACAACTACAGAATTATCAGAATTGTGATTAGTAATTTCTGCATTATTGGTATTTTCAATATTATTTATTTCGTCTTTTTCTGCTAGAGCATTTGTATCAATATTATCTGCACCACTCGCAACTTTTACTTGCTTATTTTTATCTATTTTTGCCTTTATATAATTATATAATGTAATAATATCTTTATTATATAAAATATCACCAAGCTTAGTATCCTTTAAATACTTATATGCAAGCCATACAATAAGGAAAGATAAACTACCAGCAATTATACCAACAATAAAGCCAAACAAAACATCTGACGGATAATGTACGCACAAATAAATTCTTGAAAAACCTATTAGCAATGCCAATATAAAACCTGTCCAACTATACTTTTTATTACCCGCAAGGAAAAATGCCATCATTGCTGCCATACTTGCAGTTGCGTGTCCTGATGGGAAAGAATAACCACTTTCTGGAACAGCACCAGCAGCTTTCCACCAAGTATAAAAAATTGAACTTTCGTCATAAAATGGTCGAGGTCTTGCAACAAGTGGCTTAACTGTTATATTAGTAATCAAAGCACCAATAACAATTGCACCTAGCATAGTTATACCAATTTTTCTAGTCTTTTTAAATGCAATTAAACCGATAGCTAGCAAAATTAAAATAATTCCACCATCACCGAACACTGTTATAAACCGCATAAAACCATCAAAAAAGCCACCCGCTTGATTGTGCAAATTATGCCCAAATTCCATAATTGCATAATCAAAACCACTAAAAGCTGTATTTATACTTTCTGCCACAACGACCTCCAAATCAAAATAAAAATAAACTTTAAAAAACTATTTATCAACTAATTTAATTAACTATTTTAACTAAATAAGATTGATATTTTATATTCTTGCACAATCAAAAGAAATGCATAATAATTTTAATATTATAGTAATTCATAAATTACTTTTCAAGTCACCACTAATTCTAATAAGCTTAAACTATTTAAAATATTGACTTGCAAAATTTAACTTTATTACCAACTAATACTATACTATTTAAAAACTATTCTATTAATTCGTAAACTAAAAAATTAACTGACTTTTATTAAATAGACTGCTAAAATAACTTAGCAGTCTTATCTAATCAATTATTCAAAATCTGTAGCTGGTAAATCTTCCTTAATCAGTTTATCGTGGTCTGCTCTATTATCTTCGTCCAAGCCTTTTACATATTGAATATAAGCTGTCTTGTCTGCATCAGTACGAGTACCAAACAAAGTATGTTTAACGTCTTCAGAACTAAAATCTACTACATACATATAATTGTAATATGCACTATTGATATAATAGAATTTATCACCATCAAGTATTGGTTTAACATAATCAGTTACGATATTTGCCTCAATTAATTCTTTAGCAATATCTAAAATAGAGTCCTTAATACCATCTTTTTCCTTAAACTCAACTTTTAACAAAGAGTTTGAATCAAAGAAATACATTACTTTTTTGTCGCCCTCTTGTCTAATTGTTAAGATATCAGTTGCAGCAACAGATGAGCTGTCAGATTTACGCAAAGAGTAAACTATGTCACCTTTCTTTGCAATACCATTTTCAATTACTGGGATATACATCTCATTATCAGCAAATACATATAAGCCTTCACCATAATTAATGTATCTTACTGTTGCACCAGAATTTGCAAATTGTTTTTCATCTGCTGACTTTGTAAATTCTTTATTAACCTTAAAACCAAATAAACCTAAGTTTGTGTTTTGTCCATTATCGTATTCAGTCTTTTCGTAGTAAATAGTTGCGTTATCGCCCTCACTCTCTACACTCTTAATAGAATAGTTGAAAGCACCTTCTTTACCACTCAAAATCTCTTTAGTCTCACCGCTTGCAGTTACGCATTTGATAATATTATAAGGGTCGCCGTCATTTTCCTCTGGTGATTCAGTATAGTATACTGCCATAGTTGGGTCTGCCTCACCTGGTTTTACAGTTGTTGTTACTGGGAAATAACTATTGCTCACACCCTCTGCGATAGTAGTTTTCTTACCCTTGTATGATAAGTGAATCAAATTACTACTTTCTAAATAAATTAAGCCTTGCTCTGTAAATTTATATTGGTTTGTATTACCTTCTAAAGTAGTCAATTTTTTCAAATTCTTACCAGTAATCTCAACTCTGTAAAAATCTGTATTTGTTTTTAATAAACTACCATCTTTGCCAGTTGCAGTAGATGGAGATGTAAAGTATACATACTTACCAATAACAGTAATACCATTAGAGTTATTGCTATCCATAGCAACTTGAGGAACTAGCACTTGTACATCGCTTCCGTCCTTTCTAGCTCTATATATTGCACTTTTTACAACATTGCCATATTTATTATCTTTTTTAGTAGCAATATCGTCAACACTTATCTTACCATTAACAAAGTAAACATAGTCACCTTGAGTAACTACTAAACTATTGTTATTATATGTTGTTGCCTCTGGCATACCACCAGTAAGATTAGGCTTTTTAGCACAACCAACCAAAGCCACACTTAATATAGCCACTAACAAAAGTGTTATTAATATAAATTTAATGTTTTTTTTCATAACATTCTCCTACAATAATTAAGCAAAATGCTGTATCTTTTATTTTGATAGACTATCCGTCATATTAAATTACATTTACTAGTATAATATAAATATAAAAATAAATCAATACTTTACAAGTAAATAATTAAATATTTTTAAAAAAAAGGTGCAATTATGAAGAAATTTTCCGCATTTAACGGCTTTTTTACCCATTGTCCGAACATTTTCGCACAAAATACAACGCCAAATTTTACAAATACGAGTGACGATAATTTGAATTTTACTCAAAACACCACAAATCCGTCAAATATAGAATCTTTTGACAATACTAATATGTCTAATCAACAAACAAACTCTCCAGCAGATAACAATACTGCCAATTCCAAGACAACTCAAAATGATTTTGAACCGCCATTACACTACCCGCAAACTGAAGATTATTTTAGTCAGTTTATGCCAAAAACCAAAGGCACTACTGAAAGCGAAAACAAATCAAAGCAAAGCAGTTTAAATAGCAATAATTATAACAAAGTAAATGATTCAAACGTTAATAGGTCAAATACTCCCAACAATATGCAGTGTGATAGTTCTGTCAACAATGCTCTAAATTCAAGCAATAACGAACAAAGTAACGACCAGAGAAACAATACACAAAACGAACAATTATCAATTAAAGCGAAAAGCCTATTTAAATGTATGCAAGACCACGACTATATTTTAAGAAATATCAATAACTAATTTTTAAAGTTGCTTTTAAAATTAAGGCTATTTGCACTTGCAAATATTTTTAAGCATAACACTTATTCCAATATCTTTCAGTGTAATCATTTATTATGGTAGAGAAAGTTTTTGGAATTGCTCTTGCCATTACTCTTTTATCGTCAAAGCACTTTTATCGCTCATACTAGCTGTGGAAATCATTATCTACATAAAAGTATGAAAAAGTATAAAAGAAAATTTTATAGCATTAAAATAAATTAACAAAAAACAAGCAATGTCAGAAAAATACTCATATAACAAAAATTATTAGCTTTTTATGCTTAGCTATTCAAATTTAAGGCAATTTTATATACCACATCTTTTGGAACGCCACGCTCTGTAGCAGTCACTTTGATTGCTTCTTTTTTTGTCAATCCTTTATCTATATTAATTTGCAAATGTTCCTCAATAGAAAGCTCACACAAATCACTTTTATAGTCTTTTCCCTCAACTATAACTACATATTCCCCACGTGGTTCGTCAATTTGGAAATTACCAAGTACTCCTTTTTCTACCCTTTCGTACATTTTTGTAATCTCTTTTACAACAACGACATTACGCTCGCCAAGTACTTTATGTAGAAATGTTAAATCGTCATTAATATTGTGTGGTGAACAATAAAATACAAGTTGTATATCAATATTTTTATAAGGTGTAATCAAATTTTCCTTATCAATATTTTTTTCTGGCAAAAATCCTAAAAAACAAAAACCTCGCCTAGTTATGCCTGACAATGCCATAGCACTCGTAACTGCTGTTGCCCCTGGAACAACAGAATATTCCACACCATACTCATCTGCCATTTGCACTAACATTGCCCCAGGGTCGGAAATGCAAGGCATACCAGCATCAGTAATCAAAGCAATATCTTTCCCCTCTTGCAAAAGCTGAATTATCTTTTCCCCACTGCTTCTTTCTTTATGTAAATAATAGCTAATAAGTGGCTTTTTAATATCTAGCTTATTAAGCAAAATACTGCTGTGCCTAGTATCCTCACAAGCAATCATATCAACAGACTTAAGAGTCTCAATCGCTCTTAAAGTTATATCCCCCATATTGCCAATTGGCGTTCCCACTATAAAAAGTTTGCCAGCCATATTACCCCCTAAGTATTCCAAGCAACAATATACTAATAGCGACAAGTATCCATATTCCGTTTACTAGACAAATTTTTATTAACTTATCTTTAAACAATTTTTTAGTATCTGCCGTTTCTTCGTCTTTAAGTAATTGCTCAAACTTTTCCCTATCCAATAGTACAAAATTTTCTTTATCCTTTTGCATTAAAACTTGGCTAAATTCCACCTTGCTAACCAAGCTACGTAAATCATAAATATTTGATTGAATATAAAAATAATGTCGATTTTTGATATGATAATAAACTTTTTCTCCTAAATACAACGCTATTATTACAATTAAAACAATCAAGGTAAAATTACATTCTTTAATAGTATAATCACCTGCTAAATACAAACTCAATGACAAGCAATAAAGCAAAATTATATTAACTATATTACTGCTATCATTTAAGCATTTTATAACAAAATTGTTATAATAACTTTCTTTTTTCTTTATCCATAAAAAGCTAACTATCCATTTTGCAATAAAAAATAGTATACTAAAAATTATTAATATAATAAACAAAATTCTCATTTTTTACCTCTAATCAATTTTACCACAAATTCCTCAGTCAAGTCAAGTTTAATTTTCATCAAAAATATTTTACAAAATATGCAAAAAAACAATTGACAAGAAGCCAACTTTATGTTAACCTAATAAAGTAATTTGGTTAACATAATTACAAAAATACATACATAGGAGGCACAAAATGCTACATTTACCCAAAAGTAATCTTACAAGACGTGGCAAAACAATAATGCTTGCATTAACTGGCGTATTCACCAGTTTGGTAATAGCAGGTGCGTTTATTGAAATACCAACACCGCTAGTATCTTTTACTATGCAAACATTTTTCGTACAACTAACCTCATCAATGATGGGACCATTATGGGGAGGAATTACAATAGCACTTTACATATTTATGGGGCTTGTAGGCATACCAGTATTCACAAAAGGCGGTGGATTTATGTATGTATTGCAACCAACTTTTGGTTATCTAATTGGCTTTTTTATTGGAACAATAGTTGGTGCATTAATCATTAAAATGTTCAAAAAGAAAAGTTATTGGGCATATCTAACTGGCAATACAGTTAATCTTTTGATTACTTACGTTAGTGGAATGATTTATTTTTACTTTATTCAAACCTTTTACTTTGGCAAGTCTGTTACAGCATATACAATTTTTATTTCATTGTTTTTAATCTTTATGCCATCTGACTTATTATTCACATTTGTAGCGAGCTATGCAGCATTAAAACTAAAACCAATTCTGGATAAAACAATTTATCAAGTAGCATCAGATGAAGATATTGCAAAGTTCGAGGCAGAACAACAATTTGAAAAATTAAAGGCTAATGACGGACAAAAATTTATTCCTCAAAATGAATTAGAGAGTTTCACCTCACAACAAACAGAAAATTCACCATTAGCTGAAAGTAGTACTCCAGATAGCATTAATGGAAATAATATTCAAGCTAGTATTAATGAAAATAATTGCTCCACTATGGCAACGGAATTTAATAATTGCGAAAGCAACATTACAAAAGATAATATTGTTTAACTAAAGCACAATTAATAGACCTTCGAGTAATTGCAAATTAAATTTAATATCGATTTTCACCTACTTTTTTATTCTAATTTAGTTTAAACAATTTTATTAAAGTTCGATGTACACCCATCGAACTTTTTACTTTAATACGTCTGTTAATTTTATTATAAGACAAAAAATATTAATCAAGTTTATTACAAACATTTCAAAAAACAACCACGCAAAGCGTAGTTGTTTTTATCGCATTTTTATTTGTCCTTTAAACAATTGGCTAATTTATTAACATATCTTATTAGATATTAACAATTGTAACATTAAGCATTAATAAAATTGTATTGTTAAACAATATTACTTTTAAATATTATTCAGCAACATAAGCAAACATAGATTTACTTGCACCGCATAATGGACATACAAAATCGTCTGGAATATCATCCCATTGAGTACCACTAGCTATTTGACAGTCGCTACAGCCTTCTTGCTCATTATATTCCCAACCACATAAGTTACATTTATACATATTACACCTCAAAAATTAGTTTAATTTTATTATTGCTAATAATTAAAAATTTATTCATTTTTTATGAAAATACACCAACTTTATACAAAATAGTTTTTTAATTTTTATATTAAAAACCATTCATAAATGGTGACTTGCTCAATGATAAATTAACTACACTACATTAAAACCTATTATTATTGTACCAGTTAACAAACAATGCAATATTTTTGGGTGTTAATGAAAAACTTTGTAATTTATTTATAAATGTAATTTGTGCTAATAAAGCAATTTTTACCTTATCCACAATTTAAAAGAAAAATTAATAAGTTTGCAAGCTTTTATTATTTTCTAATGCCGTCCTCAAAAACTATTCCTTTATGACGCTTATGATATTTATCAATATTCTCATTTATAATATTTATAGCTTCTATAGCTGTACTTGCTGGATAAACCATATCTCCCTCAATTTCTGGATAACGAATTCTTGAATCTACTTTACTACCTGCAAGTTTACTACTCCATCCCTCAACGTTGCTAACACCAACTATTAGTCTACCAAAAGTCCACGCAAATGCAATTTCTGACAAAGTCCCAGCACCGCCACCAATAGCAACAACTGCACTAGCATTTGCAACCAATGCATTACGCATAACATCAAGACCTGTAGGAATAACAATATCTGCAAACTCATTAACCTCATTCACATCAAAAGACGGCACTAATGCAATAATATCTCCGTCTTTATACTTGCTTGATGATTTTGCACCTTTACACGCAGCAGTCATTACGCCACCTAAACCACCAGTTTGCAATCTATACCCATTATCTATTAGTGCTTTGCCAATCTCAAAAGCAATTTTATATTTTTCTGAATCTTCCTTAACAATGGCATCACCACAAATAGCTACAATTTTTCGTCTATTCATACTACCCCCCTAAAAATTTTGCCAAGATACCTTGGCAATTATATAATTATTCTGTTATATTATTAAAAATTTAATATTATATTATAAAACTAATTATTATACTTGACAATTTACTATTATTAATTAATGCATTTTTAACCAATTATAAATAGCAATTATACTCAAGCTAAATTTATACTTGCAAAAGATAACCAACATTTGTTAGTCAAACTATAAAAATTTTACCTAAATAACTATACTATTTATTAATAATTATAAACATTACAACTATTATCAAACTACAAACCAATTAAAAAATACAATTTTTCAAAGTTTAATTAACTAATAATTTAACAAAATAAATTTTGTTTAATTTTCATCGCTTTCAATTTATAATTACATTTGAGCTTAAAGTTTTAATTACTATAATTACAAATATTATTTTTTTTATAATAAATTTACTAACAAAATTATTTTAATTCAAACAACATCCTTAATTAGTATATTTAACTCAAACAAAATTTGTCACTTATTTTGCTTTTGTTTTTTAATTTTTCTTTTTAAAAGCAAATTATCTACATTCAAATACAGACCTTGCCATACTAATTGCCTTTTCTCAAACCATAATTTTGAAAAGAATTTGCGTACACAATTAGGATTGTAAACACCTTTTCTTGGCATTTTTATATCAAACTTTGCTAAATACTCTTTAAACAATGGCAGTTTATCTAAAAATTTAGCATAATCTCTTTTGTTTTCACCACCCCAAAATATATCGCTAATGGCAAGCAATCTTGGAAAAGTATTAAATTTTACTTTATCCATATCCTCTACATATTCTGTCCAAAGACAAGTTTCGTAACCATAAAGCATATTTGTATCCTCAATTCCAGTTACGCCTTGGCAGTTATAGGAATTAGTTAACGGAATATAGCCATAAGGCAAATCAATATAGTATGCACTGCTATTTGATGTAATAACCTTTCTACCGCTTTTAACAACATTTTGAAAATCTGTATCAGTACTGCGTCCCCAAAATTGCAAAATTACATTTTCATTCAAAGTAATTAGATTGCTTTCGTCTGGTGCAATATACCACATAATAACTTGCTTCCCTTTAGACAAAATATAGTCAGCCATATAATTTGAAAAAGCAAGTTGCATTTGTTCCATATTTTTTAGTCCTAGTTCTGCAAGCTTTTGATTACAATGTTCACATAGCTCCCAACGCTTTTTAGGTGCTTCATCACCACCTATATGAATATATTCGTCAGTGAAAATCTCACACAACTCGTCAATTATATCTTTGCAAAATTCATAAGTAAAATCTTTACCAGCACACATAATATCAAACTTAACACCCCAATGTGTAGCAACTTTAAGTTTTCTATCAAAACAAGAAAGTTCTGGATAGCAAGCTAAAGCTGACATTGTATGTCCTGGTATATCTATTTCAGGTATAACTTTAATAAATTTTTTATGACAATACTCAACAATATCTTTAAGTTCCTCTTGAGTATAAAAGCCTTTTTCTGCTCTGCCAAAAAAATTAGTGTGACTACGTTTACTGCCAATTTGTGTAAGTAAAGGATATTTTTTGGATTCAAATCGCCAACCTTGGTCCTCTGTTAAATGCAAATGCAAATAATTAAATTTAAATAAGCTTATATAATCAATAATAGTTTTTAATTCATTCACATTATAAAAATATCTACCAACATCTAACATAAAGCTTCTAAAAGAATTTGCTGGTTCGTCCTCTATTGTTGCAACATACATTTTTTGAGATAAAAGTTGCTTAATTGTTTGAATTGCTCTATAGCTCCCCTCATCAGTAACATATGACACAACCATTTTATCAATTTTAATGTCAATAAAATACCATTCATTGTTATGAATATCATTGCTTTTTTCAAATGCAATTTCATATCCAGTTTGACCTATTCCAAAACTTGTACAGTTACTTACAAACTCAAGTAATTCGTTTTTGGTGTAATCTGTAACCTCACCAGTTATATAGATTTTTTTAAATTCAATAAGTTTATTTTGTTTTGTAAAACTTTTCAGTTCTGGAATGATTTTCATAATAACACCTCGTAATTTATTAACTTAATTATACTTTATATAACCACCAATGTCAATAGCGAATTAATAAACATAACAAGTAATTATTTAATATTTATTTATAATTTGTAAAATCTTTGTACAACCAATCATACTTAATTATATAAAAAATTCCACATAAAGTAGATAAAAATCTAAGGAATTGTTTTAAATATTATACGCTCTATACTATCAACAAACAACCAAAACATTGATAAAATTAAGTTTTAATGTTACTTTTAAAGCATAAAAAATATATAAATATTATATTTATTAATAGCTACCAATAATTAAATATCCAATTTATTGATTGATTCACTAAATTTACACATCCAATTAATCTACATAACGTAGATTAATAACAGCTTTATCAATCCTCTTTAACAACCTAATACCATATTATATTTTTTCTTTCATCACAACTAATTATATATCAACTTAATAAATCAAATAAATTGTAATAACCTAACTTTAAAATTAATATTATTTCAATTGATTTTCATTAAGCCAAATAGAGAGAGACAAGGTGTATAAATAACCTTGTCTCTAAATGAACTTGAAATATTTACTTTACTATACAGTCAATATTTATAACCCAGTGTTATTCAGCTTCTATTTGCTCTGATGCAGACTCTGCATTTATTTTTTGTCTATTCTCTTTACGATTTATCAACAACAATGCAGAAGATAATACTACAGCAACTGAAGTTACATTGTGCATAATCGCACCAGTCATTGGGTCAAATATTCCAAACAAAGATAATATTATGCTTATAAAGTTTACAGTCATTGCTAAAACAATGTTACGCTTTATAGTAAATAAAGTACGCTTAGAATGTTTTACGCAATAAACGATTTTATTCATATCGCTATTTAAAATTGCCATATCCGCTGTTTCAATTGCAATGTCACTGCCTAATGCACCCATTGCGATTGAACAATCTGCAAGTTTTAGAGATGGTGCGTCATTTATTCCATCACCAATCATACAAACTTTAAGACCTTGCTTTTGCATACTTTCAATTTCTTGCAGCTTTTGTTCTGGAAGCAAACCAAATTTCACCTCAGATATACCGCATTTTTCAGCAATAAACTTTGCACTTTTCTCATTATCGCCAGTAAGCATAACTGTCTTTTTACCCATAGCATTAAGTTTAGCAACTACCTCACGTGCATATTCTCGTATGGTATCTGCAAAAGTTATAATACCTTTTTCCTCACCATCAATAATAACACTTACAACAGTTTTACCTTGATTTAAAAATTCCTCAGCTTTTGCTTTTAAACTTTCCTTACTAACACCAGTTTTAACTGCCTCACTATATGCAATAACACTGACTTCTTTATCTGCAACTATACCCTTAACACCAATACCTTGCAATGTTTCAAAATTGTTAACCTTTTCAAAAGTTATATCATTTGCTTTATTAACAACTGCAGTTGCAAGTGGATGCTCTGACATTAATTCCAAACTACCAGCATATTTTAGCAATTCGCTTTCTGTTATGTTATCAATAGCAATGTCGCTTACAATTATTTCACCTTTTGTCAATGTTCCAGTTTTATCAAAACATACTACATCACATTTACTAATAACCTCTAGACTAGCACCACTTTTTACAAGTACACCATTTTTTGCTGAATTACCTAGCCCTGCAGCGATTGCTGTTGGTGTTGCCAGTGCAAGTGAACAAGGACAGAATACAATTAGTACTGTAATTGTTCTTATAATTGCCTCAAATATTGACACTTTAAAAGCAAAATATGCAATAATGCCTACTAAAATTGCAAGTCCGATTGCAGTTGGAACAATTATACTTGCCCATTTATCTGCTACTCTAGATATAGGAGCTTTTTTACCTTCTGCTTCCTCAACCAATTTAGCCATTTTAGCAATAGTCATATCAGCAAGTAACTTTGTAACTTTTACTTCAATAACACCAACTTTATTAAAAGTTCCGCCATAAACTTTATCACCCTCGCTAAGTTCCGCCAATGCATACTCACCAGTTACAGATGATTGGTCTATAAATGCTAAACCACTTACAATCTCACCATCAACACTAATTTGCTCGCCAGCTTTTATAACAACTATATCACCTATTTTTATTTCTTCTAGTGGTCTTTTTTCTAAACCATTTTCCACTTTAACAAACGCTTCTTTTGGTATTAAACCAACCAATCTTTCAATACCAGCACGACTCTTTTTAACAGTAAAATCTTCAATCGCACCACCAATAGCCATTAAGAAAGCTACTTCCGCAGCAACAAAAACATAGCTGTGAGAATGTCCGCTTGAGTCTATTTGATAAAAGAAGCCAACAATCTCTAATATAACTGCCGATATCATTGCAACACTTATCAATACAGATGCTGTTATCTTTTTTCGTGCCAAAGATTTTACTGCACCTACCAAAATAGGTATACCACAAATTATCAATGCAACCCAAGCAGGATTTACATAATAAAATGCTATTGTCCAAGGTGCAGAGGCTGATATATGATGCCAATTAAAATAGCCTGCAATTAAAAATGCTAAAGACACCAAAAGTTTAACAATATTTATAATATTATCTCTTTTTGCATTACCACTTGAATGTTTTCCAGTTCCGCAACAAGAGCAACTTGACTTTTTCTCAATACCACAACAATTTAATTGATTTCCTTTATGCTCGCTGTGTCCGCAACAGCAACTTTCTGTTTCCTTTTCTTTATCGTGTCCGCAACAACAACTTTCTGTTTCCTTTTCTTTATCGTGTCCGCAACAACAATTTTCTGTTTCTTTTTCCTTATCGTGTCCACAACAACAACTTTCCGCTTCTTTTTCCTTATCGTGTCCACAGCAACAACTTTCTGCTTCTTTGTCCTTATCGTGACCACAACAGCAACTTTCTGCTTCTTTTTCCTTGTTGTGTTCACAGCAACAGCTTTCTGCTTCCTTTTCTTTGTCGTGTCCGCAACAGCAACTTTCTGCTTCCTTGTCCTTATCGTGTTCACAACAACAACTTTCTGTTTCTTTGTCCTTATCGTGTCCGCAACAACAGATTTCTGTTTCTTTTTCCTTATTGTGTTCACAGCAACAGCTTTCTGTTTCTTGTTCTTTGTTGTGTCCGCAACAGCAACTTTCTGTTTCCTTGTCCTTATCGTGTCCGCAGCAACTTTCTGTTTCCTTGTCCTTATCGTGTCCGCAACAGCAAGACTTTTTTTCTTTATCCTCTTTCATTTTGTCACCTCTTATTTATACTTATCCAACACATCATTTAATCTATCAAGTGCTGATAAATCACCATTTGTAACACTATCTTTAACGCAATGTTCAATATGATTTCTTAAAATTGTTTTGCTTAATTTTTTTACCGCTGATTCAATTGCTGACAACTGCAGTAGCACATCTGAGCAATCTTTACCATCAGCAACCATTTGTCTTACTCCACGAATATGCCCCTCAATTGTAGCTAATCGATTATCCACATTTTTATCTACCATACTATTCTCCTTTTTACCCCTACCCCGTGTGGGGGGGGGTATCTACATTCATAGTATATGCTAAAAATACTTTTTTGTCAATAATTTTAACACATTTTTTAAATTTCATTAATCAAGTTCCTGTTAAATACAACAAAAACACTCCTATTTACTTAATTATGTGAAATAAATATAACTTTTATTATAATATTGCTCTCAAAAAACTAAAAGCAACAAAATAAAGCCATATAATGGCTAAACTTTCACTTGATTTGAATTATCTATTATGATATAATTAATACAAAGCTACCAAAATAGCATAATTAATACGCTTAATTATAGCGTAAAATGTAAATTTTAATAGTTAAAATAAATTTTATAACAATTTAATAAATTTGGAGGAATTATGAAACTAAAAGTAAAGATGCTAAAAGACGAGTACTGGTATGGTGGTGATACTAACATAGGCTTTTTTACCCCACTTAGTCGCAAATCTGTATATTATGCAAATAATACTATTGTACGAAGCTATGGGCAATCTAATACTTTATGGGTAAGCAGTAAAGGTAGAGTAATTTATAGTGAAAAAGGATACAAAACAACTTTCTTTTTAGGTGTAATAACTTGCATAAGTAAAAAAGCGGAAATTAAGTTATATGAAGCAGAAGATAAAACTTTAAAAGGTGCTTATTTATACGCTGTACAGCATTTTATGCAACCAGATGGCAAACATCCTAACCCAATAATGTTTAAAATTCCTCAATATTGTACTTGGATTCAATTTGAGCATAACCAAACACAAGAAAATATTTTAAATTATGCAAAAAGTATACTTGACAATGGTATGCCAGCTGGTGAACTTATAATTGACGATGGTTGGCAAACTCAATTTGGTGAGTGGGATTTTGCCCCAACAAAATTTACAGATGCTAAAAATATGTGTAATGAGTTACACCAACTTGGTTTTAAAGTAATATTGTGGATATGTCCTTTTGTCAGTCCAAAATCTATACATTATGAATATCTTGCAAATAATAATTTACTTGTAAAAGATAAGGAAAATAATATCGCTATGCGTGATTGGTGGAATGGAAAAGATGCAATACTTGACCTTTCAAATCCAATGGCAATGACTTGGTTTACTGATTACACTAAAAAGCTAATCGATGAATTTGGTGTTGACGGCTTTAAACAAGATGCTGGCGATGCAATGTACTACAAAGATGACGATATTACTTATGGCAGTGTTGATGCAAATACTCAAAGTAAGTTATGGGCGGAATCTGCAATTGATTTTGATTTTAATGAGTTGCGTGCTTGTTTCCAATTTGGTTGCCGTGGAATTGCACAAAGACTTGCCGATAAATCACATAAATGGGGCATTTTAGGATTAGGTGCATTACTACCTAACACACTAACTCAAGGTATTACTGGTTATTTATATGGTTGTCCAGATATGATTGGTGGCGGTCAAATGGGTGACTTTAAAAATAAAGATAAATCAAGTTTTGATAATGAACTTTTTGCTAGATATGCTGAGGCATCTTGCCTTATGCCAATGATGCAATTTAGTTTGGATATTTGGACAATAAATGAGGAATTAAAAAACATTTGTCTAAAAACTATTGATTTGCATACAAAATACTCTGATTACATTCTTGAACTTGTAAAACACGCAAGTGTTACAGGTGAGCCGATTGTTAGATATATGGAATATGAATTTCCTAATAAAGGCTATCAAAAAATTACAAGCCAATATATGTTGGGAAGCGATATTTTGGTTGCACCAGTTTTGGATAGATGCCATACTACAAAAATGGTTTATGTACCAGATGGCAAATGGCAATACCAAGATAAAATATACAGCAATGAGGTAGTCATAATACCAGCACCAATTGATGAACTTATTTATCTAACAAAAGTTAAAGAGGACTAATTTATAATTTAATTTGTTTTATAATAATGTAGCAAAAACAAGTTTTTGCTACATTTTACAAAATTATTATTAAAATTTAATTTTCCAACTGACTTTTAAATTTAATAGGCACATATAAATACAAAATATTTTTACACTATATTATTTATAGTTTATTGATTATTTAAAATAATAAACTATATAAAACAAAAATTCCAGCTTACACTGGAATTTTTTGCATTTTAATACCGATTTTTGATTGTTTTTTAAACATTTAGTCCCATTTGATATGCTTGTTGCATTTGTACTTTATTCTTTATCTCGCCCTTTTCGTATACGCCACTACCATAAATAATACCTTTTTCAACGGCACCCTCAACGCAATCAGCATACCCCCTAAAACAAGCAAAAGTAGTTTCACAAGATTGATTTTCCTCGTCTGCACAAGTTGCTATATAATAAAATTCCTTATCCTTTACCTCAAGCCAACGTGCAACAGTTCTGTCAATTAAGGCTTTTAATTGTGCATCAATAGAGTAAAAGTAAACAGGACTTGCAAGCACTATAACATCGGAGTCAATAATATCTTGCAATACATCTGCCATATCGTCAACGATAGCACATTTACCACCCGACTTTTTGCAGTAATAACATCCCGTGCAAAAGACGATTTTCTTTTCAGCAACTCTAATCTTTTTTACCTCGTTACCACTATCTACTGCACCACGATAAAACTCGTCACACAATAAATCGGAATTACCACCCTTTCTAGGACTACCAGATAAAATCAAAACTTTTTTATTCATAGTTTTATTTTTAAATTATTTTTCACTAAGTATTTTTTCAATGCAAGCAATTTTTGTACTGCAAACTAAAATTTTGCAAGCAACATCTAATTGATTTGTATTTGTAAATGTTGGAGCTATTCTAATATTGCTGTCATTATCGTCTTTGCCGTATGGATATGTATCACCTACTGTAGTTATTACTAAACCAGCTTGTTTGCAAAGTTCATAAACTCTTTTAGCACAACCATTCAACACATTATAGCTAATAAAGTAACCGCCTCGTGGGTGACTCCAGTTTGCGATATCACAACCTACACCAAACTCGTCCTCAAGTACATTTAATATTGTATCAAACTTTGGTCTTATAATTGCAGCTTGTTTTTTCATATGCTCACGCACACCATCCATATTCTTTAAAAATTTAATGTGCATATATTGATTAAGTTTATCTGGTCCAATTGTTTGGAACTTCATAGTCTTTAAAGCATCTTTTACATTATCCTCTGATGTTGCAAAACAAGCTACGCCAGCACCTGGGAATGTAATTTTAGATGTGCTAGCAAAAATGAATACTCTGTTTGGATGACCATTGGCAACACATTCTGCATAAATGTTTTTCAAAGGCACAGTATTATCGTATAAATCGTGTACAACATAAGCATTATCCCAAAAGATTCTAAAATCTTGTGCTTTTGTTGACATTTTTGCAAGCCTTTCAACAACTTCGTCACTAAACACAATACCAGTTGGATTAGAATACTTTGGAACGCACCATATACCTTTAATACTCTCGTCCTCAGCAACCAATCTTTCAACAAGGTCCATAATAGGTCCATTATTATCCATTGGAATAGTAATTAACTCTATACCAAAACAAGCAGTTAAACTAAAGTGTCTATCATAACCTGGTGCTGGGCATAAGAATTTAACTTTTTCAAGTTTGTTCCAAGGTGTACCACCTAAAACACCAAATTGCATACATCTTTGAATTGTGTCATACATCATATTCAAACTACTATTACCACCAACAATAACATTGCTAGCCTTAACCTCAAGCATTTCTGCAAATAACTCTCTCATAGCAGGCAAACCTTCTAAACCGCCATAGTTACGAATATCTGCACCACTTTCTGGCAAATCGCTTATGCTATTGATTGTATTTAACATTTCCATAGAAAGGTCAAGTTGCTCTTTACAAGGCTTACCTCTTGAAATATCTATATTGATATTTTGAGCTAAAATATCATTATAAACTGATTGTTCTTTCTCTAGTTCTTTTTTCAAAAAATCTTTTGATTTGTCACGATAAAACATAAATAACCTCCGTTTTTCCTATTTTATCACAATAGAATAAAATTAGTCAATTATATAAAATAATAAAATTATTAATTTTTAAATTTTTTTATTGATTTTTTGTTATGATATTTATTTGTCTTTTATATAAATATATTCACAATACTCAATAGTATAATGATATAAAAACAAAATTACAAAACTGACAACCAAACATACATTTAATTATTAATATGCTTAATTAATTTAAAAGTGAACTATCTTTGTCCAAAAGCTTCTTCCTCATTTTTATTACGGAAAACTAGTCTTATAGGTGTTCCCTTAAACTCAAAAGCTTTACGCAAACAATTTTCCAAATATCTTTTATAAGAAAAATGCAACAATTCCACATCATTGACAAAAAATACAAATGTAGGCGGATTAGCACTATTTTGAGTAACAAATAACACTTTTAATCTTTTACCATTATGAGATGGTGGCTCAACTACACTTACAGCGTCTTGTACAATATCATTAAGCAAACCAGTTGTAATACGCTTACTTGCCTCACTATACACAAGTTGAATTTCCTTCATTATTTTATCTGTTCTTTGTCCAGTCTTTGCACTGACATACACAGCATCATAATAATCCATAAACTTTAATAATTCGTCTAGCCTTGCGTTGTATTTATTAATTGTATGAGTATCCTTTTCCACAATATCCCACTTGTTCATTACAATAACAGATGGCTTGCCTTGCTCGTGTACATATCCACAAATACGAATATCTTGTTCACTAAGTTCCTCACCAGAATCAATTACTATCAAACAAACATCTGCTCTTCTAATAGCTGCCAAACTACGCATAACGCTATAGCTTTCAACACTCTCATCAATACTACGCTTACGCCTAATACCCGCAGTGTCAATCAAATTATACTTTTGTCCGTCATATGTGAAAGCAGTATCTATCGCATCTCGTGTAGTACCAGCAACATTGCTAACGATTACCCTATCATATCCTAAAAGTCTATTAACCAAGCTACTTTTACCAGCGTTTGGCTTTCCAACAACAGCAATGTTTATAACGTCATCATCTTGTTTAGTATCGATTTTTGGCAGGTTTTTGCAAATTGCATCCAACAAATCACCAATTCCCTTACCTTGTTCACCCGACACTGCATAAGGCTCACCCAAGCCTAGTTCATAAAACTCATAAGTTTTTTCAACCTCGTTGTTATCTAGTTTATTTACTGCAAGCACGATAGGTTTTTTACTACGTCTTAAATAATTTGCAATATCAATATCATCAGATATTAAACCTTGTTTGCCGTCCACGAATAAAACAATCACATCAGCTACATCAACAGCAATTTCTGCTTGTAACTTGATGTGTTTCCACATTTTATCCTCACTTTTAAGTTCAATACCACCAGTGTCAATCATAGTAAAATTATAACCGCACCATTCCGCATCAAAATATAATCTATCACGTGTTACACCTGGTTTATCCTCCACGATAGATACTCTTTTTCCTATTACTTTATTAAAAAAAGTTGATTTGCCAACATTAGGTCTGCCAACAATTGCAACTAAAGGTTTTGCCATATACCCTCCCACAAAATACACAACTCAATTGTATTTTGTTTATCAATTATAATTCTGCCAGTAGTTCTACCAAATGGTCACCACCAGTACATATATGAATTTTTGCATTAAGTTCTTGCTCAAGTTCTTTAACTGTTAAGCCGTCTAAAAAAGTTGTAGTAAATTCCCTAAGCATTGTGCTTGGTATAATTACATCTTTATGAACTTTACCTTTGCATTGATTGATAATATCTTTTGCAGTAATTAAGCCAGCAACAGTGATTGAATGTCCAAAAAAGTCATTTTCCACTTTTATTACTTCCCACTGCAAACCTACCAATTTCTCTTGTATCTTTAGACAACATTGAACTAGATAATCATAAAAGGATACACCAGTAATTAGGCTAACTTTTGCTTTTGACTTGCGTTTTTTGATAAAATCTAATACAACGCTCATATCATACTCAAAACTTCTTATAAGTCCGACACCATTTTCAATTTGCTCAAAATCGTCATAGTCTTCATAGTTTGGAAGAGGCAATTCCGCTTTTATATAAAATTCGTCTGACGCATAAGCAAATCTGCCATAATTATTGTTTATTTCATTAATTATTGCAATACTTTCAATCGCTTTTTGTTTATCTACAGCTTTTAATGGATAAAGCCCCTCTCTATATTTAGTTAAACCTACTGGTACAACTGCACAAGATTTTAAATACGGCCTTAAACTTGCAAGGTCTGTCAAACTTTTCCTTAGCACCTCACCATCGTTTTCATCTGGACACATAACTATTTGCGTATTTATTTCAATACCATTCTTTACAAGATACTTAAGTTTATCAAAAGTTTTTGCACCCTCTGGATTAGTTACTAATTGATTTTTAGTATTGTTATCTGTTGCGTGTACAGATACATAAAGTGGTGATAAATGCAATCTCACAATACGCTCTAATTCTTCCTTAAAAACATTAGTCAATGTTATGTAATTGCCAGATACAAAAGATAATCTATAGTCGTCATCCTTAACATACAATGTTTCTCTCATTCCTCTTGGTAACTGGTCAACAAAACAAAACTTACATTTATTTTTACATCTTATTGGGGTAAGCTGAACGCTCTCCTCCAATTCAATACCAATACTTTCGTTATAATCTTTTTCAATTTCAAAATCAATTATCTCACCTTTTTGGCTAATAGTCATTACAAACTCTTCCATACCCTCATAGTAATGATAATCAAGTATATCTTTTACTGGGTTGCCATCAAACTCAAGCAAACAATCACCAGCTTTTATGCCAAGCTGGTCTGCAATACTACCCTTTTCAACCTCAATAATCTTTGCCATATTACACCTATAAAACAACACTTTAAACTTTAAAGCTTATTTAAAATTTTTGCAAGCTAACATAAGAATAAACTAATAATTTAAAACTTACACATATCAAAAAAGCGATAAAAATCGCTTTCATACAACAAAAAAACATTTACTAAAAAATCAAAACAACAAATTTATACTATTTAATACCGATTTTTGAAAGGTATTTATATTTTTTATTACTCAAACTGCAAAATTTCATTTTCCGCAAGAGTAACACAAGTCAAATTGTTTTCATTAATATATTTCAATCTTGCTGTCTCATTACTATGTGGACAAAAACAACCTTTAATTAAACCATAGCCACTTGCTATCTCATAGCTATCACTAACGCCAGCCATAATTTTATAATCTGAAACACTACTTTTAAACATTAACATTCCGCCTGCACTATTACCAACTATTAAACCACCACGTTTATAAAAATCTATAATTAATTGTTTGATACCCATTTTATCAAATTGCTCACACAGCACATCGTATCTGCCACCGCCAATATAAATTGCATCTACAACCTCAAATTTTTGCTTTATATGTTCAAAGTCCATTTCACCATTTGCCCATAAAGCACAAGTTGTTTTACACTTAAGTCTTGTTCCAAACTCTCTAGTAAAGGAATTGACATATGGTTTACTCTCAAAACTTGCTTGTGGTAAAAACAAAATTTTAGGTTTACGCTCAAATTGAGTGCGTATATACTCAAGCTTGGACACAATATAATTATTTACGTCAGTCATTTCCCTTAGACTGCCACCACCAATTACAATAATCATAAATAACCTTATTTAAACTCTAACAAGTAATTACATTGTAATGCCATATCTTTTTACATAGCCGACAATACTTTCTGCTGGTATAGCATAAGCAATACCGAAAGTCACATATTCATTCTTATCATTCTTATCATATTGTCTTAGAGTTACAATTCCAGCAAGTTTGCCATTGCTATCAAAAAATCCACCACCGCTATTACCAGGATTAACTGGTGCATCAAGCATAATAAACTCTGTTGTAAGTTTTACCTCTTTAGCTTGATTATATGTTGATTCGATATTATGCGACATTGTGCGTTTTGGATTAGATACCATTGCGTGAGCACACAAACTACCTAATTGTTTAGGATTACCAACTATAATGCCATACTCACCCCATTTAACTGCTTCACTTTTTATTTGTGCGGGTATAAATGTTTGATTACTATCAATTTTTAATATAGCTAAATCCATTTTTGAGTATTTTGAGCCGTCATTCTTTTCTTCCAAAATTTTTGCAGTGTATCTAGTTGTTATATCTGGGTTTTCCTTATCAGTAAAAGCTACTGTCGCTCTTCCATTAATAGCATTTTGTACAACGTGGTAATTTGTAATAACATATCCGTCACTTGTTATTACTACGCCACTACCACCAGAAGTTCCACCACTACTTAAATTGCAAGTAACTGTAACAGTTGAATCTAGTAAATTTTCAGCAATTTTGCTAAAAACTAAATTTGCATTTTCAATAGTTACATTTTCAGTAATGTTTTTCTTAAAACATCCAGTTAGCAAAATAGCAAGGGTACTAATAACCAATATCACAACAATCAAAATTAAATATAAAGCTTTATGTTTTTTCATAATTATAACCCCCTTACTGTTCTATAATTTGTTTTATTGCATTACTCTTTACCGCATAAGTAATACCATCAACTATATGTTCGTTGTTATTTGAGCTATCAACTTTTTTCATATAATTAAGCCCGATAAACTCGCCCGCTTTATTAAATAAAATATTATTTATTAAACTAAATTCAATTGTTGATGTTCCATATGAATTTAATGAAAAATTATGTTTATAACTAGGTTCGCTAACTACAGAATAAGCTTGGGCTGTAAAAGTTACTTCTTCCAATTCTTTATGTCCTGTACTTTGATAATTGTGAACCATAAATTTTGATGAAACCATTACAGAATTAACACGCATATAATCATAAGCATTTAAGCTTTGAACACCTATTTTATAAGGCTTGGAAAACTCTACACCAAAAAGCAAATCAGCAAGTATTAAATTATCACTATTTGCAAATTTAACCGCTTTAAGTTTAACGTCTGGTGTCAATAACTCTAAAACTGCAAATGCGTAATCAGGCACACTATAATCTAGTCTAAAATTCAAACTGCTTTCATTACCTGCTATTATACCTTTATATATTATATTTCGGTATTCTCCATTTTTTGGTACTGCTTGATAAGGAATAATAACTTCCGTTTCAGAGATTGCAACTCCAACAAATATATAACTATATTGACTATTTGCTTTGCTATCTAAATTTATTGCAGTTGCTTGAGCTTGAATAATCACGCACGATTGCAATGCCTCTTCTATAGCATCGGAAATTGTTACAGTTCCAATGTCATCCACATTGTATCGTCTATTTATTGTTGTACAGCCCGTAAAAGCAAGTAAAGCTAGCGTTAAGATTATCGCCAGCAATACAACTTTTTTAAATTTATTTTTCATTTATCATTGCCTTAACATCATTATATAATTTATCATTAATATGTAATTTCCATATTTCCGTATGAGTAGCTGTGCCACCAACTGGAATTTCTTGCAATTCAGATAAACTTTCAACCTCAATAAAATCTTTACAAGTATATAATTCTGTTGAACAAGAATAGTCGGCATAATTGCCACAACGATTTGCTTTTGGATAAATTTTTTCCACAAGCTTATCATTACGGATATAATATGCAAGCCCCTCAGTATTCAAAGTACCTATCTTCATTGGTCCTTTGCAATTTGGGTCTTGACGCATACTTATGTATTCTTGACGAATTTTTAGTCTGTCATCAGTCACATCAGTATATGGCCAAATTACTAAGTTCCTATTAGCTAGCAAACCAGTATCCTCTTTTGACATAGGGATAACAGCGATGCCGTTTTTATTCATTACAGAAAGTGCCCATAACGCAACATTTAAAGGTTTTTCGCCGCAATTGTAAAAGCTATGTTCAATATTAACATCACCATTGTCATTCATAACAACTTTGATTTTCTTACCAATGCCAGTAACCTTGTCATTGCCACTAAAAAACTCAGCCCCACCATCAACCATAGTTACTTGAACTTTGTTGTGGTCAGGTTGATAACTAGACTCATCTTCTGGTGATTTCCATAATCTATGTCCACCATAGATACGCCATACCTCACCCTTGCCATAGTTTTTATCCAAAAACTCGCTTGGACGAACATTTAAAAATTTATCATCAGTATGCATCATATTATCCTCATCAGTAGAACCATAATAAATGATGCGTGGTCCTAAGTCTATTGTAACACGTAGCACAACTTTACCATTAGAGATTTCCAAACAATTACCAAAAGTACTGAAATTTACATTTTTAATACTTACCATTTTACCCCCACTTGCACAATAAATTAAAATTATTTACGCTCATCAGATATACCAAGCAAATAATCACTTGATACACCATAAAAATTAGTCAATTCAATTAGCATTTTAAAACTAGGTTCTTTAAAACCTCTTTCCCAGTTGCTAACACTTACTTGTGTAACACCCATATAGTTTGCTACATAAGTTTGATTATAGCCTTTTTCCTTTCTAAGTAATGTCAATCTCTCACTAAACTTCATACAATCTCTCCTATTATAATTTTCTTTTGTATTTATCTAATTACAAATTAGTTTATACCTTTACAACACACACAACATAATATTTTATGAAAAAAATTTTCTAAAATGTTTATTTTCTTTATTCTAACACAAATAAATTTATTTTTCAATATGTTTTTAATTAATTTTGTAAAAATTATCAAATTTTTCTTCGTCTATCAATAATAAGTCATTTAAAACGCTGTCAACATTGATAATTTTCTTGCTTTCGTTCAAAATAATTCTAACATCATTGATAACATCTATCATTTTAAAACGGAAATTTTTCAACATTTGATGAATAAATGGAAAAGCAGAAAAAATACTACCCGTGCAATTATTTACTGCATAAGCAATAACCCCAGCCAAGTCAGTATACTGCATACCTTCCTCAGCACTATCGTAATCTATCCCATAACATCTGCCGTCTTTTATAATAAAATTATTAAAACTAATATCTTTTACTATATATCCATCTGCTAGCGAATAAAAAATTTGAAGATATACTGAAAGTTCATTTGCAAGCCTAATAAGTCCCTCTTTATTATCACTCATTGTGTAAAGTTCAAACTTATCTTTTAACAAATCCCCCTCAATATACTCATAAATGATATAATCTTCACCAAGCTCCAAAATCTTTGGTGCATATCCAGAGATAGATAACTGATTTAAAATTGTAGTTTCAATCTTTAATGTAGCTGAGTCTTGATACCTTTTAACAACCACATTTACGCCGTCACTATTTTTCGCAAGGCAAACTTTGTTACTCGTTCGGCTCAATTGTTTTAAGATTTTTAATTCCATAAGTCCCCTAAATGGTTAATGTTAAATACATTTTTTTACCACTAGTGTCTATTTTAACAAATTTGCACAATTTAAGCAAGCAAAAAATCGGTTATTTTACATAATTTTCAGTTTATGCTCAGAATAAATCAAAACAAATTGTAAATACTATTAAAAATGCAATGTTTTTACGTATAAGGAGGAAATATGAAAGGTTTAAAATGTACAACTAGCAACTGCGAATTTAATGAAGGCTTTCACTGCAAAGCTGGCGTAGTTAATATTGACAAAAGAGGTAATTGTATTACAAGAATTAAAAGAGAAAATGGTGTAATTGAACAAGAATTTGTCAATATGGAGGTTTCAAGCGAATTTAACTATTCTGACAATGAGGACACATTAATTAAATGTAATAGCACAGAATGTAGCTATAATAAATGTTTTAAATGTGCTGCAGATTTTGTAAATGTTGGTGAAAAAATGCTTGCAACAAAATGCAAAACAAGAACAAAAGAATAATTTAAAGTAAATATCAAAATCAAATTAGATTTTTATTAGTCGTACTTTTAATTTTTTAACAATTAAAAAAATCTTGTATTTGTTAATATACAAATAAATATTCAAAGACACAAATAGAATTGTTAAAAGTTATTAGATATAATTAAGTTTCACTCTAAAATATATCATAAATCAACGGCAAAAGCCTTCTTTAAACACTAGTTTGTCTAGTCGTTTTCGCAAAGCCAAAAAATCAAAACTGCAGTGACACTGCAGTTTTTGTTTTATTACATATTAATTTTTCTAATTTAAGTTTACAAGTTACCAATCTTATATTCAAAGCACAATGTTTTAAAAAATTTAAACACACTTAAACTTTTGACGATAATTTTAAAATAAACACATACTTATTGCAAATTAAGCTTAATGACAACTATTTTGCAAATGATTTTAATTTTTCAAGCTTAAACTATTATAATGTTATTTTTTAAATTTAATACATTTATTTTGCATTAGGTTATGCATTTTATCACGTTTATTTTTCGTTTTTTACGCTAAAATTTCAAATTGCTACCGATTTTCGATAGGTTTTTATAAAATTTTTAAAATTTTAAGCATTAACGCAAGAATATTAAAATTTCTATTTAACAGCTATCAAAACCAAAATTAATTAAGCAATTTTCTTGTTTAATTCAAGCTATTTCTTGCTCCCCGCCCTCACCATTGTTGTCAACATCTGGAACATTAGGAGTAGCATCTTCCCATTCTGTAGGAATAGTAACTGGTATGATTGTATTTGTAAGTTTAATATTACCGCTCACTTCAATAGTTTCATCTTGATTAGTTTCTTTATTTTCAATAGTAGTTTTTAATTCAAAGCTTGTAAGTTTACCGCCCTCGTATAAATATTTTGGTTCGTCCTTACCTGCTTCTACATTTTTAGTTTGAGTATTACCAGTTGTGTTAATAGTAACATTAATTACAACACCTTTAACTTTTGCTTGCATATTTTTCAATGTTTCTTTTATTTGTCCCATCATTTGGAATAATTCTTCAAGCTCTGGTGGCAAACTGCTTGTATCAAAGCTATCCAAACCATCTAAAGTTTTGATAATCTCACCAATAAAATCATCTACTTTTATACCAAAAGTATATTTCACATCATAGCTTTTGCCATTTTTAACTGGTGCAATCATAAATGTTGTTTCATCAATAGAGTTTGCTAATAATGGTAAAATTAAATCTTTTGCCATAGTAATTGTTTCTGCAAAGTCAACTTTTGCATCAGTAATATTAGGCAATGCAATTGCAGTATTTCTAGTAGTTTTTCCATCCTTGTTTGTTAAATAAACTGCCTCTGTATCAATTATAATCTCATAAGAATCAGCTAGTACACCATTATCTTTTTTCACCATTGAAAGACCAATTACATTTTTTGAATTGGCTTTTGTAGATAAACCACCCTTTATACTCAAAGTTGATTCAGAAGTTCCCTCTTTAGCAGTAAGGTTTAAATCAATACCCAAAGTATCACTGCTTACACTAAAATTCTCTTTTGTCCAAGCATTCCAAATTTCACTAAGCGTAGTTTGCTTATCAACAACTGCAAATGGCTCTATTTCCTTATTACAGCCGACTAAAGCCAATGTCATAGCACAAACCAGCAAAATTGTAGCACAAATAAAGCTAATTTTCTTTTTCATATTTCACCTCTATAAATATTTTGATTAAAAACATTTTTAAATCATTTTTTACTATTTAATTATACCATATTTATTATATAATTGCAATACTAATATTAGTTATTTTATTAACTTATCAATGCTCTATTATTTTAATTATAAATATTAATGTAGAATTTAATAAAATTCTTTACTTTTTTGAGGAATATGTGGTATAATAATTTGTATATGCAAATATATCTAAAATTGCAACAACTAAAAACTTATTTACATTACAAGGCATATGAAAATTTTTGAACAAATTAAAAATACTTCTCGCTTATCATTGTACTCACCTTTCTATGTACTATTATGCGGAGTTATAACCTATTTCACTTGGGCAATTGGCAACAGCTTACTTGGTATGGCTTTGCTTATGCTCATTGCTTGTATTGTACTAATAATAAGTGAAGATATATTACCAGTTTTACCTTGTCTAATGTATATAATAATGACTACTTCCGACAATAACATTCTTAACGAGGATAAAACTTGGCCTGTAATGATTGTGCTTGCTATATTGTTAATTGGTGCTTTCATTTCACATTTAATAAGTTATCCTATAAAATTTAAGCAACATAAACTTACCTACCCATTAATTGCCGTTTCAGTTGCATTGCTTACTGGCGGTGTAGGTTATTTAAGTAGTACTCAATATATGAAAGGTGCAATTTTTATTATAACCTTAGGTCCTTGTTTACTACTACTTTATTATTTAATTAGAGTTTATACCCGTCCACCTAAAGAAGTCAACTACAAAAAATATATTTGTTATATAATGTTAGTTCTAGGTTTGTTAATGGTAGCTCAAATGTTCACACATTTTCATAGAGTTGACAAACCCCTTTGGGAAATTTTGCGTACAGATATTATCAATGTTGGTTGGGGCAATAGAAATGGTCTTTCATCTTTGATTGCATTATCTGCACCTTGCTGTTTTTATTTAGGTTTTTCAAGCAAAAGGTTTGCTTGGTTATTTTACAGCATAGGTCTATTCTTGTATTCAATGGTATTTATTACATTTTGTAGAGGTGCAATTTTATCTGTATTAATCACATTCCCTATTTTTCTTATTTACTCTTTTGCGAAAGGTGCTAATCGTTCTCAATTGCTTATATCAATCTGCTCCGTAGCAATTGTTATATCAATATTTGCACTTATTTTTAAAGAAGAAGTTGCACTCGCAATTGATAGAGTTTTAGATATGACATTAACTTCTAGCGGTAGAAACGAACTTTTTGACGAAGCATTGATTTGTTTTTTAGCAAACCCAATGTTTGGCGTAGGAATGGGATATACTGGCAATAACTTCAATGTACCAGACTTTTGTATATATTGGTATCATAGTACACCTTTACAAATTATAGCAAGTATGGGTGTTATTGGAATAATCGCATATGTATATTTTTATTTTGAGCGTGGCAAAATAATGTTTAGCAATTTAAAGCGTTTTAATATTGCCCTATCTATAGGAATTATAGCATTTGAGCTTCAATCTTTTGTTGATAACTTAACATTTACCCCATTCCCTTATATGCTAATAATAATTGTACTAACTGCAATGTTGGAACACAACAACTCTGTTGAAAACAAAACATTTATGCAATCAATTATTGTGTAAGCTATATACGAATAAAAGACAAAAAACTAATCAAATAATTAATGATAAAATTTCTTAACCACTAGATTCCTAGTGGTTTTATCCAACTCAAAAACTTACATAATTATAGTTAACAAATATGCATTTATTTGATACAATAGTAAAATATTTAAAATTAAAATTATAATAAAAAACTCAATCTCTAACATACTTAACATTTACAAAACTTATCCCACAAAATAAAACGGAGTTTAAGATATATTATTTTTAATACACTAAAATAACACCTTGCAATATGTCAAGGTGTTATTTTTATTATTTAATTATTTTTTATTGTTATATTTTTTATCCAATTATTAATAGTTAATTAATTATATTTATTCTAATTTTATCAAGCCGTTTTTTGTTAAATACTTTACTTGAAGCCAATTGGATTTAAAAAATTACTTAATATTACCTTTTAAACTAAATATTTTTTACCTTAATATATTTTACATTCAGCTATATTTTTCTGTTTTAACTGACCTATTAAACAATGACGCTAAAGTGTCTTTTAAGTTCGCTTTTTCAAAGATTATTTGATATACAGCTTCAGTTATTGGCATATCTACATTTAATTGCAACGCCTTTTTATAAACTGCTTCTGACGTTTTTACACCCTCTGCCAGTTTTTCAAACGGCAAGCCTAAAGCTAATTTTTCACCAAAATTGCGGTTATTGGAATACTTGGAAAACAAAGTTGTCTCATAATCGCCTAAATGTGTTAAACCATAAGCAGTATAACCATCTCCGCCCATTGCTGTTATAAACTTTGATACCTCAAAAGCACCTCTAACCATAAGCGGTCCTTTCATTGCACTATATCCCAAGCCGTCTAACACTCCAGCACAAATGCCCATAATGTTTTTACAAGCAGCACCTATCTCATTACCAATAATGTCATCACCATAATAAAACCTAATCAACTCGCTAGCCAAATTATCAACTAAAAAATATGTCAATTCCTTATTATAACTATCAATTGTCATACAATTAGGTATGTTGCGTGTAAAGTCTTGTATATGTCCAGGCCCTAACCAAACTGCAATATTGTTTTTGTCAATGCCCTCTTCAATACATACCTCCGTCAATCTCTTGCCACTAGGTGTTTCTAACCCTTTCATACAAAGTATAATTTTTTTATCTGCAATGTCATAATTTGCAACTATATCACGCACAAATTCCCTCAAATTTTGAGAGGATATACTAATTATAATAATATCCGCAAAATTAATAGCCTCGGCAAGATTACTTGTCAAAATAATCTTATCGTTAAGGCTAACATATTCATTTTTTCTTGTGCTTTGCAAATTTTGGAATGCGTTACTTGACGCTCTGCCATACAAACAAGTGTCATAACCTTTTTTATCAGATAAATACCAACTTATAAATGAACCCCAACGTCCACAACCTAACACAGAAAATTTCATAAGATTTGCCCTTTTCTAAAACATTTTATTCTGTTTTTAATATGTTAGAATAATTGTAACACATTTTACCAAAATTTGCAAGAACTTATTTTAAATTCATTTCCGCTTTTATCTCTTTTATTCGCTGAGCTTTTACCAAAGCTTGCTTGTCCCATTCAGCAATATTATGATGGCATTCCATCTCAAGCCTTTCACATCTCAAATGCTCATTGATAACTTTGTCATAATCTTTAAACCATTCCTCAATAGTTTGCATTTCATTAGCTAAATTTATCAAATAGTCCCGATTTTTGACGTGTTTTTTATAATTTTTCTCATCATAAACTATCTTATGATTAACTAATTTTGCAAACATTAATTTGCTTCTATCTATGTCAAAATCGTCATCCAAAAACCCTGCTTTTTTAACTGAACTTATCTCAATCACTTTGTTATCGTTATTTACTTTTATAAACATATTATTCCTCCAAAATTATAAAATCATAATCGTATCTATTATCCTCGCCAGATTCCATTGCTTCAACATATATATCATAAATTTCACCAGCTGTAACTTGATTTACTAATGTAACAGATGTTACTTCATTTATTCTTGCATCATTTGCAGCCATATTTTTATCACTAAATTTCCTTGAGCGAATACCTAATTTTTTAACTTGAACGCCTAAATAAATTGTTGAAATTGTAAGTATTAGTTTTCCACTAACTGGTATATCTATAAAACCAATCTTAGCCAACCCCGAACCAGTTGTATACATAGACGAACCGCTTTCCCTATATATTCTCTTACCAAAGCTATTATTGATATATTTTGCGTTATAAATACCCGAGTCAGTTTCATTGTACTCGTTTGCAACATTTTCCAACTTGACTGTACCATTTTCCAATGTCGCAATTTTTTCTACTGAGCTATCAAGCGTTGTGCCGTGCTCACCTAATGTGGTGTTTACAGAACTAATTTCACCATCAAATAAATTTTTATAATTTGACATTGTAGTATTCACTAACTCAAATGTCTCATTTACTTTATCGCCAACCAAATTAGGTATAGTGTCAAGCTTATTTTGCAATTCGTCAATAGCATTTTCAACTTTTCCAACCACAGTCAAAGCATAGTCAAAAAAGTCTTGTTTCCCCTCATTATCCAAAGCTACTGATGCAAGAATAGACTCTTTTATTACAAATAGTGGGTCTCTAGCAATAAGTGAACGGCTAAGCAAGCTTTCCTCCTCTATAGACATTATCACCATTTGAACATATACCTCACCAGTATACTCTGTGATACCACGTGGCAAAATTACCTCATATTCCTTGTCTGCAATACGCACTAGTCTTTGGCTAATGTATTTTACATTGCGAGGGCAAGAAAATTCCAAATAATAATTTACCCCATCCATTTCTTCCTCTAAACTTACAGTAACTCTAATTTTTCCACAATCTTGCGGAACGTCTTGAGTTTCTGCTTGTAAAACGCCATTTTTAAAATACTTTATCATAAAAACTCCTTTTTATTTTTATGCTATCACAGCCAAAAACAATTGCAATATTTTTATGACAAAATTCTTTCCCATTAGATTACACTATTTATATTAATCTTGTATTATACAGCTTAAAAAATTACAAATAATATATTACATTTTAAAATTACAACTTAATATACTTGTTGTATACCATTTTGTGTTGATTTTATTAATGATTCTATAAATCAAAAAACGTTGCCGTATCATTTTTATGTTTAGTTTTTTAATTTAATAATCACAATAAATAAAATTACCTTTTAAAAGTTTTCGTCAATTTAAATTTACTAAGACATTATTTAATCAAACAAATTTTAGAAAATTATGAAATAAATACAAATTATAAATTAATTCAATTTAAAACACTAAATAATAGTTTAAACATAAAAACAACAAGATACTGACAATTCAGTATCTTGTTTGCTTAAGGTCATAGTATTTTTAAGTTTTTTTGTTTTATTTTATGTCAAGTTTTTAATTTTATACTTTTGTTTGTATAGTATATTTAAAGTATAATTGATTCAGTAACTATTATTTTAGTAGTTTTATTAATTGCTTTACAAAAAAGTTATTTTGTTGCCCAATTAAATAGTATAACCACATTTTGCATTATTTAAAGCGAATTCAAATTATGTCAAAATTGATTAATTCATTAAATAACTTGGACTTTTCAATTAGAATTATCTCAAATTAATGAACATACTTTTTTAACTAAAAATTTTAAATAAATTCGCTAATATCTACTTCACCGCAAACGGCTTGCCACATTAGTGTAGCATCTGTCTTTGTTGGTGTATTTCCTTTGTTTACAATAAGTGCAGCTAGCTTTTGCTCAATAGTTAAATCATTAAAACTATTGTTATTTACTACTTGTCTAATAATATTAACATCTGCAGAATTCAACTTTCCGTCACCAGTTAAATCACCTAATACAGATATATATATTCTTTCTGTTGTATTATCACTTTTTGTATACTCAAAGTACCAACCAGTTCCAACTGCTAACTCAAAACCATTGTTAAGTAATGCTTGATATTTTTCTAAAGCATTATCACCATAAACAACCTCGCCCGCTCTGTTATATAATGTAACACTTTCAAACATTAAATTGTCTATAAACGATTGTACACTAGTATTTAGTGAGATATTACCCATTATAGTTTTTCCACCATTTACCAAATGGTCATTTACTCCGTGAATCAAGCCAGATTCTTGATAAGTTTTTCTTGTCCCGTCACTGGCTAAACAAATATAGTTGCTAAAAGCAATTTCGTATGTTAAATTTACATTTTCAGTTCCACCATCTGTCCAAGTATAATTCCTTTTACCTTTATATGATAAAGAAATAACTGCTGTATATGTACCAATATCTGTTTGTTTATTACCTTGTATATTCATAACAGACGGATTGTACCCAACTGGAGTAAAGTTATGTTCCTTTCCATCATAGCTAAAAGTAGTACTACCATATGGTTTGTCTATTTTAGCTTTATTAATTGTAAAAGTTTTTATGATAGTTTTAGGATTTAATATTAAATTTTCATTGCCACTATCTGTAACAACAGCTAAATAATTTGAACCAGCATAAATTCGTTGTCCAGCTACTGTCCCAATATTATAATATTTATTACTATATTTGTCGCTAAGATACTTTATAGTTGGTGCATAAGATTTACCATCATAAGTAAAAGTCACATCATCATTCCATACAACATCAGCCATAATAGGAAGCAATTCAAACTCAAAACTGCTTTCCGCAGAAACAAAACTATATTTACCCACTTTTTTTACTTTAATTAACTTTGAAGGCTCTCCAACCACTTTTTCATTTTCATCTTTTAAATATATGTCAACGTTACTAGAAGTAGAGGAATCATAGCAAGCAATATTATAATCATAGTTGCTGTACTTTTCAGTTGCAAAATATCCACTTTGTAAATTCCAAGCTGGGTTAGTATAATATTGCACTGTCCAATAGTATTTATTTGCATTTTGGCTACCTTTGCCCGTCAAACTAAGTTCTTTATCACAAACAAATTTAGTATCAGTTCTATTATTAATAAAATAACTAGAGCCATCCATTCCATTTTCAAGACTTTGAGAATCATAAAGACCTTGAGTTATATTTCCATCACCACCAAACCATATTCCAACACTTGCTTTATTTGCAATATTTGAATCGTCAAATAACTTTCCAGTTATGTTGATTTTTTGTCTATAACATATATATAAATCTCTAGAATAGTAGTAATTATCAATATGTTTATAGGAACTATTGGAAATCACTTTTACTGCACCACCAATATTTATTATTTCTTTTTCACTCTCAGTCATTATTGCAAACAAGCTAGTCGGAACAACACTATTAGTGCCATCTGTTAATTTATAAGTATTATTTAATATACTACCACCATTTAAATTTATTGTACCTTGGTCTTTTGCGTAAATAGCAGTACAATATTTTTTATTAGTATTTGTCTCAACATTATATAAAATGTTATTAGAGATTTCACCACCAGTAATTGTAAACACTGATCTATTGGACACTGTAACTGCTACTCCAAGATTTGATTGTGTTACGTATTTTTCATTATTAATAATCTTTCCACCACTCATTTCAAAGTTTGAATAGTCACTAAGGTCTACTACACCAGCTCCATTAGAAAAATAGATTAATTTATCACCATTATAACTAATTTCACCACCATACATTTTTATATCTGTAAGCATACAGCTAATTGCAGAACCATTGTCACTCATATTATTTGAAATCCTACCACCATAAATATTAATTGTAGCAGAACCTTTATTGTTTTCAGTCGGGTTAGAAGGCATTGTTGTATCATCAACCAAAATTCCTGCACCTTTTGTATTACCTGTTCCACCATTATGCAGAGCCATCACCATATTACCTACTATACTACCACAATAAATATTTAAAGCAGATTGATACTTTAAAGCGATACCACCTCCGCCATTTTCACCAGTATTATAAACAACAAAACCATCATAAAGGTTAACATTTAATGAATAAATTCCACCACCATAATTGCTTGCATTATTATGATATATTAAACCACCAAAAATATCCACTTGATTCGCTGAATAAATTCCACCACCCAATGTAGCTTTATTTTCTGCAATCATACCTCCATAAATTTTTAATATTGAACTTTCTGTTGCATAAATACCACCACCATTTTCACTTCTACCACCCATAATTTTACCAAAAGCAAAAGTTTCAATGTATTTATAAATTTCATTAGTGATTTTTTTTGCATACAATTCAGTAATAATGCTCAATGCATTCTTATCAACTTCAGTATACATACTATCGACAACGCTTAATTGTGCATTATCATCAACAAAAATAACACTACCATCATCAATTTTTGTCCTCATTGCTCTATCAATTGTGTAGCCATTTAAATCAAGAATAATATTTGCATTACTAGCTACTGTTATTCTGCCTTTGCTAAAACCTACAACATTACTAACACCAGTAATAATATTTTGTCCGCTAGACACTTTCGCAAAACTTTTTCCCCAATTTGTATCAGTATATCCAGCTGTCCAATTTCTATTTAAAATCACTTCAACAGCACTACCAGTTGCAATAGATTCGAGTACAGCATCA
>CAJTZR010000005.1 GCA_910584035.1 uncultured Christensenella sp. | reverse complement strand
TAATTTTTAATGAACAAAATGCTAAAAATTTGCTTTATTAGTTCATCAAATTATATATTTGGTGAACAATGCACTTAAAAATTGTGCATAAAAAATCAATAAATTTAAGGAGTCAAAAGGAATGAAAAAATCAAAGATTTTAGTCGTTATTTTCACCATTCTGCTGATTTGTTGCTTATCCTTAGTACTAGTTGCTTGCGGTGGCAATAACGATAATGGTGGAGAAAACAATACACCACCAACACATACTCACACTTGGAGTGAAAAATATTCAAGTGACGAAATAAATCACTGGTTTAAGTGTAGTAGTTGTGATGAAAAGAATAATGTGCAAAAACACTATTTTGAACAAAAATCAAATGAAATTGGAGTTTGGCAAGTATGTACTACTTGTAATTATGTAACAGATATTGTAGAATTCACCAAAAGTTTAAAATATGCTTTAAATTCTGATAATACTTCATATTCTGTTGTGGGAATAGATAATCAAGATATTACCAAAATTGCAATTCCAAACACTTATCAAAATAAACCAGTAACTAGCATTGGTGATGGTGCGTTCTATGATTGCACTAGCATTACAATTGTATTCATTCCTAATGGTGTGACTAGTATTGGTGAGTATGCGTTTGAGAATTGCAATAGACTTGCAAGTATAACTATTCCCAATAGTGTCACTAGTATTGAGCTTGGGGCATTCTTTTGTTGTACTAGTTTGACTAGCTTAACAATTCCAGAAAATGTGACTAGCATTGGCGATGGTGCATTTACTGGTTGTGGGTTTACTAGCATTGTTGTAGATGAAAATAACACCCAATACAAAAGTAAAGATAATTGTTTATTATCAAAAGATGGCAAAACATTAATATTAGGTTGTAAAAATAGTATCATACCAAACAGCGTAAATATCATAAAAACTGGTGCGTTCGCATATTGTAGTGGGCTTACAAGGATAATAATACCAAATAGTGTTAACATCATTGGCGAGGGTATATTTGATGGTTGCACTAGTTTGACTAGCATTATTATACCAAATAGTGTGACTTTTGTTGGCGAGTATGCATTCTATAATTGCACTAGCCTTACAAGTGTTGCAATTAGTAGTAATATGACTCGTATTTGTCCCAATACATTTAATGGTTGCATTAGTCTTACTAGCGTAACAATGCCAAATAGTGTAACTAGTATTGACTTTTCTGCATTCAGTGATTGCACTAGCCTTACAACAATAAATTTCAATGGTACAAGGGCAGAATGGGACGCAATTATAAAAGATAGTTCTTGGGATTTAAATACTGGTGACTATACTATCATTTATTCTGATAACAATTAATGTGAAATTGCAATAAATAATTAAATTTGCTTACAAAAAATGATTAAAAAAGAAGTGAACTATTTTAGGTTTGCTTCTTTTTTTGTTTTTATAACCAGTCGAAAATCGGCATTATTATCTTTTTTAGCCGTATTTTGGCGAAAGTATTGCACAATTAAATTTCGTTTAATTTGTAATAAAACAAAGTAATTCAAGTCTTGTCTGCAATTTAAATACCTAATTGTTTAAAAAATTCAATATGTAGGTGAGCCTTCCTATTTTCAAAATTAATAATTGCTAAAATGAATATGTAGTTTAAACTACATAAATTAGGTTAAAATTGAAAAGAGAACATTATTAATTAATTGTAACTTGAAAGAGTTGCACTTTAAAACAAATTTTAATGGCTATCTTAATCGGAGGTAAGGAATGACTACTTGTGGAGCAGTTGCTCAAAGAATTATTGAACTATTGAAAGAAAAGGATATGACACAATATCGTTTGGAACAACGTTCTGGTGTTCAACACGGAAGTATGCAATGCATTATGAATGGTCGTAACTGGACAATTCAATTAAATACTGTAATGGCTATTGCAAAAGGTTTTGGAATGTCAGTTAGTGAATTTTTGAATGACCCATTATTTGAGTCTGAAGAGTTGGAGATTGAGTAATTTGGAGGGTAAGATATGGACTACAAACAGATTTTGGAAAGATTGTCCGCAATTCGTGCCAAAAAGAATTTGTCAGCTAGGGAACTGGGAAAAATTTTAGGCAATTCGGATACGTATATTTACAAAATTGAGGACGGCTCAATAATTTTGAGTGTGCCAAAGCTTTTGGAAATTTTAGAGGTGCTAGAAGTTCCAGTAGAGGAATTCTTTTATAAAAACATTCAGCAATACAGAGAAGATATGGAAGTGCAAAATATTTTGAGAACACTTTCAAAAGAGGAATTCAAGGCTTTAATGCTATTGCTTGAAAGGAAAAAGTAATTACCTAGTACGGCAATTGCAAATTGCACATAAATTTTGCCATAGTCTAATTTGCCGAATGATAAATTAAATTTGACTATAAAATTAAGTAATTAAGTATTTTTAAGTTTTAAATACGCCACCGTTCGCAGCGATGACAAATTAACTTTGCAATTTTTTGCAGATTTATTTGTTTAAGCTGTTTTTTTATTTTGAAAATTAAATTATAATAGAGAAAATCTTGCTAAATTATGCTGTAAAATTGAGTTTTAAAGTATAATTGTAAAATAATTTTATTTTTATTTAATTATATAGCAAAACATTTGCTATTATTTTTAAGATATGCTATAATTGCAATAGCCAAAAAACACTTAACGCTGAAATCATTCACTGTGCCGTAAGGTTTGAGTGGTTTGGGATGCGTAAGGACGAAAAAACAGGAGGATAAAAAAATGGCAGTTGTAACTATGAAGAGCCTATTAGAGGCAGGTGTACATTTTGGACACCAAACAAAAAGATGGAACCCAAAAATGGGTAAGTACATTTATGCAGCAAGGAATGATATTCACATTATCGACTTGCAAATCAGCGTTGGTTTGATTGAAGATGCTTATGCATTCATCAGAGATGTTGCTAAAAGCGGTAAGGACATTTTGTTTGTTGGTACTAAAAAGCAAGCTCAAGATGCTGTTCGTGAGGAAGCTGAAAGATGCGGTATGTACTTTATGAATAATAGATGGCTTGGTGGTACTTTGACTAACTTCAAGACAATCAAGACAAGAATTGACAGATTAAAGAAAATTGACCAAATGGAAGTTACTGGTGAGTTTGATTTGCTACCTAAAAAAGAGGTTGCAGGTCTTAAAGACGAGAGAGAGAAGCTTGAGGCTAACTTGGGCGGTATTAGAGAGATGAAAAATCTACCAGGTGCTTTGTTTGTAGTAGACCTTAAGAAAGAGGAAATCGCTGTTAAAGAAGCTAAGAGACTTGGTATTCCAGTTGTTGGTTTAGTTGATACTAACTGCGACCCAGACCTAGTTGACTATGTTATCCCTGGTAATGACGATGCTATCCGTGCTATTAAATTGATTGCAAGCGTTATCGCAAATGCAGTTATTGAGGCTAATGAGGGTATCGCTTATGATGCAGAGGCAGCTGAGGCTGCTGCAGAAGCTGCTGCTAAAGAGGCAGAGGCTAATGCTATGGAAGCTGCAACACAAGAGTAATTTTTGGGAGGATAAAAAGTTATGTTTACTAATAAAGACGTTATGGCTTTAAGAGCTAAAACTGGTGTAGGTATGATGGACTGCAAAAAGGCTTTGACAGAGGCTAATGGCGATATGGAAAAGGCTGTTGAATTACTTCGTGAAAAAGGTATGGCTACAGCAAGCAAAAGAGCTGATAAGATTGCATCTCAAGGTATCGTTTACGCTATGACAAAAGGTAATAGTGGCGTTCTTGTAGAGGTTAACTGCGAGTCTGACTTCGTTGCTCGTGGCGACCAATTCAAAGAGCTTGCAAACACTGTTGCTTGCTATATTATAGATAAAAATATCGCAGATATTGACGCTTTAAACAATGAGCAATATGTCAATGACCTTGTTCACGAGGCTATTGCTAAAATTGGTGAGAAAATCAATGTTAGAAGATTTGCTAAATTCAATGGTAATGTAACAAGCTATATCCATATGGGCGGTAAAATCGGTGTTATGCTAGAGGGTACTTGTTCTGAAAATATTGCACACGATGTTGCATTGCAAATCGCTGCTGCAAATCCTTTGTATCTTGCAAAAGAGGATGTTCCTACTGCTGCATTGGAAAAGGAAAAAGAAATTTTGCGTGCTCAAGCTCTTAACGAGGGTAAGCCAGAAGCTATCGTTGACAAAATGGTAGTTGGTAGAATTAACAAATACTATAAAGATGTTTGCTTGTTAGAGCAACCATTTGTAAAAGATGGCGACAAGGCTGTTAAAAACGTTTTGGACGGAACAATTTCTGCTTTCGTACGTTTTGAAATGGGCGAAGGTCTTGAGAAGAAGAATGAGGATTTGGCTAGCGAAGTTCAAGCTCAAATCGATGCTTCTAAGAAATAATGATATAAAGCAATTAAATCAAGGGAACACTTTTTCTGTTCCCTTTTTTTAAGGTATGATAGTTTTTTAAATAATAGAGTAATTAATCAAGGAGAAAACAATGGCAAAGTATAAAAGAGTTATTATCAAATTAAGTGGCGAGGCTCTTGCTGGTGAAAAAGGTTTTGGCTTGGACGAGTCAGTTATAGAATATGTAGTTAAACAAATTAAACAAGTAGTAGATAGCGGTGTCGAGGTGGGCATTATTATCGGTGGCGGTAACTTTTGGCGTGGTAGACAAGGCTCTAATATGGATAGAACTACTGCTGACCATATGGGTATGCTTGCAACTGTTATCAATTCACTTGCTATGCAAGACGCTCTTGAGAGAAATGGCGTTGCTACACGTGTTCAAACTGCACTTACTATAACAAGAGTTGCTGAACCTTATATTTTGCGTAAAGCAATGCGTCATTTTGAAAAAGGCAGAGTTGTAATTTTTGCTTGTGGAACTGGTAACCCTTATTTTAGTACAGATACTGGTGCTGCTCTTAGGGCAGCCGAGATTGGTGCAGAGGCACTTTTACTTGCTAAAAATGTGGACGGCATTTATGATAGTGACCCTAAAAAGAACCCTAACGCTAAAAAGTTTGACGAAATCACTTATATTGATGTAATCAAAAAAGGCTTGAACGCTATGGATACTACAGCTATCAGTCTTTGTATGGAAAATAAAATTCCAGTTATCGCTTTTGCTTTGTCAGAGGAAAATAGTATTATCAAAGCTGTTAAAGGCGAAACTATTGGTACAATTATTAAGTAATTTTGTATATAATAGCATTTATCATTAGTTTTGCTTAAAATTTGATTTTGCTATTGCTTTTAATTGTACTTTAATGTATAATGTAATTAATGATTACAACTATTTATTATAAGAGGTGAAATAATGGCTTACGAAAGTATGGAAATATTGGAACTTTTTGACGAGTTCGAGAGTAAAATGGATAAAAGTGTGTCAAATTTGAAATATGAATTTTCTCAAATGAAAGCTGGTAGAGCAAATGCACACATTCTTGATAAAATTACAGCAGATTATTATGGTACTGAAACACCTATCAATCAAATGGCTAACGTAAGTGTACCAGAGGCTAGACTACTTGTTATTGCCCCTTGGGACGCAAGCACTGTTAAAGGTATTGAAAAGGCAATTACTGCTGCAAATATTGGTATTACACCAAACAGCGATGGCAAAGTTATTCGCTTGATTTTCCCTGAACTTACTGAGGAACGCCGCCGTGATTTGGTTAAACAAATTAAATCAACTAGCGAAAATTGTAAAGTAGTTTTAAGAAATGCAAGACGTGATATTAACGATGTGCTTAAAAAGATGAAAAAGGACTCTGCAATATCAGAAGACGATTGTGCAACTTATGAAAAAGATGTTGACAAAAAGTTAGCAGAGCAAGTTGCAATTGTTGAAAAAGTTACAAGTGATAAAGAAAAAGAGGTTATGAGTGTTTGATAGTAGATTGTATATTGGTATGTCTTATGAAAAAGCAAAATCTATTTTGCAAGAGCAAGGCTACAATGTGCAAGAGTTGGAAAACACAGCAGACGATAAACACGCCTATGATACAAAACTTGTAGTGCGAGTAGATAAAAAAAATAACCAAATAACTTTAGTAACAGCAAAATTTTTAATGAAAATTTAAGTTGCGTATTAAAATTTGTTATCATTGCAATATAAAAGATTATATTAAAAATTCTAACTAAACAACAAAATAAAAATGTTAAAATACAAACTGGGAATATTAACATATCCCCAGTTGTTTTTTTTACTAAATTGTTAATGTGTTTTAATGTTAGATATATTGTTTGAATAAAAAATGAACAAAGCAAGTTATTAATCGTTGTATATTAAAATTTAGGTCATTAACTTTACATAGGTCACTATTCTTATAATACCAAATATTCAAAGTCAATACTCAAAACTAATATTTATTTTTTATAATTAAATTATTATTTAATAGAATTTTACACAAACAGTGTAAAAAGTGTCAAAAAAAGTATACTTTTTTTGACACTTTTAAATTTTTAAACTGAGTATAAATTGTTGTTTTAAAAATTACCAAAATTTAACAAATTTACATTTTTATTATACAAAATTTACACAAATTTGTCAAGCAAAAATCTGTCAAAAAAAGTATACCTTTTTTGACAGATTTACAAAATTTAAACTTGTACTATAGGAGGGGGTGATTAAGTTTTTTTGATAAATAGATTGATAATATTTTGTAAATTAGTTATAAAAGTATTCAATATTGTATAAATTTTTAGTTTATATTAACAAAAGCAAAAATAATAAAAAGTAATGAGAAAATTATATGAGTGAAATTAAATGCCCTAATTGTGGTGAAGTTTTTAAGATTGATGAATCAAATTACATAGCGATTGTAAATCAAGTAAGAGATATTGAGTTTCAAAAACAAGTTATAGAGAAAGAAAAGCAGTTTAAAATTGAAAAAGAGAGTGATATTGAAAAAGCTGAACTTAAATTAAAAAATGAATATGACAAACAGCTTTCAAACAAAGATAGTCTTATAAAACAATTGGAGTCAGAATTAAATTTAGAAAAGCAAAATAAAAAAAGTGCTATTGATAAAATTACGCAAGAAAAAGCAATTGAACTTGCAGAAAAAGATAAACAGTTATTAGAAAGTAAAAGAAATTTAGAGGATAATTACAAAAATCAATTGGCAAATAAAAATGTTGAGCTAGAAAAACTTAATTCGCAAATAGCTTTACTAGAAAATAATAAACAAGTTGCGGTTAATAATGCTGTAGCGGACAAAGAAAGGGAAATTGTTGAGTTGAAAAATAAATTTGCACAAGATATTGCTCAATCTACATCAAAAATAGAGTTGCTTAAGAAAGATTTGGAAAATAAAGAAAATGAAAAAAAACTTGCTATTAAGGAAAAAGAAACCGAAAATGACAGAAAAATTAATGAAATGAATGAAAAAATCATTGTTATTCAAGGTCAATTGGAAAGCAAGAAACAAGAGCATAAAGAACAACTAAGAATGAAAGATGAGGAAATTGCTCAATATAAGGATTTTAAACTTAAGCAATCAGTTAAATTGCTTGGAGAATCTTTAGAACAACATTGCGAGATAGAATTTAATAAATTAAGGTCGCTTGGATTTCAAAATGCACAATTTAATAAAGATAATTTAGCTGTTGAAAATAGTAAAGGTGATTACATTTATAGAGAATTTGACGAAACTGGCACTGAAATAATATCAATAATGTTTGATATGAAAAATGAGGCCGATGTGTCCATAAACAAAAAGAAAAACATTGACCATTTAGAAAAGTTAAACAAAGATAGAAATAATAAACATTGTGAATATGCTGTTCTTGTTTCTATGCTTGAAATGGATAATGAATATTATAATAGTGGTATTGTTGATGTTTCACATATGTATGAAAAAATGTTTGTAATTAGACCACAATTTTTTATTCCTATTATTACACTATTAAGAAATGCATCTATGAAAGCACTGCAATATAAAAGGCAATTAAATATTGAGCGTAGTCAAAACATTGATATTGCAAATTTTGAAAATGAAATGAATGATTTTAAAGAAAAATTTGGGAAAAATTATCGAATTGCAAGCAGTAAATTCAATTCAGCAATAACTGAAATTGATAATACAATCGATAAACTTAATAAAGTTAAAGAATATTTAATTGGCTCTGAAAGGCAATTAAGACTTGCAAATGATAAGGCTGAAGATTTGTCAATAAAAAAATTAACAAAAAATAATCCAACTATGCGTGCAAAGTTTGAAGAATTAAATGGAATGGAAGATACCAATTCAAGTCAATAACTTTGTGATAAATATTAACTAGAGTTATGTACAATAATTAAATAAGGCATATATTGTTCAAATAATACAAGTAAACAAAAAGTGAAATAACAAAATAATGGCTTAATTTTCAGCCATTATTTTGTTATATGAAGAATATATAGTATTGTTTTGTAGGAATTAACTTTTTAAAAAGTTTAATCTATTTTGTATTTTGAGAGGGATAACTTTTATTATTTATTATATAATAGAAAACCTCTTGATTATTTTGGTAAAAAGTAGTATAATTATAATGTTTAAGTATGTACTAATTAAGATTAAATTTGAATTATGGTAAAATTTGTGGGAATTGTATAGACTATTTTAATCTGTTTAATAATTAAACAATACTTTAATTTTGATGTTTGCATATAAAATTATTAATAATTTGCTTTATTAAATATAATATTATGGCTTATAATCTAAGTTTGTATTGTAATCTAATTATGGTTTATTAAATTTTATTTTAATTATAATAATTTAGCTTTGAATTTTAATATAGTTAGGCTTTATTAAATTTAATTTTAATGCTAATAATTTTAGTTTATATTTTAATATAATTAGGTAGAGGGTATATGGAAGAATTGAAAATACCAAAACACATTGCTTTTATTATGGACGGCAATGGCAGATGGGCAAAAAAAAGACATTTACCACGCAGTGTAGGGCACAGAGAGGGTGTTGGTAGTATGCGTAAAGTGGTTGAGGCTTGTTACGATAGAGGAGTGCAAGTTGTATCCTTTTATGCTTTCAGCACGGAAAACTGGAGTCGCCCTCAAGAGGAAATTGATACTTTGTTTGGTATGCTTGAAAAATTTGCAAAAAGCGAAATACCAAAGTACGCTAAACGCAATTTTATTATCACTACTATGGGTGATTTGAACCAATTACCAGATAGCGTTCGAAATGCTTTGGTGGAAAATATGAAGCTTTGCGAGGGTAATACTGGTATGGTTGTAAACCTTGGTATTAATTATGGCGGACGTGACGAAATAGTTTATGCGGTAAATAAACTTTTAAGTAAAGGACTTGAGGTCAATAAGGAAAATATATCTGCAAATTTGTATACAAGTGAACTGCCCGAACCAGATGTTATGGTGCGTTCAAGCGGTGAGGTAAGGTTATCTAATTTTATGTTATGGCAGTTATCATATTCCGAATTTATCTTTATTGATACACTATGGCCAGATATGGACGAGAAAACTATTGACGAAATAATTACAGAATATAATAAACGTGACAGACGTTTTGGGAGGGTGTAATATGCTAAAGAGGATAGTAACAGCAGTCGGTTTGTTGGCAGTTATCTTATCGTGCGTATTTTGGCTTAGAATGTACAGCTTAATTGCTACTGATATAATTATAATGATATTTGCCTTGGTTGGCGGATATGAAATGTTTAAAAGCTTAAGGAAAAAGTCTGTAACTAAAGTAGTTGTTGATTTAAATTCAGCAAATGAGGGTGGGAACGGCTATAAAGTTTCTGAATATAAATTGCAACCAATGTTAATACCAGTTGCACTTAGTATGGTAATGATTTACCCCTTGATTTACTTTTTTAAAGAGTTGGGGCTTGTAATTACACTTGCAGTGGCAACAATAATTAGTTTAATTATAATGGTTGTTAAGCATAAAAAATATTCAATAAGCGATGTTGGTGCAACTGTATTCAATATTGTTTATCCAATACTTATTATGAGTATACTTGTTATAATGAATCATAGCCAAATGGGTTTAATTAGCATATTTAGCACATTTGCTGTAGTAGTAATGACAGATACAATGGCATATTTTGTAGGTATAACTTGTAAAGGTCCAAAGCTATGTCCTAACGTAAGTCCTAAAAAGACTATTAGCGGTGCAGTTGGCGGTGTGCTTGGTGGTATACTTGGTATGGTTGCAGTATACTTGCTTTTCTGTCAGTTCAACGTGTTTGCATATATGAATAATGGTGAGGCAAATTACATTTTATCCAATATTCCACTAAACTTGGCAGTAATGTTACCATTGGGTGCAATATGTAGCGTAATTGCTGAATTTGGCGACTTAGCCGCAAGCATTATTAAACGTAAAATTGGTATAAAAGATTATGGCAATATATTCCCAGGACACGGCGGTGTAATGGATAGAATAGATAGCTTTTTGGCGGTAATTCCAGTTATGTATATTGTTTTTGCAATTTGCGAAAGATTTATTTAAAGTTAAAATAGTAAATAAATACTTTGAAAATCGGCACTAAATTGTCATTTGTATTGAAAATATGCAAATTGAAAGCAATGCAATTAGTTGGTTGTGGATAAAGAGTAATACGTCATATAAAAAATAGTTGGTTAATGGCAAAGCTGTTTTATTAAGATGTTGTTTTAAGCAATTTGGTAGCGGTAAAGTTGTTGCTTGTTAGTTGCTTTTTAAATAATTAGTAAATGGTAAAGCGGTTGTTTAAATGCTATTTAAACAATTTGTTAATGTGCAGTTAGTTAAAGAGGTAATATGAAAGAGATAATTATATTAGGTTCTACTGGTTCAATTGGTAAACAAACTTTGGATATTGTAAGAGAGTATCCACAAATGTTTTGTGTTGTGGGAATGTCTTGCAACAGCAATGTAGAGTTGTTTAACAAGCAAATTGCAGAGTTTAAACCTAAATATGTTTATGTTCACGATAAAGTTGCTCGTAGCAAATGTGAGCTTTGTGGCAGTAAAATGTTGGGGTCTAGTGAGGAATTAGTTAGTATTCCACAAGGTCAAATAGTTGTTACTGCGATGGTTGGAATTAGTGGACTAATACCTACAATTACAGCAATAAATAACGGAAAAGATATTGCACTTGCAAATAAGGAAACTTTGGTTACTGGTGGTGATATAGTTATGCCACTTGCAAAGCAAAAGGGAGTAAATATTTTTCCAGTTGATTCCGAACATAGTGCTATATGGCAATGTAGTGAGTATGGTAGAGCAAAAGATATAAAAGGTTTAATTTTGACAGCTAGTGGTGGTGCTTTTAGAGGTCGTGGCAAAGAGGAATTATTAAAGGTTACTGCAAAAGACGCACTAAAACACCCAACTTGGAATATGGGTGCAAAAGTTACTATAGATAGTAGCACTCTTATGAATAAAGGTCTTGAGATTATTGAGGCAAAGCATTTGTTTAATATCCCAGTTGAAAAAATTGAGGTGGTAATTCATAAACAAAGTATTATTCATAGTTTGGTTACATATAATGATAATAGCGTTATAGCCGAAATGTCTTATCCAGATATGAGGTTGCCAATACAACTTGCATTGTCTTATCCATCAAAAATCGGTACTAAATTGCCAGAACTTGATTTGGCAGAGGTAGCTCAGCTTACTTTTGAAAAGCCAGATATGAATGTTTTTCCTTGCCTTGGTATAGCAAAGGAATGTGCAAAGCTTGGTGGTTTGTATCCAACTTTAATGAATGGTGCAAATGAAATAGCAGTTGACGCTTTTTTAAAAAACAAAATAGGTTTTTATGATATTAGTGATATTATCAGTAAAGTTGTAAGCAAAGGCGAAAGTTGTAGCGAAATAACTTTGGATAATATTATTCAAGCGGATAAAATGGCACGAGAGGTTGCAAAACAATTGATTAAATGGTAATAGGTGTTGTATGGGATTGATTTTGTCAGCAGTGACTTTTGGTGGAGTAATGAAATGGGTTGGCTTTATTGCCGTAGCTTTACTTTGCCTTATGTTTATGATTGTAGTTCACGAGTTTGGTCACTATGTAGTGGGCAGATTACTTGGTTTTAAAGTGGACGAGTTCGCTGTCGGTTTTGGTCCCGCAATTTATAAATATACAAGTAAAAAGTCGGGTGTAGTTTTTTCTCTTAGATGTTTGCCGTTAGGTGGTTTTTGCGGATTCCACGGCGAGAATGACGAGGAAGATAAACCTTTGACTAAAGATAACTTTAATTATCATAAGCCTTGGAAAAGAATTCTTGTTTTTATTGCGGGTGCGGGTTTTAATCTTTTGTCTGCTGTTGTGCTTTGTACAATATTCTTTATGGCATATGGTGATATGATGCCAAAAGTGCTTATGACTTATCAGTTTGAAAACGGAATTGAGCAAAACTTGCAAGAGGGCGATTTGATTATTGCCGTTGACGGAAAAAGTTTATATTCCACTGCTGTGCCTAATGATTTGGCTAACAGAATACAAAAACATAGTGATAAAATGAATGTAACCATTATTCGTGATGGTGAAAAACAGGATATTGTTATTTACATTGGTGACTACCTTTCAACTAATGCGGAAAATCAAGTTGTTGAAAGCCGAGGTCTTGGTATATCCATTACCTATGAGGAATATAGGTTTGGTTTTATTGAGTCACTAGGTAGGTCGTTTGTATTTATCTTTAAATTGTTTGGTACAATATTTACTTCAATTGGTGCAGTCATAACTGGTGCTTTGGGAGTAGGTGAGGCAATGGGCGGTACGGTTACTGCAATACAGCAAATTGCAATGGTATCTCAAATTGGCTTTAGAGGTGTATTGTTTGCAGTGTGTGCATTGTCTGCTAATATCGCAATTATGAATTTGCTACCAATACCAGCTTTGGACGGAGCCCACGTAGTATTTACAACTATTGAATGGGTAAGAGGTAAGCCACTCAATAGAAAAGTGGAAAATATTATCCATACCATAGGTTTGATTTGTTTGTTTGCACTTGCAATTATACTAGACGTAGTGCATTTTGTAAGTTGAAAATATAATTTTGTTTGATAAATATTGATTTGATAAAATTATAATATTATATTAATGATTATTTAATTATACATTGATTATACATTATAAAATATAAGTTGAAATGTGGCTTTAAGTTTTACGACCGAAATTAAATATTAATATTGTATTGATTTTGTTAAAAGAAATATCCTAACTATTGATAAAGGTTATATTATATATTGATTATGGTATTTTATTTAAATAAGTAATTAATATATTATTATATAAACGCTATTTTATTTAATTAGATAATTTATATATTTATTATATATATAGATGGTATTTTGTTAGTTGATTTTATTTTTAATTTTAAATTATATGAACTAATTTATATTGCATAAATAATTTATTTTATGGGGTGAATATGAAAGTACAAATTGGTAATGTTACTATTGGTGACGGCGAGAAGATTGCTATTCAATCAATGTGTAATACAAAAACTACGGATATTGAGGGAAGCATAAAACAAATTTTGAAACTAGAGGAATATGGTTGCGATATTGTTAGGCTATCCGTTCCCGATAAGGAAAGTAGTATCGCTCTTAAAGAGATTATAAAAAATGTGCATATTCCAGTAGTTGCGGATATTCATTTTGACTATCGTTTAGCGATTGCATCTTGTGATAGTGGTGCAAGTAAAATACGTATCAACCCCGGCAATATCGGTGATGAGAGTAAAGTTAAATATGTTGCCGACTACTTAAAAGAGAGGAATGTTCCTATCCGTATTGGCGTAAATGGCGGTTCGCTAGAAAAGCAATATAAAAATTTGCCACTTGCAGAGGCAATGTGCAAAAGTGCTTTAGGTCACGTAGCTTTGCTTGAAAAATGCAATTTTTACAATACAATTATTTCTGTAAAATCAAGTGATGTTAGGACAAGCGTTGAAGCTTATAGATTGCTTGCAAAAGCTTGTGATTATCCTTTACACGTGGGTATTACCGAAGCGGGTGTTTATGAAAGAGGTGTAATCAAATCCGCTGTTGGTATTGGTAGCTTATTGCTTGACGGAATTGGTGACACAATAAGAGTTAGTTTGTCGGACGAGCCTTATAAAGAGGTGATTGTTGCAAAAGATATTTTAAATTGTTTAGGACTGGGCGAGCCACACGTTGAGGTTATTAGTTGCCCTACTTGTGCAAGAACAAATATTGACGTTGCTGGACTTGCTAATATGGTTGTAGAGGCTACAAAAAACTTAAAAAAATCTGCTAAGATTGCTGTTATGGGGTGTGTAGTTAATGGACCTGGTGAGGCATCAAGCTGTGATTTCGGCGTTGCTGGCGGAAAAGATAAGTCTGCTATCTTTGCAAATGGAAAAGTTTTAAAAACTATAGATAATAGCGAATTGATTAATGAGATTTTAGCTTTTATATCAAAATTATAATTAATTTTTGATAGCTAAAAAATGTGCTAAATATGGTTGAATAATTTTATAAATAAAAAAGATTGCTATATTATAAATATTTTTAAAGAATTAGCTAGTTAAAAAATTTATGCTAAAATGGTTTAAAAAATTATGGGATAAAGTGTTATATTAATATATGCTTAAAATTGCTAGGTTAAACTTTTGTTATATAAATATGGTTTAAAAGATTATAGATTAAAGCATTGCACTAACATATATTTTAAATTGCCAGTTAAAGCGTTGTAATAAATAGTCATTAACAAATGTTAAGTGAAAATGTTACACTATAAGTTTGGTAAAAAATTGATGATTAATAGCAAAACATTATAAATTTGATATTTAATTTATTTAGAGTTGTACTTTAATTTGATTTTAAGTTTATAATGTGATAAAATGAATTGTAATATATTTTGAATGGAAAAAATAGGTAGATAGGCTGTGAAAATAGGGACTATTTGCAAAATGAGGTTGTTGTGGAATTTTTGGATAAATTTAATGAGTTAACAAATGAAAAGTATTTGCCAATGCGTGTTGGTAGTGTGGATATACAAAAAAAACCGCCAGTAATTGCTGTTAATTTTTTGGTGCCTTATGACATTTTGGACTCCTACACCGAGGAGGATAAAAGGGCTATTAAAGAGGCTACTATCAGTTTGTTGCCTACCTCAATGCAAGTAGAGGTTACTTTTACAAAGTCTTTTATTGATGAGGAAATTGTAAAGCGTTATGTGCTTAACTTTTTTAAGGAAAAACACCCAACAGTCTTAATTGAAAGTAACGAAATTGAGATTAAAATTGTAAATCAAATTGCTTTTGTTACTATTAATATGAAATCTATGTTTTACGATTACTTTAAGTCTGTTGACTTGGTACATAACATTACTCAATATATGGCTCATAAAATGTGTAATGAAATTAGATTGCAAGTAGTTGACAGCAAACAAGATATAAACTTTGATACAGATTTGGCTACAGAGGATTCAATTACTATTGTTAGTCGTAGAATAAGGACAAATAGCCATACAAAAATTGTTGGCAAGGAAATTACCTCTCGTGCAAGGTATATTGTTGATAGCAAGGATACTGAGGAGTTCGCAATTTATGCTGGCGAGGTTATTGAGTTTAAAAGAAACGAAAGTAAAAAAACTGGTAACTCTTATTACGTTTTTAAAATAAACGACACTACTGGTAATATGACTTGTAAGGCGTTTGCAAAATATAAAGGCGAGGGCGTTTATGACGAAATAAATATCGGTGATGAGGTGATTATTACTGGTAAGCGTGATGTGGATACTTTTTTACACGATAGCGTTTTGCTTTGCCGTGATATTAGCAAATGCGAGATTGACAAGTCCTCAATTGTTCTAAAAGAGGAATTGAAAGCTGTTCCTCTAAGTTATGTGGCTGTTCGCCCAGAAAAATATGTCGATTTTGTTCAAGATGATTTGTTTGCTGTAGGGGAAACTCAAAAAGTTACACCTTACTTAATGGGTAAATCTTTTGTTGTGTTTGATTTTGAAACTACTGGTATTGATGTGTCGGATGAGGTTACAGAGTTGGGTGCTGTTAAAATTGTAGATGGTGTGATAACTGAAACATTTTCTACTTTTGTAAACCCACATATCCATATCCCAGAGGAAATTACAAAATTGACCTCTATTACTGATGATGATGTTAAAGATGCACCAGATATGTCAGATGTTATTGCAGATTTTTATAAGTTTAGCGAAAACTGCACTTTGGTGGCTCATAATATTTCCTTTGATAAAATGTTTGTGGATAAATATGCAAAATTAAATGGCTACATTTTCCCTAACCATACTATGGATACTTTGGCTATGGCAAGGAAAAGTGTAATTTGTAAAAATTATAAATTAGGTACTTTGTGTACGCATTTTGGCATTAGTTTAGAGGGGGCTCATAGAGCGGTTAATGACTGCTTGGCTACTGCAAAATTGTTTATTGAACTTGTTAAACTTGGTAAGTTTTAAAATAAAATAACGCCAAATTATAGCAATATTGGTAATATTTGTAAAAGTTTTTATTTTAGATAGTATTAAATTTTTGTGGTAAGTTAGCTATTATTTTTAAGATAAATTTAAAATTAAGGTAAATATTATAAATTATGTGTCATTTAATTTTGAGAAAACTCAAATTAAACAAAAGTTACCGCTTTTTGCTTGATAAATCAAGTCGACAACATTTGAATTAACAATTGCTGATGTCAAATGCCACTACGTGCCGCTATCGGGGTCCCCGCAAAATAGCTTTTTTGTGGGGTATATGGACAGCTTCCGATAATATAAACTATGATAAGTAAATATTAGGTTGCTAAAGCAATTTGTTTGCTACACAAAAATAATAATAAATAATTTATTTTAATAATATTAAAAAAATACTTGCAATATGTTGTGCAATGTGATATACTAATAGAGTAATAGATTAGCATCTAAGGAGTGGTCGAACCACTCCTTAGTGTTTTGGAGGATTTATGTCAAAGGTTATTGATATGGTTGCTACACATATTACAAAGGCTGTTGAGGATGTTGGATATGAGATAGTGGAAATCACTTATAAAAAATATTTAGGTGATATGAACTTGACTATCTATATTGATAAGGACAGCGGTGTAGATTTGAATGGTTGCGAACTTGTGCATAGAACTATTGACCCAATATTGGATGAGATTGACCCAACAAATGGTGAAAAGTATATTTTAAATGTATCCTCACCAGGGATAGATAGACCGCTTAAGTTTGAGCGAGATTATCGTAGGAACTTGGATAAAGAGGTTAATATATCTTTATTTGAAAAAGTTAACGATATTAAAAAATTTGTTGCCGTTTTGCGTGCTTTTGACTTACAAAAGGGGATAATTAAAGTAGAGTATAAGGGAAAAGAGTTGGAACTTGACATTAAAAACATTGCTCTTATAAAACCAGAACTTAAGTTTTAAGCATTAATCAATATTAAAATTGCAAGTAAAAAATAAATACAAATTAAAATAATAATTAAAAGTAAATATCTCACAACAAACTACAATAATGGCAATTTAAAATAATATCACTTTTAACTTTTTTCAACAATTGAGACTTAAATGCTTTAACATTATAGTTAGTGTTAAGATTTAAATTTAAGTAGTAAAGTCCTTAAACAATAGTAGCAGTAGTTGGAGTTAAAGTTTTAGTTTCAGTGGTTGACATAGTTGGCGGATAAGTATTAGTGCATTAGTTTGATATTAAAATTTTGAATTAAGTAATATAGTACTTAAGTAATAATGGTAGTAAATATGGTACTTAAATTTGGTGGCTTGATAGTGTAATTATAATTAAGTATTATAAGACTTTGCGATATCAGTAGAGGTTGGAATTAAAGTTTTAGTGACTTTGGTTAGAATTTTGACCTAAGTAGTATAAGACTTAAACAATAACATTTGTAGTTGGAGTTAAAGTTTTAGTTTCAGTGGCTGACATAGTTGGCAGATAAGTATTGGTACATTAGTTTGATATTAGAATTTTGAATTAAGTAGTATAGTACTTAAGCAATAGTGATAGTAGATATGGTACTTAAATTTTATGGCTTGATAGTGTAATTATAATTAAGTATTATAAGACTTTGCGATATTGGTAGAGGTTAAATTAAAGTTTTAGTGACTTGGGTTAGAATTTTGACCTAAGTAGTATAAGACTTAAACAATAGCAGTAGTAGTTAGTGTTAAAGTTTTAGTTTCAGTAGTTGATATAGTTGGCAGATAAGTATTAGAACATTAGTTATATTAGAATTTTGAATTAAGTATTATAGTACTTAAGTAATAATGGTAGTAGATATGGTACTTAAATTTTAGTGGCTTGATAATGTAATTATAATTAAGTATTATAAGACTTTGCGATATCAGTAGAGGTTGGAATTAAAGTTTTAGTAACTTGGGTTAGAATTTTTACCTAAGTAGGATAAGACTTAAATAATAGTAATAGTAGTAGATATGGTATTATAAAGATACCTTTAAATAAAATAAAAAATAACAAACTTGAGATGAAAATTGATAATTTGTGGAGGAATTTATAAAATGATTAATAAAGATTTTTTTGCAGCATTGGATGATTTGGAAAGAGAAAAGCGTATTGACAAGGCAACTTTTATTGAAACGCTTGAGGCGTCTTTAGTTTCCGCTTTTAAAAAGGAAACTGGCGAGGCAAGACCTATGACAGTAAAAATCAATGAAAAGAGATGTGAAATCAAGGTTTATGCATACAAGACAGTTGTTGAGGAGGTTGTTGATGCCGATAAGGAAATTTTATTGTCTGACGCTAGAGAGATTAAAAAATCATACAAAGTTGGTGACTGGGTGTTGTATGAGGTTGCACCAAAAGAGCTTTCAAGAATTGCTATCCAAACAGCAAAGCAAGTAGTTATCCAAAGACTTAATGATGCACGTAAAGCACGTGTAATGTCTGAAATGTCTGACAGAGAGGGCGAAATTGCTAATGCACAAGTTATCAAAGTTGACGGGGATATAGTATATCTTGAAATATTAAGCACACAAATGACAGCAATTATGTCTGGAGTTGACAAAGTGCCAACAGAGAAGTATATACCAGGACAAACTTTGAAAGTATATGTTAAAAATACTAGAACTAATGCAAGAGGACCACAAGTTATTGTTTCAAGGTCTGTAGCTGGTTTAGTTAAGAGATTGTTTGAGAATGAGGCACCAGAAATCAAGAGTGGTGATATTGTTATTAAAGGAATAGTAAGAGATGCGGGCAATCGTACAAAGATGGCAGTGCATACTGACAATCCTAATATTGATGCAATTGGTGGCTGTATTGGTCAAAAGGGTGCAAGAATTAATGAGGTTGTAAGCGAATTGAATGGAGAGAAAGTGGATGTTATACGTTGGAGTGAGAATCCACTTGAGTACATTGCAAGAGCATTAAGCCCAGCACAAGTACTTAGCATTACACAAGAGGACGAAAAGACTGCAAGAGTTGTGGTTGATGATGATAAATTGTCACTTGCTATTGGTAAAGGCGGACAAAACGTTAGACTTGCTGCAAAGCTTACTGGTTGGAAGATTGATGTTAAATCTAAATCACAAATGGCAGAAGCTGGAATGGAAATAGTTGAGGAGTAAATTGTGGTTAAGAAAATTCCTATGCGTATGTGCATTGTCTGCCATAAAATGGAAGACAAACGAGATTTGATTAGGATAATTAAGACAAAAGAGGGCGAGTATTTGTTGGATACGACTTTAAAAGCGAATGGCAGAGGAGCGTATATATGCAAAGACCCAGAATGTTTTGCAAAGCTTATGAAAACTAAAGGGTTGAATAGAGCGTTTAAAGAAAATATTCCTAATGAAATTTACGAAAAGATTCAAGGAGAATATGATAAATACTACAAAAATTAAGTCTTATATAGGATTTGCAATAAAAATGCGTAAAGCGACTTTTGGTGTGGAAGGCATAAAAACTTGTAGACATAAAATATATATTGTATTATATGACGAAAGTTTGGCTAGTAATTCACGCAAGAAGCTTAATGATTATTGTTCTAATCATAATATAGATTGCCGTTTGGTGGGGTTCAGTTTGAGCGAGCTTACAAAACGGGCGAATGTTAAAGCGGTTGCTATTGAGGATATGTCTTTAGCTGATGCGATTGCAAAGTGTATGGAGGTGCAATATGAGTGATATTAAAGAGATAATTGGTAAAGTAAATGGTATGCAAACATTAAAGGAAAATACTATTATAGCTTTGCAAAGGGATATCAGAGAATTAAAAAATTTAATGAAAACCATTGAAGGTGGTATGCAAGATAAAAAATCACAAATCAAGGAAAAGGATATTCTTGATAATGTTGCTATGCCAGCGGTCAATGAAACACCAGCTCCCGCACCTATTGAGGTAGAAAAAGAGCAAGTGGTAATTTCTGAGACAAAGGAGGCGGCTGAGGTTGCACCACCAGTTGTAGAGGAACCAGTTGTTAAAGAAAGTGTGGTAAAAGAGGAAAAACCAAAATTTGATAATTCAAAAGAACCAGTTAAAAAGAATGTATTTATACCTAAAGAGGATAGAAGACATTCTAATAAACCTTTTGACAATCAAAATAGAGAGAATGGTTATAATAGAGATAATAGGGATAACCGAGATAATAGGAATCGTGATTTTAATAAAGACGGCAAGCCTAACTTTAATAAAAATGGTAAACCTGGTTATAATAAGGATAATAAAGTTGGTGGCGACAAGACAAACAAGCCATTTAACAAACCACAATTCCCTAAATACGAGGCACCTATTGCTACACCAGTAAAGGAAAACACTCAAAAGAAAAAGAAGTCTTTTGAGAAAGACGATAATAAAAAGCAGTTAAATAAACGTACTTTGATTAAAAAGGGTTACGTTGATGGTGGCTTTGATAACTATGACGAGGACGGAGTAGTTAGAGTTCATAAAAATAAGAAAGCTAAAAAGGCAAGTGATTTTACACCAAACACTGTTAAGATTGAAAATGCGGTTGTGGAAACTCAAATTATTCCAATCAAGACTTTGGCGGAGAAAATTGGTATTCAAAGTACTGAAATTGTTAAAAAGTTATTCTCATTAGGTCAGCTTTGCAACATTAACAGCAGTATTGATTTTGATACAGCGGAATTGGTTGCTATTGAGTTTGGTGTTACTTTAGAGTTTAAACCTCAAGAGACAGCAGAGGATATTTTGAAACAAAACATTCTTGAGCGTGAGGTTGAGGGCGAACTTGTTAAACGTCCACCAGTAGTTACAATAATGGGTCACGTTGACCACGGTAAAACATCTTTGCTTGACTATATACGTAAGTCAAAAATTGCAAGCGGTGAGGCTGGTGGTATTACTCAACATATTGGTGCGTATACAATTGAACTTAATGGTGAGCCTATCACATTCCTGGATACTCCAGGTCACGAGGCGTTTACATCTATGAGAAAAAGAGGTGCAATGGTTACAGATATAGCTATCGTAGTTGTTGCAGCTGATGATGGTATAATGCCACAAACTGTTGAGGCAATTTCTCACGCAAAGGAAGCTGGCGTTGACATTATGATTGCTATCAACAAAATGGATAAAGCACAAGCAAACCCTAATAAAGTTATGGAAGAAATGGGCAGATATGACTTAGTTCCAGAGGACTGGGGTGGTAGTACAATGGTATATCCAGTTAGTGCTAAGACTGGTATGGGTGTTGACGATTTGTTGGAAGGTATTTTGTTACTTGCAGAGTATAAGGAACTTAAAGCTGTTAAAGATTGCGATGCAAGTGGTACAATCATTGAGGCAAGGCTTGATAAAGGCGTTGGACCAATGGCAACTTGCTTGATTCAAAATGGTACTATCAAAGTGGGTGACAACATTGTTGCTGGCACTGTAGTTGGTAAAGTAAGAGCATTGATTGATAACAATGGTAAAAAGATTAAGTCAGCTGGACCTGGTATTGCGGTATCTGTACACGGCTTGTCAGATGTGCCAAATGCTGGTGACCAAGTTATTTGTGTTAAAGACGATAAACTTGCTAAGAAAGTTGCTCAAGAGAGATACAACAAAGAGCGTGAGGAAATGCAAAGCAAGAGCAAGGCTCGTAGCTTGGACGATATGTTCAAAGGTGTATCAAGCGGAGAGAGGAAATCACTTGGCGTTATTATTAAGGGTGACGTTCAAGGTTCAGTTGAAGCTGTTAAACAGGAGTTTATTAAGCTTGGCGATTCAGTTGCCGATGAGAATGTTGTTCTTACAATTATGCACGCTGGTGTTGGTGCAATCAATGAGTCAGATGTTATGCTTGCAGATACTGGTAATGCGGTTATCGTTGGTTTTAATGTTCGTCCAGAGCCTAAAGCTAGACTGCTTGCAGAGAAAAATGGCGTTGATATTAAGATTTATCGTGTAATTTATGATGCGATTGACGATATTCAAAAGGCACTTAAAGGTATGCTTGACCCAGTATTCCGTGAGGAAGAACTTGGACACGCAGAAGTTCGTGAGACATTCAACATTACTAAGGTTGGAACAATTGCTGGTTGCTATGTTACTGATGGTAAGATTTTGAGGAATGCAAAATTCAGACTTATCCGTGATAATGTGGTTATATTTGAGGGAAGTATTTCTTCAATGAAACGTAATAAGGACGAGGCAAAAGAGGTTGCTAGCGGTTATGAGTGCGGTATTGGTTTGGCAGGCTTTAATGATATTAAGGTTGGCGATATTATTGAGGCATTCATTTTGAAAGAGGAAGAGAGATGAGCAACAGAATAGAAAGAATAAATGCGGAGATTAAAAAGCAGTTAGCTCCTATAATTAGCGAGGAGCTATCTGACCCACGCATAAAAGGTTTGGTAAGTATTGTTAAAGTTGATACTGACAGCGATTTATCTACTTGCAAAGTTTACCTAAGTGTGCTTGGTGCAGATGGCGAGGAAAAGCAAGTCGTAGAGGCTATTAGTAATGCAGAGGGATATATTAAAAATATTCTTAAAAATCGCATTATTTTAAGAAGTTTGCCAGAATTAAGATTTTATTTAGACGATAGCATAACTTACGGAATAAAAATAAGCAAAATTTTAAATGATATTAATAATTAATTTGCGGTTAAGTTGTTAAAAGTGATTATTTATAATTAATTGTGGTCAAAGTGTGTTAAATATAATTATTTTTAATTAACTTGCGGTAAAAATGCGGTAAAAAGCGATTATTAATAATTAACTTGTAGTTAAAGTAGTTAAAAGTGATTATTTGTAATTAATTTTCGGTTAAAGTCGTTAAATTATAATTGCTTTTGGTTGTTAATTATTAAAAATTTTGCAAAATATTTGTTTGAAAAAATAAATAAATTGTTATAATAATGCTATTTGATATGATTTTGGTATATAGAGGTTAATATGAATTTTATTGATGCTATAAAAGAGATAAAAAGAGCAAATGATATTGCAATTATATCTCACATCAATCCCGATGGTGATACTGTCGGAACTTCACTTGCTATTTATAAAGCATTGAAAATGTGTGGTAAAAAGCCATACATTTTTTGCGATGATAAAATTGCGGGTAAAATCAGCATTTTAAGCGGTAATGAAAATTACAATAAGGAAAGTTTGGATAAATATGATTTATCTATCGCTGTTGATTGTGCAGATATAGAAAGAATGGGTTACAGCTATTCTGAATTTAAAAAAGGCAGACGTAAAATGGTTATTGACCATCACAAAACAAATAACAGATATGGTGATATAAATTTACTTGATGTAAATAGTGCTGCAACAGCTCAAATTGCAACATTTTTGCTTGACGAAATGAACTTGTTAAATGCAGAAATTGCAAAACTTTTGTATAGTGGGCTTGTAACTGATAGCGGTGGTTTTAGTTTTTCAAGTGTTACTGCAGATACTATGAGGGCGGGTAGCATATTGTTGAACTATGACATAAAAGCACACGAGATTTGTGAGCATTTTATGAAAAAAATTAAGTATAATGTATACGAGCTTAAGAGTAGAGTGCTTAATAATGCTAAATTTTATGATGACAACACTATTGGTATAATAACCTTTAAAAAAGAGGACTTTGAGGCTACTCATACAGATAATACTTGTACAGAGGGAATAATTACAAATATAATCAATATTATAGGTGTAAAAGTTGCACTATCTATAAGTGAGGTTGGTAATAAAAGTTATAAAGTCAGCATTAGGACTGGTGAAGATGTGGACTCAAGCAAGATAGCACTTGTATTTGGTGGTGGCGGTCATAAAAATGCTGCTGGCTTAAGGCTTAGCGGTTATTACGAAGATGTGGTTGAAAGACTATTGAAAGCGGTGCGTGACGAGATATGTTAGGTGTTTATAACGTATTAAAGCCTACGGGTTGGACATCGTCTGACGTTGTAGTTAAAATCAAGCATATGGTGCGTGAGTATACTGGCGATAAAAAGATTAAAGTAGGGCATTTAGGTACGCTTGACCCCGCTGGCAGTGGAGTTTTGCCAGTGTGCGTTGGCAGTGCAACAAAATTGTTTGATTACTATGTTGGTATGGATAAAATTTATCGTACCACTTTTACTTTTGGTAAAAGTACAGATACTTTGGACTCTTATGGTGCAGTTGTTGAGAATTGTGGTAATATTCCAAATATTCAAGATATAAAAGTTGCACTTGAAAGTTTTAAAGGTGAGATAATGCAAGTGCCACCAAAATATTCACGTATAAGTGTGGGTGGTGTGCGAGCTGTTGATGCGGTAAGGAAAGGTATTGAACTTGACATTAAAGCACGTAAAGTAACAGTGTATAGCATAGATATTTTAAATTATGAAGGTGGTGTTTTGACACTGGATATACATTGTTCTGGTGGAACATATATCCGTAGTATATGCCGTGATTTAGCGGAAATGCTTGGAAGCCGTGCGTATATGTCAAGCATTATAAGATTGCAAAACAAAAGCTTTTGTATTGAAAACGCAAAAACTTTAGATGAAATTAAAAGCGATATTACTGGTACTATCACAACTTTGGACAAGCTATTTGAGGATATGCCTAAAGTTAACTTAACAAGTGATAAAGAGAAAAAGCTTTTAAATGGTGTAAAAATTGCAAAACAAGGCATAAATGGTGACTATTTAATTGTTATTGATAATAAGATTTTTGGCATTTGTGCAGATGTTAAAGATTATACAGAGGTAAAAGTTAGGTTATGGAACTAATTGATTTTAAACAAAAATTTAATAAGCCTATTTGTTTGAGCCTTGGTTACTTTGATAGTGTACATAACGGGCATAAATTATTACTTTCAAAATGTGTTGAAAGTGAGTATATACCTGCAGTGTTCACATTTAAAAATAACCCTCAAAGTCAAATAAGTGGTATGTCAAAACAATGCTACACCTTTGAGGAAAGACTACACATTTTTGAAAATTTAGGTCTACAACTAGTGGTGTCTGCTGTTTTTGATAAGCAGTTTATGCAAATGAGTGGTTTAGAGTTTTTAAATACTTTGACTAATAATCTAAATATAAAAAAAGTTGTCTTTGGAACAGATTATTCTTGCGGTTTTGGAGCAGAATATAAAGCTGATAAAGTTGCACAATATTTTATTGATAAAAATATTGAGGTTGAAATTGTAGACTTATTAATGGCTGGTGATGGCAAGATAGCCTCACGTGATATAAGGGAACTTTTACGTAATGGCGAGATTGAAAAGGTTAATACATTGTTGCCTTATCCTTACTTTATGTTAGGTGTGGTGGAAAAGGGACGAAATGTTGGCGGAAGTGTTTTGGGATATCCAACAGCTAATATGCCTTATCCACACGACAAAGTGGAAATGAAAGCTGGCGTGTATAAGATTTACGTTTACTTTGATAATAAAAAATATTTAGGGCTAACTAATTTAGGTGCTCATCCTACTTTTGACGATTACAATTTTAATTTGGAAAGTTTTGTGCTAGATTTTGACGGCGATTTGTATGGTAAGAGCATAAAAGTTGAGTTCGTACAATATTTGCGTGGGGTATTTAAATTTGAAAATTCCACTAAATTAAAAGAGCAGATTGATAGTGATGTTAAGCGTATACGTGAAGGAAAATGAATACTGCAAAAATGATTTTTAAAATATAAAAGTGAAGAGGTGCTTTATGATAAAATTTGGACCTAGTGGAACGGGTAGTTTGTTTGAGGAAGAAGGTTTTACAAAAACTATTGACGTGCCAAATTGGTTAAAAGAAAAAGGACTTGATTTATACGAGTATTCCTTTGGTAGGGGTGTGCGTATGAGTGAAGGCACAGCAACAGCTTATGGTGCAGAATTTGCAAAACAAGGTATAGAGATTTCTGTACACGCACCATATTTTATTAACCTTGCAACTGCAGAGGAAGATAAAGCACAAAATAACCATAGATATATCAAAGATAGTTTGATTGCATTAAAGCAATTAGGTGGTAAGCGTTGTGTTTTTCACCCAGGTTCACCACTTAAAATGCCAAGAGCAGATGCGATGGATTTGTTAATGCAAAGACTTGATACTTTGCTTGCTGATTTGTATGATAGTGGTTTAAATGATTGTATGCTAGCTATTGAAACAATGGGTAAACAAGCTCAACTTGGTGATGTGGACGAAGTTATTCGTATGGTATCACGTGATAAAATGCTTTATCCTTGTATTGACTTTGGTCACCTAAATGCTCGTACTGGCGGTAGTTTGAAAAGCTATGACGATTATAAAAGGGTGCTTGGAAGATTTATTGATGGTGTTGGCTATGATAAAGTAAATAATATGCACGTACATTTTTCTAAGATTGAATACACCTCAAAAGGAGAGGTAAGACATTTGACATTTGAGGATAATGTTTATGGACCAGACTTTGAGCCACTAGCAAAAGCTTTGGTGGATTTAAATTTAGAGCCATATATCGTGAGTGAATCTGCTGGTACTCAAACTTTAGATAGTATGTATATGAAAAATTGTTATAATAGCTTAAAAAATAACTAATCAAATAAATTTAATGGTTGCAAATATCTAATTGAATAAAATTTGATAGTTGAAAATTATAAAGGTAAAATAGATTTTATTGGTAAAATACCTTTGAAAATCGGTACTAATTTGAAAAATTGTAAAATAATCACTCAATTTTGAGTGATTATTTTGATGTGTGTTAGTAATATTTGTGGTGAACTTTTAGTTTTCTGTATTATTTGCAAGCATTCTTACAGCGATAAATTTGCTTTCAAAATAAAGTTCCGTTTGAATATCTTTGTAAGTGCTAATAATTTTATTTTCCTCTTCAATAACTTGTAGGTTGTAATTGTTGATACTACTTAGCCAGTTAGCCATTTGTGTTATTGATATATCGCCTATAGCATAAAACTCATACTGGACATTGTTAAAAGCTATTTGTTTATCAAAACATTGTGTAACCAAAAATTTAGGAAAAACTATCCCCTCAACATACATATTTTCAAATATATAATTTAGTTCACAATATTCTTCAGTTTTGTATAATGCGGCACGAGCAATTATTTTATTGTCTTTTGTTTTGTAAAGGTATGCACCATTTTCATATAGTTCGTAATTTACAGAATTATCATAATCGTGTGCTAGTTTGCAAAGTTCAGCAGTGGATAGCTTTGACTCAAAGACTTGACGTGAGGGAACATCTATACCATTAATCATTTTTACTGGAATTATTATTTTTTCGGTTGAGTAAGCATCTACAACAGTAAGACTATTTTTAGAGGTTAAGCCACCTACCTCAAAAGAGGAGTACCATACTAGAATAATTTCTATAACTAATATCAAAAGTGGAACGATACATACTAATACAAAATTACGTTTTTGTTCAAGTGTAGATTTATTGTTTTGCATAATTTTTCCCTCCATAGGTTTATTATAACATTTTTAAGTATCATTTGCAATATTTATAATAAATGTTGAATAATTATTATGTTACTTGTTTGAGATTTGTAGTTTTTGCTTTTATATTAGTTTGTTTTTACAATGTAAATACAATTTTAAGTGATTTTTATAGTTCAACCTATTTTTTAGAGGTTACTTTGTAAAAGAATAAATAACAAATTGTTTTTTTAAGTGTTTTGCCTTGCACTTTTTACATAAAAAGTCTACTATGCTTGCAACTATCTCTATAGAGATATAAAAAATTATAATCATTATATATAAAATATTAAAAAAACATTTACAAGTTAAAAAAAATATGTTATAATGCTTTTATGGTAAGTTTAGACAAAATTTTTGATAAGTATAATTTGGACGGAATTTTGATATCAAATAACTTCAATGTAAAGTATGTCAGCGGTTATTCTGCCGATTATTGCTTTGTATTGATTACCAAAAAATCTTGTTATTATTTTACTGACGGCAGATTTTTGATAGAAGCTAATAGAGATTTGGAAAGCTGTTTTAAGGTAGTTGAAATTACAGCACTTTCTGCAGAGGAAGTTATTTGTACAACTATTAAGGATAATAAGTTAAAGAATATTGGTTTTGATAGCAACCTTAATTATCGTGATTATGTTTTTTTAACAAAAAATTTGCTTAAAGCTTGTAAGGCGATTGATATTACAAACGATTTGTTGCAAATGCGAGCTATCAAGAGTGATAAGGAAATTGAGTATATAACAAAGGCTCAACGCATTGCAGAAAAGTCTTTGGAACAAGTAAAGTCTTGTATAAAAGAGGGTATGACAGAGTTGGAGCTATGTGCCAAACTTGAGTACTTTATGAAAATTAATGGTAGCTTAAAACCTAGTTTTGATACTATTGTGGCGTTTGGTGAGAATAGTGCAATTGCACACGCCAAGCCGTCAGATAGGAAACTTAAAGTTGGAGATGTCATATTGATTGACTTTGGTGCTACTTACAATGGATATTGTTCGGATATGACAAGGACATTTGTTTTTGGTAGTGTCAGCGAGGAGATAGAAAAACTTTACAATATGGTGCTTGGTGCAAACGAAATTGCAATTAGCAGTATGCGTTCGGGCATTCCGCCACGTGAGGTAGATAGAGTTGCAAGGAACTACCTAGATTTATATAGAATGTCGTCATATTTTAACCATTCTTTAGGACACGGCGTAGGTCTTGAGATACACGAGTATCCGACTTTATCGTCAAGAGTAATGACTGACGACAGATTGCAAGACGGAATGGTTGTCACCATAGAGCCTGGTATATATATTGAAGGGCTTTGCGGTATTAGAATTGAGGATATGATTGTGGTAAAAGGAGCAAATGCTATTAACTTAACCACTTCAAATAAAAATTTAGAAATTATTAATAATTAGTTTACTGGAGGTAAATATGGCTACAATTTTGGCTGGTGATTTTCGTAAGGGAATTACTTTTGAAATGGATGGAAAAGTAATGGTTATCGTGGAGTTTTTGCACGTTAAACCAGGTAAGGGAGCTGCTTTCGTTCGTACAAAAATAAGGGACGTAATTAATGGCGGTGTTATTGAAAAAACTTTCAACCCAACTGAAAAATTCGAACTTGCTCACATTGAGAGAAAAACTCTTGAGTATTTGTATACTGATGGTGAGTTGTACTACTTTATGGACCAAGAAACTTACGAGCAAACTGCACTTAACCAAGAGAGTTGTGAAGACGCACTTAAGTTTATTAAAGAGAATATGACTGTTGATATAGAGTTTTATAAGGGTAAAGCATTTTCAGTTAGTGCACCAAACTTTGTTGAGTTGCTTATCACTTATTGTGAGCCAGGTGCAAAGGGTAACACTGCTACTAACGCTACTAAGCCAGCAACACTTGAGACAGGTTATGTTATTCAAGTTCCATTGTTTGTAAACGAAGGTGATACTATTCGTATTGATACAAGAACTGGAACTTATATGTCAAGAGTTTAATTTTTGTAATACAAATAACTGCAAGTATCATTAGCTTGCAGTTATTTTTGATATGTACTTTCAACAAAAAACTATGAGCATTTGTATACAGAGTTTGCTGTATCACTATAGTGTCTATGCTTTAGTGTAGGTTGAATATAATTTGATATTTTCTATAGTAATGTTGTAACTAATACATTAATAAAAAAAGGTAATTATTTTATACCAAGATTATGCTTGCAAATAAAATTATGCAATTTAGCATATTCGCTATAGTTTTTTGTGCATAAGACAACAATTTGTTTAATTACTAATATAGATTGGTTTAACTATTACAATTATTGGTTTTTGGATAGTTAATATATTGTTAAATTAATTGGTAGAGCAAATCAATAAGTCTTGGAAAAAACGTATATTGAAGCGGAAAGTAAGCAAAAGATAAAATGTAAAGGGATATTAATAGGTGTATGAGGATATTAGGTATTGACCCAGGGTATGCTATTGTAGGGTATGGCGTAATTGATGTGGAAAGAGGTAATTATTCACTAGTTGATTATGGTGTTATTACTACTCCAAAAGAGGAAAGTACTCCAACACGATTATGTATGATTGAAAAAAGTTTGATTAAGTTAATTGAGCAGTATAAACCAGATAATATCGCTTTGGAAGAGTTGTTTTTTGCAAGGAATACAACTACAGCAATCACTGTTGCGGAAGCAAGGGGAGTTTTGCTTTTAACAGCAACAAAATACTGCGGTAATCTTTACGAGTATACACCTTTGCAGATTAAGCAAGCAATTACGGGATATGGTAAGGCAGACAAAAACCAAGTACAACAAATGGTTAAAATGATGTTGAAATTAAAAGCCATTCCAAAACCAGACGATGCAGCGGACGCTTTGGCTGTTGCAATCACTCACGGACAGACTAACAGAATGTCAAATATGTTTAGAATTTAATAAAATAATTTGCAATTAAGTTGAGGAAATTTTATGTACGCATTTATCAGTGGAATAATAGATTATATAGACCCTAATGGGCTTGTTGTTGTGGATAACAACGACATTGGTTACAATATCAATGTATCTTTAAATACATTATCCGAGTTGCCGTCAAAGGGTGATAAAATTAAACTTTATACTTATACGCACATTAAAGAGGACGCTTTTTCTCTTTTTGGTTTTATGAGCTTAAGTGAAAAAAGTATGTTTATAAAGTTGATAGACATAAGCGGTGTTGGACCTAAAATGGCTTTGGGTATTTTATCTGGGATATCTGCACCAGCACTTGTTGCTGCTGTTGCAAATAATGATGTTAAAAGTTTGTCTAGCATTAAAGGCGTAGGCAAAAAGACTGCTGAGAGAATTATACTTGAATTAAAAGAAAAGGTTGGCAATATTGAGGGTGATTTGCTTGTCAATACTCAAATCAATATTTCAAGTTCAAAGGAAATAAATGATGCGATTGAGGCTTTAGTTGCGTTAGGCATTAGCAAAAATGATGCGATTAAAGCAGTTCAAAAGGCAAGCGAAACTGCAAAAGATACTAATGCTATTATTACTCTTGCATTGCGTAGTATGGCATAAGGAGTGACTATGTTTAATTTTGATATGGAAGACGATAGATTAATCACCAGTACTAAACATTCAGAGGATAGTATTGAAAATGGTCTTAGACCAAAGAGTATGGATGAGTATATCGGTCAAGATAAAATCAAAGGCAATTTGGAAATTTTTATAAAGGCTGCACTAAAGCGTGGCGAAGCTTTGGACCACGTGTTGTTATACGGACCTCCAGGACTTGGTAAAACTACTTTGTCACACATTATTGCAAATGAAATGAATTCCCAAATTAGAGTTACTAGCGGACCAGCTATTGAAAAGGCGGGCGATTTAGCTGCAATATTGACAAATTTGTCTGATAATGACATTTTGTTTATTGACGAAATTCATAGGCTTAACCGCAATGTTGAGGAAGTTTTGTATCCAGCAATGGAAGACTATGCTTTGGATATTATCATTGGTAAAGGACCATCTGCAAGAAGTTTGCGTATAGATTTGCCAAAGTTCACTTTGATTGGTGCTACAACTAAGGCTGGTATGCTAACTAGTCCATTAAGAGATAGGTTTGGTGTTAACCTTAGGCTAGAGCTTTATACTCCAGACGATTTGGTTAAAATTATTAACCGCTCAGCAAAATTGCTTAATATTAATATTGATGCAGATGCAAGTTTTGAGATTGCAAGGCGTTCTAGAGGTACACCACGTATTGCAAATAGAATTTTAAAGAGAGTAAGAGATTTTGCAGAGGTACTTTCCGACAAAGGCAAAATTGACCTTGAGATTGCTAAAAAGAGTTTGACACTTATGGAAATTGATGATATGGGGTTGGACTACAGCGATATTAAAATTTTGACAAATATGATAGATACTTTTGGTGGCGGACCAGTTGGACTTGATACTTTGGCTGCGTCTGTCAATGAGGATAGCAACACTATTGAGGACGTAATTGAGCCATACTTAATGCAGATTGGCTTTGTTGCAAGGACACCACGTGGTAGAATTTGCTTGAAAAAAGCTTATGAGCATTTAGGCAAAACTATGGATACAGAGAAAGAGTTGCTAATTTCACAATATGAAAAAGAGGTTGCAGATAAAAATGAATAAAAGCGATTTTTATTACGATTTACCTGAGGAATTAATTGCACAAACACCAGTTTATCCTCGTGATAGCTCAAGAATGCTTGTTTATAATAGGCAAAATGATAGTATTGTACATAAGCATTTTTATGATGTGATAGACTATTTAAAAGAGGGGGATGTTCTTGTAATTAACAATACAAAAGTTATACCAGCAAGATTGTTTTGTCATAGAGATGGCAAGGAGGAATTGATTGAGGTATTGCTTTTAAAAAGGATAGATTACAATCATTATGAGTGTATAACTAAACCTGCAAAAAAATTGAAGCTTGGAACAAAAATTATTTTTAGTGAAAAGCTTTCTGCAGAGGTTAAAGAGATTGGTGAACAAGGCATTAGGATATTAGAGTTTTTCTTTGAGGGTGTGTGGGAAAATATCTTGAATGAGATAGGCACTATGCCATTGCCACCTTATATTAAAGAAAAATTGCAAGACCAATCACGCTATCAAACTATTTACTGTAAGGAATCTGGCTCAAGTGCCGCACCAACTGCTGGTTTGCATTTTACAGACGAGTTGCTTGACAAAATTAAGGCAAAAGGTGTAAAAGTTGCAGAGGTGTTATTGCACGTAGGTTTAGGAACTTTCCGGCCAGTTAAAGAGGACGATATTTTAAAGCATAATATGCACAGTGAATATTGTAGGATTGATGAGCAAAATGCGGAGATAATCAATAGTGCAGTAAAAGAGGGTAGACGAGTAATTTGCGTAGGTACTACTTCTGTTAGAACTATTGAAAGTTTGGCTGACGAAAATGGCTTTGTAAAAGCTGATACTATGGATACTAATATCTTTATTTATCCAGGGTATAAGTTTAAAGTTGTTGGTGGCTTGATAACTAATTTCCATTTGCCCGAGTCTACTTTGATTATGTTGGTTTCCGCTTTTATGGGTAGGGAAAATGCTTTGAATATGTACAATATTGCAGTAAGTGAAAAATATAGATTTTTCAGTTTTGGTGATGCTACATTTATAATTTAATTATTTTGTTGTTATTCAATTAAAGATTATGCCAATAAAACTTGATAAATGAGAATTATTCAAGTGTTATAAAAGCAATATTTATTTTAAGTAAATTAATATGCCAAATCTATAATTGGTTTTGAGAGTGGCAATAATCAACTGCAAGTTAAAGAGAAAAATTGAAAAAATAAATTAATTTAAGTGTGAAAGATATAAATATCAATTAGAAAAGTTAGAAATAAATGCTAAAATATTATTATGTTTACAGATATATTACAAAATTTAATGAAAGATAAAGGTATTAATCAGAGACAATTAAGTATTCAATCCAAAATACCATTAACAACTATAAATGGTTGGTTTAAAGCCAATAGATTGCCTGACTATTGTTCAATTAAAAAGCTTGCTGTATTTTTCAACGTTACAAGTGACTTTTTACTTGAATTAGAAGAAGAGTTTGGTAATAAAAAGTATTAATACTGCATTTACAAATTGCTTTAATTAATGTTATACTAATGAGTATAATATAGTTTTTCAAATTAAAAAAAATTGTGCTATAAAAAATAAAAGTTATAATAACAATATAGCAATTCAAATTTTTACTTTATTTAAAATAAGATATTAAATATTTATATGTTTTTTTGGAGTTGTATGTTTAAATATGAAGTTGTAAAAGTTTGCAAGCAATCTGGTGCTAGAATTGGTAAACTTACTACACCTCACGGCGTGGTAGAAACACCAGTTTTTATGCCAGTAGGAACAAACGCTACAGTTAAATCGCTAACACCTAAAGTGCTTGAGGAAATTGGTTCAAGTATAATTTTAAGCAATACTTACCATTTGTATTTAAGACCAGGTCACGAGCTTGTGGCAAAAGCGGGCGGATTACATAAATTTATGAATTGGGACAAGCCTATTTTGACAGACAGCGGTGGCTTCCAAGTCTTTTCGCTTAGCGATATGAGGAAAATCAATGACGAGAGCGTTACATTTAAAAGCCATTTAGATGGTTCATCTCACGTATTCACGCCCGAAAAAGCGGTGGATATTCAGCAAGCTTTGGGTAGTGACATTATGATGGCGTTTGACCAATGCACTGGTGATGGCACAAGCAAGACCGAAGCAAGGCGTGCTTTGGAGCGTACTATGAATTGGCTTGACAGATGCTACAAACATAAGACAAGAGAAGACCAGTTGCTATTTCCTATAGTTCAAGGTAATATGTTTAAAGATTTACGTAAAGAGTCTTTGGAAAGAATTTTGCCTTATGCTAAGTGCGGTTTTTCAATTGGCGGTTTGTCTGTAGGAGAACCAAAACCAATTATGTATGAAATGCTTGATGAGTTAAAGCCACATTATCCGCAAAATATGCCGAGGTATTTGATGGGTGTTGGCAGTCCTGATTGTTTAGTTGAGGGTATTATGCGTGGTATTGATATGTTTGACTGCGTATTACCTACAAGAATGGCAAGGAATGGTGCTGCGTTTACAAGGTTTGGTAATTTAACAGTAAAAAATGCTAAGTTTAAGGAAGATTTTTCACCTATTGACCCAGAATGTGATTGTTATTGCTGTCGTAATTTTAGCAGAGCATATGTAAGACATTTGCTAAATGCAGGTGAAATTTTAGGTGGTGAGTTGCTTTCAATACATAATCTAAGATTTTTGATTAAGTTAATGGAAGACATTAAAAAAGCAATTTGGAATGATAATTTTGGCGATTTTTATCGAGATTTTACGGAAAAATATAATTGGAATGTAAAATCAAAGTAGTTTTTTGATTTTTTGGCATTATTATATTGCTAAAATTTGTAAATTGTTGTATAATATTTAAAACAAGAGTGGAATGTAAAAGGCATTAGTTTGATTGCCATGATTGTAACTCTAATTGTTAAATAAGATTTAAGGAGAATTATATGTTTAATTTATTATGTGCAGAAAGTGGCGTTAATACTTGGCTTATGCCTGTGATTTTAGTGGGTATGGTAGTACTTATGTTATTATTTACCTATTTCCCTCAAAGGAAAAAGAGAAAAGAGGCTCAACAAATGATGTCTTCTGTTAGAACTGGTAAAAAAGTTAAGACTATTGGTGGCTTCGTTGGTGAAATCGTTAGTATGGATGAAAAAAATGGTACTATGGAATTAAATGTTGGTACTAAAGATGCACCAGTAATAGTTGTTTTGGATAAAGCTGCAATTTATACAGTGCTTAATCCTGATGTGCCAGTACAAAACCAAACTGAGGTTAAAGCTGACGAGGAAGTTGTGCCAGTAGCAGTTACTGCAGACGATTTGGCACAAGACGAGAAAGAGGCTGAAAAAGCTGCTGAAAAGAAAGCTAAAAAGGAAGCTAAGAAAAATCAAAAAGCAGATAAAAATGCTCAAAATAATGCTGATACCACAGCTGACAATGCAGACACAGAACAAGTAGTTCAAGATGCTGTTGTGGATGATAGTAAGGCTGAGTAATTTAATTCAGTTAGTTAAAATAGTTTAATATATTTAATTAATTATAAAAACTAATAAGATATTTTTTATTTTATTATTTCCATAAAAATGAATTGTTTTAATTTGATACTACTTAAATAAATTTTACGTTTTTAATGTTTGTAATAGCAATGCAATTTTAAGTTAAATATTAATTTGAAATTTATTAATATAGATTGACACACAAAAAGCATAAAATAAAATATTAATAATTTACAATTGTTAACATTGACTAGTGACGGCGATAATGGTAAGGATAAAATAGATAAATGTGCAAAGAAACTGGTAAAACACCAAATTAAATTGCCGATTTTTATACAAATATCTTTTTGACTGATAATTATATTTACATTTTATTAGTATATAGTAAGTTTTCAAAAAGGCTCTTTAAAGAGCCTTTTGTTTTTTATATTCAGTAAAAAATTAGGTGCAAATTTAGTATTGATTTTTTTTTAACAATGTGCTATAATAGTTCTAACAAATTACTTTGGAGATAATTATGGATAGAGATTTATTATACAGAGTTAAAGAGGTATTTTTTAGAGAGCAACCTATACAAGACGCTATAGATATTTTAAATGAAAATATTGATAAAATTGATTTTGACGATGAGGACGATGTTAAAGAGATAAATGAACTTATTCGCTCATCACTTACTTTTAACGATAAGAGTGAAGATGGCATTGAATTAGTTAAATTTTTAATATCAAAAGGCTATGATATTAACTTTAAGTTTTCAAAGAAAGAGTGCCTAATATTAAACCTTGCGGAATCAACAATTAGACCTACATTATTTCAAAAGCTAATTGATTTAGGTGCGGATGTATATTCTGAAACTACAATTGGTGGTAATGTACTTACACGTTCAGCCGAAAAAGTTATAGATTCTTGGGGAATGAGAGACAAAGATATAAATGAAAGATTACCTATTTACATTGCGGAAAATTTTGATTTGTCACAACTTGACCATCCAAATGAGTGTGGTATAACTCCATTGATGTATGCAGTTATGAAAAATAAAATGAACCTTGTTAAAACGCTGATTGCGTTGGGGTCAGATGTAAATATGACTGGTGGTCAAGCACAAGGCGGATATAGTTATTGGATGAATATCTATGGAGTATCACCACTTGCAATAGCTTGTCGTGAGGGTAATTTAGAAGCTGCAAAATTGCTTATTGAGGCTGGGGCAGATGACACTTTGTGCGATGCTGATGGTACACCAACAATGTTTGCACTTTTGTATAATTCATTTAGATATAATGAAATGGTTGTACCTATGCAAATTGAGATTGGAAAAAGAAAGGGTGAAATTGTTAAATTGCTTAAGGACCCAAACTTTACCGACTCTCAAGGCAATACTTTGCTTATGAAATCAATGTGGAGATACGGCTATTCTAAGGATAAACAAATTTCACCATTCAATAATGAAGAGATTATGAAAGCTTTGTTAGAGCGTGGTGTAAATGTTAATGCGTCTAATAATCTTGGTAAAACTGCATTGCATTATTCTGCAGAGTATTTTGATTGTATGGTAAAGGAATTGATAGCAGCTGGTGCGGATATAAATGCGAAAGATAACCAAGGCAATACTGCGTTAATCATTACTTGTAAAAATCGTAGTGAAAAGATTGCAAAACTACTTTTGCGAAAGGGTGCAGATTTTAATATTAAAAATGTTGATGGAAAGTCCGCTATGGACATTGCCGCAGAAAATGGTTTGACAGATGTGCTTGAGCTAATGATATAAAATATTGTTAAGCAAATATAGAGGAATTGTTTAGTGGTATTCAAAATAACAATATAGTTAAACTAAAACATAAATTGCTATTTTGTAATTTTAGCTAGAGGGTATAGTATGGAATTTTTAGGAAAGAGTACAAAAGTTGAAGACACAAATGCAGAAGCTTCTCTATATAGGGCTTTGGCAATTGGTGATTTGCCGTCAGCTTATATAATATCCAAGGATATAAAAACTACTAAACCAGCAGTTTCGTTTAATCAAGGTTTGTGTTTGTATCTTTTGGGGGAATATGAAAAGGCTTTATTAGAACTTAAGCGTAGCGAGCAAGGCTATTCCAATTGTGCGGAATATGATATTGCCGACAGACGATTATTTATGAAGGCAATAGAGGCTGTGGGGGATAGTGTAAAGTTTTTACCGCTTGATAGTGACTCACCTCAGCGTTGCGGTCGTTATTCACTTATTCGAACAAGATGGCTAACTGCTTTATGTTTGATTAAACTAGGTCGTGAGAGTGAGGCAATGCCGATTATAAGATTTTTATCACAATATAATATAAATATTGGAAGTAAATTTTAAGCGAGCTTAAAATTTTGTATTGCTAGAGCAATACAGCTTGCTTACACAAGCACTTCCAGTTTGAATTAACATCAGTTGCTGCAAAATGTGGCTACGCCACGCTTTGTGACAACTTTAGATAATATTAATATTAAGGAGATTTAATTATGCAACTGGATAATATGCTTTTGCAAGCTTGTAAAAATAATCAAAAAACTGTTGTTCAAATGTTTTTAAAACGTGGTGACATTAATGTCAATAAACGTGACGAATCTGGTAATACACCTTTGATATACTCTTGTATGAAAAATGCAAGGGAACTTGTTAAAATGCTACTTGATAGCGGTGCAGATGCGAATTTGTCAAATGTAGCAACACGCTACCCACTACACTTTGCTGCTCAAACGGGTAATTATGAAATTTTATCTTTATTAGTAGGTGCTGGGGCAGATGTTAACTGCACAGATAAAGAGGGAGTAACACCTCTAATGCTACTTGCACAAAATGGTAAAACAGACGCTGCTTTGAAATTTTTAAAGTTTGACGGCGTTGATGTAACATTAAAAGATAACAACAATAATAAGGCAATCGACTATGCAACAGTTGCTGGCTTGAGAGAGTTAGTTAAGGCATTGTCTGGCAATATCGAAGAACATACAGATGCAAATGGTAATACTACTTTGCACCACGCTTGTTGGAATGACCAAGTCGAAGTTGTTAAAGTGCTTGTTGACAATGGTGCAGATATCAACAAAGTTAATGATGACGGGGAGACTGCATTGTTCCTTGCCGTTCGTAGAGCAAATCTTGTTACTACTGAAAAATTACTTTCTGCTGGTGCAAAAACAGATATTTCAAATATAGATGGTGTTATGCCACTACATATTGCAGCAGATAGTGGTGAGCAATTTATTGGTACAGCATTGATAA
>CAJTZR010000004.1 GCA_910584035.1 uncultured Christensenella sp. | reverse complement strand
AATTTTGCTTTTCATACAAAAAGCCTCCTTATAAAAAAATTAGTCATATTGACAAAAAATTTAATTAAAATAATTATCAATATAACTATTATAAGCTACAATTTTTGACGATTTTTGTCAACTATTTATAACTTAGAATTTATTTTTTTATTAAACTTGACTTTTTTGCTTTGTAACTATAAATATTCTATAAACTTTTCAAACAAAATTTTTTATCATTAATTAAAAACAGCTCCTTAAGATTGCTTTTTTTGTTCAAAAAGCCATTTTTTCCATTTCTCTTTTCTTAAGAATATCCCACTCATTTTATGCCCATATCTTTTATATGTTGACATTTTTACATTATAGCCTTCATTTTTTAAGAGATGATACATTGTTTCGTCATCTTTTATAGATACCGCTTTATCATTTATTGCGTGTCCTATCCAAATGTTTTCTTTTTCAAACTTTTTAACATCAAAATCGTGGGCATTATAGGTAGGAAAATATCCCATCAAAGCTATTGCTGCTGTGTAAAAACCTGGGCATTCATACATTGAATACCATACACAAGCACCACCATAGCTTGCACCTACTATGTATATTCTATCAAAATCAATTTCTGCTATATCAGTCAATTTTTCTATCAGTTTTTTAATTGAATTGCAATACTTTCTTATTAAAGCAATATTTTCCCCTACACCATTTTTGCATTGTGGCACAAGGACATTGCATTTTCTTTTTGATACCCCCATACCCATTCCCATATATTCTAAAAATTGTTTAACATTATCATTGCCAAGGGCTCCCGCTCCGTGAAAATAAATAACTAAAGGCATCTTTTCCTTTTTGCTAGATTTTTTGAATCGAAATGCTATACTTTCTAAACTATCTCTATCAATAAAATTATATTTACCATAATTTGGAATAAGCGATTTATGCTTGATAATTTTATTTTCATTATAATTTTGTGCAATTTGATTCTTAATTTTTTCCTCTTCAACTATAATTTTTTCGCTACTTTTGTATTGGTTTATTAATTTTTTTAACGGCCATTTGAATCCTTTTTTAATTTCACCATTTGAATAATTCATTTTATACGAATAATTATCCTCACCTATAAACTCAAAAAAAACAACATTCAACATACCATCATCAAAATCATTCATTCCTTGACAAGACTGCTTAAAACATTGATATATTTCTTCAAAGTCATTTTCACAAAATGAGATTAATGCAATTTTATCACTGCTTTTCTCAATGTATTTTGCAAAAATGTCTTGATTTAAAACTATGGTATAATATTTCAAAATTCCCTCCAAACCAATCAAAAGTTAATTTTTCTTACTTATATTAAACTACAAATAAATAAAATTGTCAATATCAACTTTTTTAAGCTTAATTTTGTACTATTGATATAATTCATAATTTCATTAAAACAGGCTTTAAAAATATTTGTTTTTATTAATATTCTCTCTAAAAAAAGCTGTTCTTGAAAGCTTACAAACACAACATTCACCTTTTAATGCCGATTTTTGAATAGTTTTTCTGTAAAAATCTTTTTTATTTTAAATTTTTAGTTATTTAAGTAGAACTATTTTCTTTTAGTGATAATTTATTAATTAAGATTTTAATATTGTAAATATTTTTAACTTGATATTTTTTTCTAATCATAAAACAAAAAATATAGTTATACATCTTGATATTTATTTTTAAATATGTTAAGATATTACTATGAAAGACAAATTTACTTTTACAGATGCAGAAATTAAATATTTACAAGAGGGTGAGGAGCTTAGGCAAGGTCTATTGTCTAAGTATGCCACAAAAAATTGTGATGCAATTTATCCTAACGAAAGAAAAGAGGACTTTTTAAGGTCTAATTTTTCCAGAGATATTGACAAAGTTATCAACTGCCCTTTATACAATAGGTATGCAGATAAAACTCAAGTTTTATCCTTTTTTAAGAATGATAACATTACTCGTAGAGCCTCACACGTTCAATTAGTATCAAAAGTCGCAAGGACTATTGGTAAAGCTTTACGCCTTAATTTGGACTTGATTGAAGCGATTGCTTTAGGTCACGACATTGGGCATACACCTTTTGGTCATAGAGGTGAATTCTTTTTAAGTAACTGCTATCAAAATGGGTGCGAAAAAAGAGGTAGAGAACGCAGATATTTTAATCATAATGTACAAAGTGCAAGATACTTTAGGAACTTGACTGAAAACTACGATTTAAGTTTGCAAACACTTAGTGGAATCTTGTCTCACAATGGGGAAAAAGTGTGCCAAGAATATTCGCCATCTACCCTAACCGAATTTTCAGAATTTGACCAAATTTTGGAAAATTGTATTACTATTAATGGCTTTCACAAAACATTACGCCCTAATACTTTAGAGGGGTGCGTTGTACGCTTAAGCGATATGATTGCTTATGCTGGTAAAGACAGACAAGACTTAATACACGCTGGAATTTCCTATCTTTATGGCAATATTACACAATCAAAAATTGGTAATAACAATGGTCAGATTATCGCCCATATGATGACAAACATTGTAAAAAATAGTATTGATTCACCATCACTTAATATGGATGCTGAGGTTTTTGCAGATTTTAAAGAGTTGGTAAATGAAAATTACAAAAATATTTATAACTCAAAAGAAGTTGAGAAAAATTATGATATTGTTGAGCAATTAATGAGTGAATTATACAATACTCTTTGTGACGACTTGGCTAATAAAAATATGGACTCTGTAATTTTCCAACATCACATTAATACCAACTTTTTAAAGAATATCTATTCAAAAATCGGTATTAATGAACATATTGACGATATTGTAACTGATTATATCGCAAGTATGACAGACGATTATTTTGTTGACTTATGCGAGTACCTACATATAAATAACGATTTAGCTTCCAAAATAAAATACAAAGGTTATTTTGATAATCTAAATATACCATTGGAGGAATAAAAGCATAAATTTGCAAAGGTTGTTCTATGTATGGAACTATTGTAAATAGAATTGAGGAATTAAGAAAATCAAAAGGTTGGTCTAAATATGCACTCGCACAAAATACTGGAATTTCAACAAATACAATTTATAGTTGGTATAATTCTTCAGTACCATCTCTATCTAATATAGAAAAAATTTGTAACGCAATAGATATAACTTTAGAACAATTTTTTTGTATAGGTGGCTCATTTAATAAAAGTGACGAGGAAAATCGCTTGTTAACAGAATGGTTTTGTTTATCCAATTTAGAACGCAAAGCAATATTTAGTATGATTGATGTTTTTAAAACATTAAAATTAAAATAAAAACTAGCTTTTTGTTAAAGCTAGTTTTTTTATGAACCTTTTGCAAAATAATTTTTTCTATTTACACAATAATGCTTATTTTTTGGTTGTAGATTTTTAATATTCTTTTAATATATCTAATAGTCTCACAATAATTCAATCATTTATAATTTATTAAAATATCTTGTTTTACATAATTTGAAACAATAAATTTGTTCAATTTTTTTATAGCAAAACCCCTTATACTTTTATGGTATAAGAGGTTTTTGTTATCTATTAATTTGTAATCGTTTATTATAAAAACAATTTCCCTTTGCTGTTTTATTTATGTATAACAAATTGTTATACAGCAAGCATTTTATTATTCCTTAACTTTCTCTGCGGGAACTTCTTCTGCTTTTTCTACAGCGTTTGGTTTGATAAACTCTGGCAATGTCAAGCCTGCCATATCAAACATTTCGTTTAATGGTGGTAAAGATTTCATCATTCCAGAAAGGAAATTTGATGTTCCAGTCTTTCCGTCCGCATTAGTACCACTATCCCAAACTGTTACTTTATCGATCTTAATATTCTTGATAGCTTCAACTTGTTTAGCAACAATCTCTTCCAATTTATCCGCTACCATTAATCTTACGGCATTTGCAGCATCACCATTTGCAGCTTCAACTATCTTCTTTATACCAGTCGCTTGTGCGTTCAACATTGCTTGAACACCTCGTGCCTCAGCTTCCATTTTTGCATAAATAGCTTCAGCTTCACCTTTAGCTTTCCTACGCAATTGCTCCGCTTCTGCCTCTGCCTCCAACTCTTTCCTACGCTTGTCAATCTCAACTTTAACAATGATATCTGCCTCTTGAGTTGCTTTCTCTTTCTCTGCTCTGGCTTTTTCTGCATTTTGCTCTGCTGCATAAGCATCTTCCAACGCCTTTGCTGCTTGAATCTTTTCTGCAGTTACAGCTATACGCATTGCTTCTGCTTGCTTTTCTCTTAGTCTTGCTTGAGCTTCTGCAATATCTGCTTTTGCCTTATTTTCACCCGCAATCGCTTCACTTTCTGCTTGAGATACATTAATTCTTTCGTCTCTTTGAGCTTGTGCCTCACCAATGCTACCGTGCTTATCTGCTTCAGCTACAGAAATTTTTGCCTCATTTATTGCTCTTGATGCAGCCTCTTTACCCAAAGCCTCAATATAACCAGATTCATCAGAAATATCTGTCATATTAACGTTTATCAATCTCAAACCTATCTTTTTAAGTTCGCCCTCAACGTTTCTAGATATAGCATCTAAGAATTTGTCACGGTCAGTATTGATTTCCTCAATATTCATAGTTGCGATAACCAACCTCAACTGACCAAAGATAATATCTTTTGCTAACTCTTGAATCTCATTTAATTTTAGTCCCAACAACCTTTCTGCTGCGTTTTGCATAACAGCTGGCTCAGTACTAATGCCAACAGTGAATCGGCTAGGTACGTCAATACGAATATTTTGTCTAGACAAAGCATTCTTTAAATCTACACTTATTGAAATTGGTGTCAAATCTAAAAACGCATATGATTGTATCATTGGCACGATAAATGCTGCACCACCGTGAATACATTTTGACGAATTTTGTGTACCATCTTTTTCTTTGCCAATTTTACCATAAATTACCATTACTTTATCTGACGGACACTTTTTATATCTCGCAAAAAACAACACGCTGATAGATGCTATCAAAAGCACAACAACTACCACAATAATAGCAATAATTCCACCAGTTCCTGCCGCTGCTAATAAACTTAACATTTTTACTCCCTCCTAATTTATATAACTCTTTACATATTATAAATGAATTTTTTAAATAATTTGTATAACATATTGTTTACAGATGCTTATTTGTTACAATTTTACTTTTTATCCGCTGTTTTCTTTCTTTTTCTGCCTTTTTTCTCAGCATTTTCAATAGTAGGCAATACAACTTCATAATCTAAATCACTAGTTACTTTGCAAGTATCACCTATTAGACCTATTACTTTAACCTCTTTACCTGTAGGTATTGCCTCAAGTTCGTCTGTCACAGCATCCATTTCAACTAATTTGCCTTGTATTACAATACTTAGCTTTCCGTGTCCCTCGCCTTTTGCTGGAACTTTTAAATAAACTTCTGCCAACTTGCCAATAGCATTGCGATTGTCCATTGCTCCGTTAGCTTGCAATTTACGTATCGCTTTAAATGCAAATCCAATAGCTACAAATGCAACCAAACCACAAATAATTGATACTGGTATAGTCCAACCTTCCTTTAGTCCACCTAATACGCAAGCAACGCCTACCCAACCACCAATAGCAAAAAAGCCTATCAATCCTTTTAAGGTAAAAATACCGATTCCGCCGTCAGCGTCACCATCATAATCAGCACCGCCATCTCCGCCGATATCTATATCCCCGTCTCCTGCAAATCCTATCAACAACAATATAAACTGTATCAGCAACAAACCAGACGCTACACAACCTAGAACAAAATAAATTTGTCCTATTAGTCCCAATTGTTCCCAAAACATTTTAATTCCTCCATATTTAAACGTATCAAATTAGCTAAAGACTGCCTTTCGCAATCTAATTGCTTTACGTTTTATTATATTATAGCATAATTTTAAAAACATTGCAATACCCTTTAAGCCTATGCAAAATAATTTTTGGTTTTAGTTGGTTTTTCAACTGTTTAATAATTTCTTAATACTGAAAACTCTATTAATTTTTTAATTTTGTTTGTTCAATAATTGAGTTATACTCCCGCTTTTTATCAACAAATAAGCTCTCAAAAATTATTATATGATTAAATTAAAAAAATAATGACGAACGCAAATGTGCACAAAAATAGCTAGAATTTTATATCTAGCTATTATCATTTATATAAAAGAATAATATTTTTCTCGAATACTTAATAAAAGAAAAATGCAATGATATTTAATATGATTATGTTTATAGTGATGCTTGTTGTATCTGTAATTATAATACTTTTGACTTTGTTAATTTTTTGCAATCACGCTATTTAATAACAATGGTTGATTTTATTGAAATTATCTTTACTTTATAGATAAATGTTTTTTAAACATAATGCAAATGTGCATTTTCTTCTAATGGTTCAATGCCTTGTTTTTCGCAAAATTCTATAAATGACTTTGGCAATTCAACATAGCGTTCAGTATTGATTTCCAAAATACTAATTTCAGTATAATTACTAGAATGAATATTTTTCACCATACCTACTTTAACAACAGGACAATACCATATCCCCACTAAATTATCATTTACAAATTCAATACCACCATATCTATCTTGACGAACAATTTCCACTTTCTCTTTTTTGTGTTCAATTTCCAAGTCACCTTTTATCCTAGAAAAAAGCAACTTATTATCTGTAGAATCGTCCCAATCATTGATTTTTGACCATTGCTGGTTTTTGTACCTAAAAACTTGTTTCTTGTTAAAATAAACAGTAATATTACCATTCCTACAATAAATTGTAACAGTTTTCCCCTTACATTTATAAAAGTACAATTCGTATTTTCTACTATATAAAATATATCCAATAATGCAACCAACAAATAACCACCATAAAGATACGCCCCACGGATATACTCCATTTAAATATAATACAACAAATGAAAAAGCAAAAGTAAATACTATAGAAAAATACAAACAACACAAAAACGGGTGAAAAACACTAACTGCTTTTGGTTTATAAATTCCATACGCAAAATTAATTTTTTTATAAGTATCCTTAACTACTTGATTAATATCTTGTGTTGTACATATCGGATTTTCTTCTAATTCAGCAGAATCACTTTCTTCATCATCATAAAAATCCTCAAATTCGTTTTCCATAACCAACTCCTTTTAAACATTCAATTAATATTGATAATTTAATTGGTGTTTGACAAAATAAAATATTTGACCGCATTTTCAAACCACAATTAGTTTTCAACGCTTGCATAATTATCCCCTCTTTTCTCATTCCACACTTTTCCATTACCTTTGCACTAGCAATATTATCTACAGCACATTGCCCCTCAATTTTATTTATTGAGATTGGTGCTTTATTGAATAGATATGTAATCAATTCGTTAAGGACTTCCGTTGCATAGCCTTTACCCCAATAGTTATATCCTAAAGTATATCCAACACTAATGCTTTTGCTAATTTTATTATAACAAAACGCACCAATATATCCAATAACTTTTGTACTTTCTTTTTCTACGATTACCCAACGATTAAAAATATCTTTCTTTTTATTTCTTCTTATCCATCTCTTAACGCATTTGCGAGCTTCTTCTAAATTACTGACTGCCTTCCACATTAAAAATTCTGCAACCCTATTATCACACAAAACATTATCATACAAGTCTTGCACATCTCTTTTCTCAATACACCGCAAAAATAATCTTGCCGTCTCTAAATTTTCTACTCTAGACTTGAACATTCTTTCCCCTAAACTTAAAGCTATTTAAATTATAACAGAATTATATCACAAAAATTATTTTTTCGCAATATAAAGCAACCTTTTTAACATTTTAATAAATTTGTATTTGTGAAATATATCTTACATATGCTTTAATTCTTTTTCCTCTTTGAAACACTAAATTTCTAATTTATAGCTATATATTTTTAAAGCTATTTAAATAAATTATTTATTATATATTAGTATTGCTTTTATTGTCGATTTATGTTATAATTATAATATTACTATTATAAATGTTAATTAATGTGAGCAAAAATATGAATTTTAAAGATTTTTCTATTGATATTTCTTATACAAGTGTTGGAGAAGATACTTTTTCTCAAATATTAAATCCACTATTAACGTGCACAAGAATTTACAAGCGAAGTGTAGGTTTCTTTAGCTCTTCTGCTTTAAATTTTATATCTGATGGGATATTGGAAATGGCTCGCAATGGTGGAAAAATTTATCTAGCTACTTCGCCTAGGCTTTCTGAGGAAGATATTTTTGCAATTCAATCTGGCTATTTAGACAGAGAAACTATTGAAAATTCATTTATCAATGATGTACGTAACACTTTACCATTGATAACAGATGAAAATGCTAAAACATTGTATCTACTTGTAAAGGAAAATATTGTAGACATTAAAATTGTAATTAGATCCAAAGGAATATATCACGATAAACTCGCTTTGCTTGAAGACTTTGATGGTAATATGATTGCTTGTGTAGGCTCTAACAATGAAACTGGTGCTGCATATAATTCAAATTACGAAAAAATTCGTATTTATAAAAGTTGGTTTGATTATGAAGGTAGAATCAATGATGAAACAAAAGAATTTGAAAGCATCTGGAATAATACAAATAAAGAGCTTTATGTATTTGATTTTATGACTGCATTTGAAAAAGAATTATTGGACAGAGTTGAACAAACAGGTGCGTATTCAAATACAACTGCTCAATATACTATGCGTCCATATCAAATTGAAGCAAAAGAAAAATGGAATGAGAATGGTCAAAAAGGTTTCTTTGTTATGGCAACAGGTACAGGTAAAACCATTACTGCACTTTATTCTATTCAAGATTTTATAAGAAAAAATGAAATTTTTACAGTTATTGCAGTTCCATACAAACATTTGGCCTCACAATGGGCAGAAGATGTGAAAAAATTTTTCCCTGATGCACTTATCCAATTGGTTCATGGAGAAATTTCCGATGGTGAAACAAAAATATATGCAAATTATCTGAGTGCAAAACAACAATATAAGCCAATTATAATTATAACAACTATAAAAAGCTTTTCCCTTGATAAGTATGTTAGATTATATGACAAAATAGCTTTTGAAAAGTTATTAATAGTTGATGAAGCACATAATTTCTTAAACCAAATCAGCAATGAGCTTTCAGAAAAATATAAATATAAGCTGGGCTTATCTGCAACACCAGTTTTTGGTATAGATGAATCAAAAACAAAAGCATTATTAGATTGGTTTGGTGGACAAATAGTAGACTTTCCAATTGAAAAAGCCTTGGGAACTTATTTAGTGAATTATGAATATCACCCTATTTTTGTGAATGCAACTGAAGAAGATGAAATTAAATTTACAAATGCAACGAAATTAATGTTGCAAGGAATGGATGCTACCCACAACATAATTATAGATGAAGAAAAATATACTCTTGGTTATCGAGGTCGTTTAAGAGCTATCTCTATGGCTGAAGAAAAGCATAGCAAAATTGCTGAAATATTTTCTCATATTAAAGATAAAGACCATACAATTATATATTGTAGTGATGGCAAGTTGTATTCTGAAGGAACAAAAACACAAAATGAACTTCAAGAAATTCGTCATTTGGAACATGTTTTAAAAATGATAAACAATACTTGTAAACTATCAACAAATGGGGGCAAAGCCTCAAAATTTACAGCCTCAGAAGATATAACTGAAAGAATGCAATTAATAGATTCTTTTAATAAAGGATATATTGAATATTTAGTGGCTATAAAATGCTTAGATGAAGGAATCAATATTCCATCAATTAAAAGTGCTTTGATACTTTCAAGTAATGACAATTATCGAGAATTTGTTCAGAGAAGAGGACGTATACTGCGTTTATACAAAAATAAAGATATTGCTCACATTTATGATGTAATTGTGTTGCCATCTTATACTAACGATTCTTTTGCAAAAATTGAATTTAGAAGATATTATGAATACGCTAGATTAGCATTAAACCAAAATGTATTATTTAAACAATTGGATATTTATTTGGAAAACTATCATTTATCATATGAAGATATCAAGTTTAACAACACCTTTGTATATGGAGGAGATTTAGATGATTAATAAATTTAATGGTGAAAATTTAACACCTAAGGACTATAAAGATTTTATTTTAGAACTTGAAAAAGAAAATTTGCAAAATATCAATAAAGAAGATAAAAAAAATATGGTTGCTAAAATCGTAAGAAACTATGAGGAGGCGAAGAAAAATGAAAATAAATAGTATCAAAATCACTAATTTTAGATGCTATTATGGCACAAATACTCTATCATTTAATTCTAATGGTAAAATCACATTAATTTATGGTGATTCTGGTTATGGAAAATCTTCTCTCCTACAATTCTTTAGATGGATGTTTTATGATGACTATGATTTTGGAAAGTCAGATGATAAACCACTTTTTAACATATCTGCATATAACGAATGCAAAACAAATGAAAGTTTTGAAGTAAGTGGTCAAATTGACTTTGACCACTTAGGGGTATCTTATAGATTAAATAAATGTATTGTCTACAATTTTGCGTTTAGAATGGAAAATGTATCTATAAAAAGAACTGATTGCCAACTTCAAATAAAAGGTGATGATAACGGCTATCATCCTTATAATGGAGATATTGCTAACAAAATAAATACTATTCTGCCAAAAGAATTGTCAAAATACTTCCTGCTAGATGGTGAACGTGCTAGAGATATAGTTTTAAATTCTAATGAATTAAAAAAAGCTATTCACTCTTTATTTGGTTTAGACATTTATAACGAAGCTCTTTCTCATGTTGGCACAAATAGAAATGCTAAAACAACGGTTTTAGGATATTATGCTACTTTAATGGCACAAAACACGCCTTCCATTGGAAACATGTCTTTTGCAGATATGAATGATACTATTCAAGAATTATATGACAATATTGAAGTGATGAAAGAAAAGAGAAAAGAAATCATTGCAGAAATTGCTCAAAAAAGTGCCCGCATAAATGAAATTTTTAAAATTCTTGGAGAAGTATCCTCAAAAAAGAATTTAAGCGAATTGATTAATGCAAAACGAGATACAATAGATGAAAATAATAAAAAAATAATATCATTGCAACATAATATTGGCACATTATTTTACAAAAATTACCCATATTTATTTCTAGCACAAATTACTAGCGAATCTAGTTCTGTGTTAAGAAAAAAGAATTTTGAATATACTTCAAATTACAATAATGTTTTTGTGAACTTGAAAAAAAATTTGCTTGAAGAAATATTGCAAAAAAACACCTGTGTTTGTGGTAGACTTCTTGATAAAGAAGCTACGGAATATATTGAAAGAATAATAAATATTATGCCACCAAGTTCACATGAATACGAGTTTGGACAATTTATATCAAAAGCAAAGAAATACATCAAATCCGCACGTTTAAACACTATGGATTATGAACGGTTTACAAACGAAATATCAAAATTAGAACAAAAAAATACTCAACTAGATGAAGAAATTCAAGAAAAATTAAATGAGCTTAAACGATTGGATGCAGAAAAAGACCTAGTTCAAGAACTTGAAAATTTGCAATTAGATTTGAAAAATCTTGAAAGTGCAAAATCAAATTATGAAGGAAAAATTGCACAGAAAAAGCAACTCTATGATCTTTCGCTTCGCAAATACAACGAAGCTTTAAAAAATTCAAAAATTTCAAGTCAATATCATGAACGATTAGAATTCTTTGAAAAGCTTTCAGAATTGTTGCGAATAGAAAAAGGACAAAAAGAGTTGCAGGTAAAATCCGTATTGAATGATTGTGTAAAAGAGACATTTAAGAAATTAACTACTCAAACAGAATTGGATGCGGATAAAATTCAATTTATCAACGATGATTTTTCTCTTCGCACAACATACCTAACAGGTGGGCAATTAGCAGTCGATGTATACTCATACGTTATTGGAATTATAAAGGCATTACAAGAATGTAAAATGGACAATAATGAAAACCCTATTATTATAGATGCTCCATTTGCTTTCACTGGTACTACGCAATCTGAACATATTTTTAAAACATTGCCTACAGTTTCAAAACAAACTATTTTGCTAACTTTAGATTTAAATAAAATAAAGAGTTTGCTATCTGAAACAGCTTTGTATGATTTTTATGTTATCAAAAATGAAACTCAAGAAAAAGCTAGAATTGAGAGAGGTGATATAAATGATATTAAGTTCTGACATTGAAATGCGACATCCTTTATGGGAACGTGCTGACAACGAATTGTGTGCAAATAACAAATTTGGAATATTTAATAGATTAGTTGATGTATATGTGTTGGCATGTGCTATTGGTATTAGGGAAGATCAAATCATATCTGATAAGGATTTAGACAATCCGCTTCCTTCTCCAAAAACTATTGGTCGTAATACCCATAGAGAAAATACAGATATACGTGATTTATTGGATTTTATGTTGCAAAACGCAATAATTCATTCACAAACTATAAATTTAGATGAAGATGAAAGATTGAAACTAGCATTTAATCCAGATTATACCAACAAAAAAATTAGAGCAACAGAATTTCTAACTGGTTTTGCAAATTATGGCATTACTCAAATCTACAAAAATATTTCTTCATCTTCTTCTCTTGTTGCAGAAGCAGAATTATATACTTATTTTGAATCACTGACTGCTACTGAATACGACAAAATATTAGAATCTATAACTCTTGAAGAAATTCTAACTAACTAATTATATAAACTTATACGAGGTACTTATGAATAATATGTCTTTAATGTTAACAATTGAAGATTTCCTAAAAAACGAAGAAATTAATTTTAATATACGACAAAACAATACAATTATTTCTAAAACACTGCCTAATAGTAGAATTTATTCTATTCCTGCTTATCAGCGAGAAATTCGTTGGGGGGCTAAAAATGTAACCATATTGATGGAAGACCTGAAAAAAAATGAAAAATTTTTAGGCACTGTTTTATTGAATGAGAGCGAAACTTCAAATTATGACATAATAGATGGGCAACAAAGAATTAGTGTTTTGATTTTAATTTTAAAAGCAATAGATAAAAAATTATCTACTGTATTTCCATTGTGCACATTTATCAACAAAACTTATGAACATATTTTTGACGTATTAAAGTTAAATTTTAATGAAGAATTAATTAACAAAGATACAAATAAAACCAAATATTTGAATTCTGACATTTTAGAACAAAGAGAACGATTTGAAATAATTTGGAATACGATTTGGAATTTCTTAGACTCAATGTCACCTAATGATGTTAGGGATTTTAAAAAAAATATATTATATAGCGATATTAACATTATTATAGCGAATAATAAAAATTCTAGCATTTATGTAGATTATTATTTGGATTTAAATGATAAATCGGTTAAATTAGACAACATTGATATTTTAAAAGCTAATTTATTTCGAATTGATTATGAAATGATGTCTAATGAATGGGCTAATGTGCAAAAATCAATTAAAGATTTACGAATAGTAGGTTTAAACAATTATTCCCTTCCAACATTCTATTATCATTATTTTGCTTGTACAGCAAATAAATACCTTGACTACCAATTGACAGATTTAAAGACTAATTTAAAATTTAACAAAGCAACAGCTATTGGCAAACAAACCTACGATGCTGGAACAAATATTCTATATGCAATTAATGAACAAACTTATTTCACTTCAGCAATAAATCAATTAAAAGGATTATCAGTATTTCTAAAAAATGTTTATCAAAATAATGATTTATTGGATATAAAATCACATTTAAAAACCATTGGATGTGATAATGACACGATTGATTGTATATTTTCAATTATTAATACTATCATCAGAATTGATGATGAAGTACCAAAAATGTTAATAAGTAAATATTTTTTAGATATATTAAATAATAAAAATATTAACAAATCGGATACTAAAATTATATTTTATATATATGTTTATAGTATTCTTTTTACAATAGCTAACGGAAAAAAAGAATCATCTAAATTGATAAGAATAGTGTTATCTGAGGATTGGCAAGATAAACTAAAAATTGCTACTTATAAACTTTTGGAAGATAAAAAAAGAGGGGAAGATAAAAAAATAGAAATAAATTATTGGAAAAACATTACACAAAATGGTAAAATTACAGAAACAAGTGGTCAATATATCCATAAACATATTATTGCAATAAAAGAGTTAGCCAAGATAGATGATACAAATAAGAACATTAGCTTTAACCAAAACAAGTTAAAAACCTATTTAACATCGTCTACCTTCACTGCTGAGCATTTTTTTATAAATAAAAGTAACAAAATAAACTTTAATTATGGAACTAAAGGAAAAACTACAGAAATAACTTTACCAAAAACTTTAACTAAGTATATATCTTGTCCCATCAATTATTTATACATTAAATCAGAAATAAATAATAGTCTAAAAAACTTATCTATCAAAGAAAAAATTAATATTTTAAGCCAAAAATCAGAAGAAGATTTTAGTTCAAAATTAAATTATAAATATTTTTTAGAAGCAAAAAAAGCTTTTGAAAAGGAAGAAGAAATTGATAAGTTCCCTGACCTTTCAACTTTTACAAGCAAATCAAAAGCGGAAACAGCGGTAAGAAACTATTATAAATCCCACTTAAAATCAATAATGGATGAATACGAAAAAAATATCAAGTCTTTATAAATATTTGACAAAAAAGACAAAATATGCTATACTTGCGTATATACGCAAGTATAGCATATTTATTTGGAGGCAAGCATGGCTTTTAGTTATAATTTTTCTGCAGTTAAAGGCACACAAGCTGGACGAGAATATTACATAGCAATGATTCCATTAGGCTTAATTTCCAAAATTTTTAGCAATGAATATGAATATTTATTACCAGAATATAGAGCTCAACGGAAAATAAATGAACAACGAATACCAGAGATTAAAAATTATATTTTGAATAATACTACTTCTTATGTTTTCTCTGCACTATCTGCTTCTATTGATGGGGATTTTACTTTTGAAGCATCTACTCTTGATAGCAGTCTTGGCATGTTACATATAGATATGAAAGCTGTTTTATTAATTAATGATGGACAACATAGAAAAGCAGCAATAGAAGCTGCTCTAGATGAAAAATATGCTTTAGCAGAAGAAACAATTGCTGTTGTCTTGTTTAAAGATGAAGGACTAAAACGTAGCCAACAAATGTTTGCTGACTTAAACAAACACGCAGTTAAGCCTTCAAAATCTCTTTCTACACTTTATGACGATAGAGATGAAATGTCAAATGCTGTAAAAAATGTTATTAGTAATGTTACATTTCTTAATAAATATGTGGACAAAGAACGAGATTCTTTAGGAAAATATTCCTCAAAATTATTCACTCTTTCAAAATTTTTACGTGCAAATGAACGAATCATAAAAACAAATATACTTTCTGAATCTGACAATGCATTTCTTATTAATTTTTGGACATCAATATTTTCTAATATAGATGTGTGGAATTCTTTAGAAACAAAACAGATTTCCAAGCAATCTTTTAAAGAAGATTTTGTTTTAACGCTATCAGTAGTATTAAATGCTTTTGGACGATTGGGGTATTATTTTTATACACAACATATTGATATTAATTTATTAAAAAATTTAAATACAATTGACTGGTTACGTTGTAATAAGGAATGGTTAGGAAGAATTTTCAACCATCAAGGAAAAATTACTGGCAAAGAAGAAAGTGTGATTAAAATTTGCAATTTATTAAAATTGAAATTAGGATTACCTCTTACTAAAGAAGAAAGGACAAAAGAAAATGAAATCAAATGATAAATTTAGAGTATTTGAAGAAATTATAGAGGAAATGACTTATGTATATAAATACGATAATAGACCTTGGCTTATTGGCTATAGCGGAGGTAAAGACTCCTCTCTTTTAGTGTCACTTGTTGTAGAAACAGTTTCTCGTTTACCAGAATCTGAGCGAACTAAAAAAATTTTTATTGTAACTTCAGACACAGGAGTAGAAAATCCTGTTGTTAAAAATTATATGCATATGTCATCTGCAAAAATAAACGAATTTTCTAAAAATAATAATGCCAATATTCGTGCAGATATCATTTACCCTGACATTTCACAATCTTTTTGGAGTATAGTTATAGGTTTAGGGTACCCTACTCCAGAACCACCTGGATTTAGATGGTGTACAGAAAGATTAAAAATTTTACCAATGAATAATTACACCAACAATATTATTAAAAATAATGGAGAAGTGATTTTATTATTAGGCGTTCGTAAAGATGAAAGTTTAACAAGACGACGTAGTATATCATCTCGTGAAATTGAAGGCAAATTGCTAATCCCACATTCAGATATAGAAAAAGCTTATGTTTATAATCCTTTAACTGAAATTCCTAATGAACTAGTGTGGGAATACTTGTTAAAAAATGACGGTATTTCTTCTTGGGGTATCAATATGAAATATTTATTTAACCTATATCAAGGAGAAAACTTGAGTGAAGAACAAAGTGTCGTTGGACAAATTGATAAAGATAAAATCTCTGTCACAGGCAATTCACGATTTGGTTGTTGGTGTTGTACTATTGTAAAAGAAGATAAATCATTGCAACGCTTTATAGATAATGGTTCATCTGAACTAATACCTTTGCGTGAGTTTCGTAATTGGCTAGTCAGTATACGCCAAAATCCTTTATTTAGAGATAACAAAAGAAGAAATGGCAAAATATATCAAAAAGCAAGTGGAGAATATGGTTTCGGTCCATTTAAGTTGTCTGCACGTCAAGAAATTCTAAGAAGATTACTCTTGCTACAAAAAGAAACTGGTTTTGAACTAATAACAAACAATGAATTAAAAATGATTGACACTATTTGGGATTTAGAGGGTGACTTAACTCGTCGCAAATTAGTTGATATCTATTTTGAAGTTTTTGGAACTCGCCTTGTTTGGGATGAATATAAAGAACCTCTTTACGATTTAGAAATAATCAATTTACTACAAAATGCAGCTGAAAAATCAGAAATCCCATTTGAATTAATAACAAAGTTAATAGTGATGATAAACTCAAACAAATATACAGCAAAATCAGCTAAATTAAAAAAAGAATTTGATAAACTTCTTAATCAAGAATGGATACACTATGAAACAATTAAGGAAGGATTAAAAGATGAAGATTAAAAGTATTTCTTTTTTTAATATTGGTCCATATGAGGACTTAAATAAATTTGACTTAAACATTTCTAAAGATAAAAATATTGTTCTTATTGGTGGTAAAAATGGAGCTGGAAAAACAACTTTTTTTAAAGCCATTAAAACTTGTTTATATGGTAGCAAAGTTTGGGGCTTTGATGCTCCTGGAAAAGAATATTTTTCAATAATCAATGGTTTAATAAACAATAAATCTTTATATGATAATGCAGCAAATGCCTATATCGAAATGGAACTTGTTTTTAACGATGGAAAAGAAACAAATATTTATCAATTGCATAGAGAATGGAAAAAAGTCAAGCAAAACTTTTTTGAATATTTTCATGTAAAAAAGAATGGAACATTCATCTTTCGTCAAGAGGAAGAAGACTTTATTAATTATCTGCTTTCTATTATCCCTCCAGATATGTTTAATTTCTATTTTTTTGATGGTGAATCTATTGCAGAATTCTTTTTAGGAACAGATGGTAACAAAAATTTTAGAAATGCTTTCTTAAAATTATATGGTTTAGATACTTTATCAATAATGGTAGACAATTTCACTAGAAATATGAAAAAGACAGATGCAAAAAACAGCAGTTATACTGCGTTTTTAGATGCACGCAAAAAATATGAATATGAAGAAAAATTATTGTTAAAACTTAAAGAAGACATTGTGGATTTAGAAAATAAAATTGATTTGTGCAAAATTCAAATTCACTCTTTACAATCATCATACTCAAAAGAAGGTGGGATTGGTTTATCTGAATGGAAAGATTTAAACGCTAAAATAATAAAAGAAGAAAATACAAGAGATAGTATTAATCGCTGGCTAAAAGATGTAGCAAACAATTATTTGCCTTTTATTATTCTAAAAAATCAACTAATTAAATTGCACAATGAATTATCAGAAACACAAGAAAAGCAAAGAAGTGAAATCGTTCTAAGTACTTTTAAAAGCGATATGTTTAGTTCTGAATTAAACGCTTTTTTGAATGAAAATTGTATTAATAATCTTAATTCCAGTGATTTAATTTCTTTTTTGCAAAAATCATTAATTTCATCAAATCAAGTTTTAGATTTTGACTTTTCTATTAATCAAATTAATAGAATTATTGCTCAAATTTATGAAAAAAATGAATTTGATAAAAATTCAATTATTACTGCTATTTCACAATTAAATTTGTCATTAAAAAATAGTAAGAAGTTACGAGAACAATTAATTTCTTGTTCGATTGATGGTTATGAAGGTTTTGTAGAACAAAAAGAAGAATTAGAAAAAAGAATATCTTCTCTTTCTATTATGCTTGAAAATACAAAACACAAATTAGAATTACAAACTAACACTTTCAACATTGTACAAAAATCATTAGAAAAAGCAAAATCGATTTATGAAATGACTTTAAAAAACAAATCAATTAGCGATATATCTGAACGTGCTGCTGCAACATTTTCATTAGTTGAAGAAAAACTTGTTTTAAGACAATCTAAGTTATTGCAACAAGAATTTATGAGCTGTTTTACATCAATTATCAATAAAAACAATTTTATTGATGGTATTGTAATTGATAAAAAAATTAATATTATTCCTTACAAATATATAAGGGTAACAAAAAAACAACTAGAGAATTATAAGACTATAAATAAAGACTTTTTAAGCTTATTTGATGACACAAAATTAATTATGGATATTAATAAATTAGAATTTGATAAAGTCAATTACATTAACTTGCCTTCTCCAATTAAAGCTCCTTTTTCGCAAGGCGAACGTCAAGTATACATTATGTCAATTTACCTAGCATTATTAAAAACAAGTCACAAAGATATTCCTTTCTTTATTGATACTCCTTTTGCTCGTATTGACTCTGAACATCGTGCAAATATTGTAAAAGAATTCTTTTTACGACTTAACAATCAAATGTTTATTTTATCTACAGATGAAGAAATAATTGGTGAATATAAGAAAATGATTGCTAATAGAATTTCAAACGAATTCACATTACAAATTAATAACTATGGCACAACAAAAATAAAAACAAATATGTACTTTGGAGAAAACAAATGATATTCAAATTAAAAACCTCTAAATCAACAATGACTATATTTGAAGAGATTGGTTCTACTATTCATTTACAACCTTTTGCTTTATGCAAATTGGCAATGGCACTATCATTACGCACTTCTGAACAATTAAAAGATAGTGATTTTAAAACTGATAGTGATGGCTTGGAATTAAACCGCCAAACAATTACTGGTGAGTATGATGACTTATTTAAGGCATTAATTATAAGTCATACAGGAAAATTTTTGAATGAAAACAACTACTTTCCTAAATATGTGAAAGCACATATTGACAGAGGTGCAAAATATCTTTCTTTAGAGTATAAATATTCTAATAAAAATTTCTACAAACACTTATTAGAATTGGACAAGGGGATTTAAAATGACTATAATTGAAGCCATAAAAATAGTTTTGGCAGAACAAGCAAGCGGTATGACGGTTGACCAAATTTATAAAAACATTATTGAAAAGGATTTATATACTTTTAATGCCAAAAATCCCAAAGGTGTAGTAAATGGAGAAATAAGAAGACATTGTTTAAACCTTGATTTTCCTACTGCATCGCATATAAAGCATTTTTATATTGAAAAAACGATAGGCAAGAAATTTATTTTTAAGGTTCTTACAGATAATATACAAGAAACAAAAAAAACTGCTCATAAAGAAATAGTTTCTGCAGATATATTGCCAGAAGAAAAAGTTGAGCATGTTGTTAACGAGTATAATAATAATGTAAAGGAATTATTAATTCAAAAAATAATGAACAATGCCCCAAGTTTTTTTGAGCAACTTGTTGTAGAGCTGTTATATAAAATGGGGTATGGATATGATAAAAGTGCAGGACAAGTAGTTGGACGTTCTCATGATGGCGGCATAGATGGAATAATAAGTGAAGACAAATTAGGTTTAGATCTTATTTATATACAAGCTAAACGTTATGACAAAGGGAATAATGTAGGAAGAAAAGATTTACAGGCATTTGTTGGTGCGATGGAAGGCGTTAATAAAGGAGTATTTTTTACTACATCAAAGTTCAGTAAAGAAGCAGAAGAATATGTTAATAAAATTCAACACAAAAGCGTAAGATTAGTCAACGGAAATAAACTTTGCGAATTAATGCTAAAATATGGGGTGGGTGTACAAATATTAAAAACGTATAATTTGTTTAAGGTGGACGAGGATTTTTTTGTTAACTAGAAAAGGAGGCTTTATGCTTAACGATAATAACATTGATTATTTTGACAAAATAGAAGATTTAATTGCAGAAACAATGCTAATTGACTTGTTTAACAAGAAGAAAGCAGAAGTCTTTAAAAATGTGGTTTTTGAAGGTAAAAAAAGATATTATATTGAAGATTTGGCTGAAAAAGACTACAATTTAGAAAATACAACTCCTTATCAATTAGACATCTTAGGCCATTTTATTGAAGAACACGCATGGGGCAGACTGCTTTGCCGAACAACACAATTATTGCTAGAGTTATATCCAAAGTATAATAGTGAAATATTGGATTTTAGTTGTAATTGGACAAAAATGCAAATATTTAGCAATGAAAAACGTACCAATTTCAAACAAATTGCCAACAAATTATACATAAATTGTAACCACACAGCTCTTCACTCGTGTTGGCTTCTTCAAGAGTTATTAGATTTTTTCAAAATTGACAAGGCTAACGTACATTTTTTAATACATAGACCATCAAGTGCTGAACCAAAACATATTCAATCTTATGTTGAACAAAGATTTAAACGAAATTTTGCTAATTATGTTAAAATTAAACATAATAAAACTGAAGAATACACTGATAAAATGTTAACTCGAATTGAAAAATATTTAAACCCTATACTTGCAAAAATGTCAAAAAGTTATCCTAATTTATTCCTTTTTGATGACTACACAATAGCATATAATTATATTAAAAAATTATCATACAAACTAAGCATTAATCTATCATTGCCTACAAAAGCCAAAACTATTTTAAATAAATATTTAGATTATATGATAGAATTTTATAAAGAAAAATAATATGAGTTGTTATTGTAAATGTAGAAGTAATAGTAAATGAAATAGATATTAGATATTCTGTAATTAATGAAGCAAATAAAATTTGCTTCATTAATTACAGATTGGCATAGTAATCGTAATACATTAAAATTTATTAGTATTTGAGAATCTGTCAACAACTCTAATTTTAATTATGGTGAATTCGTCATAATAAAAAGCAAAGCAAGTTTGAATAATTTTAAAATAAGTGTAAATGAATTTGTAGAAAAAACAAATGCCGCATAATTACAAGCAAAAGTAGGTAAACATTGTGAAATTTTCGCTTACAAATACATCGCTTTTTAATTTGAGATGTGGATAAGACCAGAGTTTAAAATTTATTTGATTAAAGTATTTTAAAAACTTAAAGCAGAGAAAAGCAACCAACTTGAATGGTCAGCAAAAACGAGAACCTGCAACAATCAACTATCAAATACGTACTAATTCTATCAAAGAAAATATTGTAACTACTCTCACTGATAAACAAATACAATTTATTTATGCTACTGAAGTAGATTCGATGAATATTGCATTATTTGGCAAAACAGCTGGAGAATGGCGAAAAGAAAATCCATCTTTAAAAGTTAACATTATAGACTATACTGAATTGAAAATATACTTGTCATTGCAATTTAAGAAAGATACAATGTTATATTAATTGAGCAAAATGTGCCACAAACCAAATGTCTAAAACAACTTAATTAAATGGCAAAACCACAATTAAAAGTATTGCAACAGAGCAATTCAAAATTATTAGATAACAAAAAGGATTAAACACATAAAAAGCCGAGAGTTCTGTAAAGAATTTCCGGCTTTAAATTTGTTATATATTTTGCTGTATTAGTTTAAATTTTCATATTTGCAAAATCGTGGATATTGCAAAAATATACATCTAATCTTCTGTTAACTCTCCACCACGGCAAAAATCCGCTAGTTCAAAATCAGAATGATGTTGCTTCTTGTTTTTGTTATCAAAAATGTCATCATGCCAAGTTTCTTTTCCTTCTATAATCCTCACCTTATCACCACAATTAGGACAAGTGTACCAAGCCCAACCATCAAAGCCTGTCATTTTCGTGCCACAAGTTTTACAGGTTGGATACTCTTCGTCAGTGATAGTGCAGTCACTATCCGTAGAAAAATTTTCAAACCGATTTTCCATTATGTAAGAACCATTGTTTTGTTCATTTTTGTTTAGTACTTTGGCAATATTTTGCAGCTCTTCTCCGACTACAAGACAAAAGTCTCGTGTTTTTTCTAATCGTTTTATTTTGCACTCGTCACATAACGACGCATATTTGTCATCTAAAAGAGTACCGCAATCTTTACAAATTCCTTTTTTGCATCGTATTCTACTTTGCCAATGTTGCCATCAAGAAATTTTGTATCATTTGCAACCTCTAATACTTGTATTTTGTATTGTATCATTAATGCACTGAACTCTCAAAGTTTTTCGAACATTCCATTGCAATCCATAATGAATCACAAATCTTTTTCTTTCACATATCCTGTTATTCTAAAATAATTTGACATAATTCATTCTCCTTTGTGTTAAGCCACCGCTTTTATTATTTTATTTAGTTTTCGGTTTGCATAAGGCAACCATTTGTTGTTTACAAAGTCCAAACACTATCCGCAGGATTACTATTGTGTTCTACATAACATTGCACTACTTTTTGTTTTTAAGCGAATATTCCAATGTAACAAATGGTGTATTTGGAGCAGATTTGTTTCTAATAAAGAATATTAGACGTTCTTCTCTAACAAATTTTTGGTCATAATTCATTCGCCCTACGCAGTGATTTAGTTGTTTGCCCTCATAAATTAGTTGTTGTGGGGATAATGCTATTATGCAAAGGTAATTGTCTTTTGTTAAATTTCGCTCCAAAGATGTATATTTGTTTGCTACCTGTTTAAATTTTTCGTAAAATTCTTTTCGTTCTTGTTCATCTCTAATTGCTTTTGCAGTGTTATATTGGTCTATCCTAATATCGTGCCTGTGTTTAAAGTTGTGTGGATACCTATTTTTAGGCAAAGTCATATCTAAACCCAAATATTTACAAGCGGTTAAATAATCTTGATAACAATGACCATCAATATTTTGTTTTATTAAATACTCTAAGAATTGTTTTTTATCGCTTTTAAATACTTCTTTTAAGTGTCTAAAATTACCTTCTTTGTCAAACAACTTTTTAAAACTATCAAATAAAAACACATCTTCTACTGGTCTATTTTGTTTGTAGGCAGAAATGATAGAAGCAGTATAATATTCATTTTTCAGGGTGTCTTTATTTTTATAAAGCCATTTGCAAAACTGTTTATCTTTTTCACATAGTCTTAAAATTTGTTTGCTTGTTGCATACCAAGAAAGTCCAGATTTAACTAATAGTTCTGCTTGCGGATATTGCTCATAAAGTCTTAGATAGTTCAATATATCGTTATAATCATAAATATTTATGGCTGAATATTTATACTGTGGCAAAGTTAAAAAAAATTTTTTATTTATGGGAATTGCACTAGACAGATTAAAATACTTGTCATCATTGTAACCCAATCATAGTCGTACCATTTTGGATATTTTGTATTCCGTCTCTAAACCAGCCAACTTTTGCAAAACCTATTTTTTGTCCTATATCTTGCAAATACACATCTTTATTATGTATTCCGTGTACAACAACTTGCTTGCAATGCCACTTTTTATAGTGATTTCTCACAGCAACTATAACTTCTGCAAGTTCTTTTCCATAAAGAGTGTAATACTTGTAATATCTTGTATTGCCATTTGGTTTTTCGGTCAACTCATCATCTATTGCCTTTATTCTCTCCAACATTGCTTTGGGTATTTTTCTAATTTGTTTAATCGTAAACATTTTTCGCACCTCACATAAATTTAATTTTGTTATCAATATGTTGTTTAAGTACTGCAACAATTCGTTATCTAAAAGAGAAAGAGTCTGCTGTTCACAAACTCCTTCATTCAATATTTCGCCTGTTTCTTTGTCAATCATTGTTCCGTCAACCATAACTATTTGTGGCAGTTCTTTTATATCGTTGCCATCAATAATAGTTACATTGTGATACTGCCTTATCCTATTAAAATAGTTTGCTGCTGCATGATATGGAAATCCTATCAACGGAGTACGACTTTTAAACCCAAAATCTCGACTTGTCAAGGTCAAATCAAGTTTATCCGAAATTTCAACAGCATACTCATCATATATCTCGTAAAAGTCTCCCAATTTTTGAGCGACAACATTGTTTGGATATCTTTCTCCAATTTCTATATATCTTGCATAATGCGGACTTAATGGGTGTTGTGGTTGCTCTTGTTCTTCCGATTCGTCGTTTTCCATAAAATCAAGATTTTCGGGTCTTCAACTTCTATATAATCTTGCTCAAATATGTCTTTTCCCACATTGTTTTCCGTATCAACCCCGATTTTCGATTGGTTTTCTGCATTTTTATCCACATTTTCTTGTTCCTAAACAAGTCAAAGAAACTAGTTTTCTTAATACCACTATCTTCTTGCTTTGCTTTTGTAGTAGTTCTAATTGGTGCAGTGGTTTTCTTTGTTGATGCCTTCACAACTGGCTTATATTCTGTGCCATCAAGATTGTACAAAGTTCCTTCGATGCTATCTTCTTCAAAATAATGTATAGCCCAACCAAATACAACACTATCTTCAACACAAGCAGAGTTTACACCTTTTTCCGCTTGTTTTCTTGCTTCATCTGAGGCGTATTTCATAAAGCCATCAAGTGTTTTTTTATTGATAAGTTGTTTGTCGTCTTTTGTAAATGGTGTGCCATTATTTATCTTTTCTGCCAATACTTCGCTCACATTCTCTTGTAAATATTCAAGTATGCGTTGCTGTGAATTGTTCTTTGCTTCTAAGTTTAATTTAATCACTTTAAATCACACTCCTTTTGTAGTATTTGTAATATTTCATTTTCTGTATATCCATTAGAGCATATCCAGATTATCGTTGCCAATGTTTGAAGGCTAGTACCTTCCTTGTTTCGTTCAAATAGTTTGTCGTATTGACTAATATCTCCATTTGTAAAAAATTGATATTTGTTGCACGCCCTATATAATTTATCTGTAGATATTTTCATATTTCCTCCTAAAACGGTAAATCCCTTAGTAATTTGGCAACACTTCCTTCCAATCTGTCAAGTGTTGTATGATGATTAAAACCACCTCTGTAATCTGTTTCATTCTTTGCTGTGCGTATCAATATGTTGTCATACCACTCATTACTAAAATGTCTAACATCACTAATTGAAATGTATACAAATCTGTTTTCTCTACTCTCAATGAACGCAGAAAAACAATAATGATTGCGACCAATGTTTACTAGTCTCCAACCATTGTTTTTGCAAACACATTTCAAATAGTTGATATATTTTGTTTGAAAACTTTTGTAATCTTCACCAATATAAGAACCTGAACTAAATTCATAACCTATGTATTTTTGTAAATCTTTTATTGTAGTCATTTTAACCAATCCTCCTTATTCCACCGCCAAAACTTTGTATTTCAATCGTGCCAAATTCACTGCAATAGTTATCAGTAACATTCCACACATAAGCAAAAGCATAATATGTATTGTTGCTAGTTTTATAAATCAAGTTATTCCATTCATCTTTGTATTCTGGCACAAGTAAAAAACTGTAACACTCGCCAAACTCTGCAAATTCGTGAGTTATTGCATATACTACACAATTATATTTCTTTTCTATTGCTTGCAATTTCTCTTGCAGTTCAGGTCTTTGGTTAGCCCAAAATCCACCAAAGCCTTCATAATAACAAACTTGGTTATTGTCTGCAAAACCATTTATATAAGGCTTGAAAATATCAATTTGCTTCATTAATTCTACTGCTTTTTGTTTTTGTTCTTTAAATATTGTTTTCATAGTTTTTATCTCCTTTATTTTTAATTATCTAATTTCTATTACACCATAACTAGTTTCGGTGTATCCAACATACGATAAGTCACTTGCAAATGCTTCATAGTCAAAATAATTTGCTAATGGTCCTTCTATGTTGTATAATTCTTCAACTAGGTTATATGCAACATCAATCATAGATTGATTGCTGTACAAATAAATATCCATATCCCAACTATCATCATATTTTTCAATTAATTCTTCCCATTCATTAAATGACCTTACCTCCAAAAATGCCTGCATAATTTCAAATTTATACTCATCATCTAGCACACCAGATGTTTTTATAGTCTTAAACAGCTCCTTAGGATTAACATAATCCCAATCCGCACCATCAGTTGGTATACCTTCTATATCTTGCACAAACAATTCTTCATCAATGCCATTTAGTTCAAAGCCTTGTTCTTCAAGTTCTTCGACTATTTCATCCCAACATTCATAATCGCTCAAATCAAGCCATTTAGAGCCTAATGCTCGCTCATTGCAAGCATTGTATGAACCCCAACTACCAATTACCATACTAATTTTGTTATCCATTGCAATCTACCTCCGTAAAATTATCAATTTCTATTTGTTCATAAAAATTACCGTACTCAAAATATAAACAGTCACCATCACGCAGAAGGTCATAAGTTATTACGCTTATCCTACCTCTATTTGTAACAGCGACTGTAATATTCATATTGTCTAAGTCTATATCTACTATATTAAAAGTGATACATTCTTCACTATCAAAGTATTCAAATTCAGCTAAATACAATCTTTTATTTAATTCTTCATTTGTTTCTTGTTTATTTACTTTTGTATTCATAATTCCTCCTAGTTTTTATCTTCCATATCTAATGGAATAAAATTCTTGCATTGATTTTCTGCGTTTTTTGTATTCATCAAATTTTTCTTGTCTTTTTGACTCATACATTTCCTCGTATGTAGATATTAGTTTGTCATTATTTTTAGGATTACAAACTTCACAACATTCTTGGTCATCAGCAATGTAGTTTAATTCACATATCGGACATTTCTTTAAATTACACATAATTTTTACCTCCAATTATTTTATTTTGCCTTTCGGCAGGGGCAAAGTAGCATAGTTCGATAATCTGCAAGCAATCATTTAAATTAATTTGTAAATGTAAACCATTTTTTATTTCCAACAAGACAACAAAAAAATATTGCATAATTGTATTTGATAAAGTACTCAAACACAAATAAGCATAAAAAAAGCCAGACTTTTCTGTCTGACTATTCTTTACATTTTGTATTTTAAGTGATATTTTTTTTGTGGTTTACATTTAATCGAACTATGCTACAACAGACACCACGAAAGGAAAATAAATTTTGGATTTTAAAAAAGTAGGCATCCCAAGTTTTTTTTGAGATGCCTTTTTGTTATTTTGTAAATCTTCCTTTATGTCTTTTTTGTGTTTTCCAGCAGATTGGAAGTGGTCGCTTTGGCAAAATATCTTTTATCTTTACTTTCATACCAAAGGATTCATATAAAACAAAAAACTGGACGAGTACATCGCACCGTGTGTTCGTCCAGTTCCCTAATGGTGACCCGTGGGAGAATCGAACTCCCGATTCAGCCGTGAGAGGGCTGCGTCTTAACCGCTTGACCAACAGGCCTTATGGTGGAAACTATAGGGCTCGAACCTATGACCCTCTGCTTGTAAGGCAGATGCTCTCCCAACTGAGCTAAGCTTCCATTTAATTAATTTTCTGTTTATTCCAAAAAATTAATAGTGTTTTCTAATCTTTTAGATTATTTAATGGTGACCCCAAGGAGAATCGAACTCCTGATTCCACCGTGAAAGGGTGATGTCTTAACCGCTTGACCATGGGGCCACAATAATATATGTGGTGGCGGTGATGGGATTCGAACCTATGACCTTTCGGGTATGAACCGAACGCTATAACCAACTAAGCTACACCGCCAAAATATAAACTTTTTTGCAAAGTTGTTGTTTTAACAGTGTTTTTAAAATAAAAAACACTATCAAAACTAATGGTTGCAGGAGTTGGATTCGAACCAACGACCTTCGGGTTATGAGCCCGACGAGCTACCGACTGCTCCATCCTGCGACAATATGCTGAATTATCAGCACTATATGCTTGATTATAATACATTATTTATTTGTGTTTGTCAAGGATTTTGACTACAAAAATTTATTTTTTTATTATAATCTGCAATGTTTTTACATTTTGATAATGTTTTTTATTAAATTATATCCAATCTATTTTCAAAAAACCAGTCAAAAATCGATACTAAATGATTATTTAAGATTTAATATTTGGTTTTCTATATAATCATTATATGCCAAAAAAAATCAATTAATTCCTATTTTATAAAATTTACACAACTACTTCTTTATTCTAACAAAGTACTTTGCAAAAGATTAGTTCTTCACCAATTTATTTATCTTTCATTTTTCCTTGAATTTTAGATTGTTCATTTGGTTCTAAACACGAATTAGATTCTTCATCTTTTGCAACCCAAAAATTGTCTGGGTCATCCTCTACACAAGAATTTTCATCATCTTCGCTATAATAATCTGCTATTATGCTTGCTATTGTTGATTTTTCTTTATAAATTATTGTAACAATGTCACCTTCATTATAAAAATTTCTACTAAAAGCATATAATTTTTTTCCATTACATTCAATCAAAATTCTATAAACACAATTTGATACTCTTGAATGAGTTTTAGTTCCAGTTTGTGTATAGCTAGAAATTATTGTCAGTTTGACAATTGCGTCAGCTTCAATAAATTTTCTCTTATATTTATCATTATTGCTATTTAAATACTTCTTTACACGCCAAATTGATTTTCTTTCGTTTATCATAATAATTATAAATGATATAAATATTATTACAACACCAACACCCAACAAAGCCACCGTGACTGTTGGAAAATCGCTATATTGTGTAACCAAAAAAACAACAAAAAACACCAAAGCAAGCACTATACACGAAAAGAAAGCTATTGCAACATAACGTCCCCAGTAAGAGTGTGGCCACTCAGATATTATCCTTTTCGCTCTTTTATGATTAGACACTACTCTTTTTAGCACTGCTTTTTGGTTTTCTGTGCCATAAGTAGTGTTTATCTCATTTAACTCTTTTATTTCATTTTCTCTTTTGTCATCACCCTCATCATTTACATTCACATTATCTTTCTTAAATAATGAAAAAATTTCCTTAAGTAAGTGTCCTTTTGTTTTTGATTCGTTCTTATGTTTTTTCCAAGCTAAATCTATAATATATAAGATAGTAATATTAGCAATAATTCCCTCAAGAAATATTCCTACTTGAAACAATATCCGCAAGGGCAAACATAACCCCAACACAATGAGAACAATAGGAATAATATTACAAATTATTATCAACATTATTAGCCATTTTTTCATTAATAACCTCTTCCAAAACCATCAATCTCGTGTTAAAAACCTTACAATTGTTTAATTTAATTAACTCTAACAACTACATAGCATAAAAAGCTACATTTATTTAAAAACTCCTTAGCACTGTCTAAATTATTGACACCATTTTTCCTTATTTAACATCAGATATCCCTCAAGATTATCTTGTTCACTTACATACAGATAATCAAAACCTAACATTTCCATAATTTTGAAAAGCTCAAAAGTCGCACCAACTATAATGTCACGTCTTCCCTCTGCCAACCCTATAATGTCACAGCGTTTTTCTTTAGCGGTATTTTTAATTAAATGATACACTTTTTCAACATCTCTTTTGTATAACATAAAGTTATGCACTTTTTCGGTATCGTATACTTTCATTTTTTGCAATACAGACACAATAGTTGATGCTGTTCCACCAATAGCTACCAACTTGTCCATTCTTGGCACGTTGCCATATAACACTAATTTATTTGCGACATAATTAGTTAATAACACCTCGTCCTCACCACAATTATCTAGTAATCTTACTGCACCAATTGGTACGCTTTTAGCATAGAAAATTTCGCCTTTATCACCACAAACAATTTCCGTGCTAGCACCGCCGATGTCAACAACACAGACATTTTGTCCTTGTGAAGCACCAACAAAACCAAGTTTTGCTTCCATTTCACCACAAACAATATCTGTACACAAGCCAGTGTGTTGCTTGATTCTATCTGTAAACTCTTTACTATTTTTAGCACTTCTAACAGCTTCAGTTGCAAAAATATGAAGCTCTGCTCCAATATCTTTTGCCTTATCCACAAACTCACATATTGCAGACAAACTTCTCTCCATAGCAATATCGTTTAAAACGCCAGTTTTCGCAAGTCCCTCAGCTAGCTTTGTTGTGTTAACATATTTTTTCAAACTTTTAACGCCATCACTTATCATTAACCTTATAGAATTACTACCAATATCTATAATAGCGAATTTTTTATCCATATATACCCCACATATTGCAAACTTTTTTGATAAATCTTTTTATTAATTAAGGTTATTATAGCATATCTTTTAAACTTATACAATTAAAAGTTTATACAACATTTAAATTTATAATCTACCACAAGATAACTTAAACAAATAAAATCTGTTATCATTTTAACATTCATAATTTTTATATGTTTTGAAAATTAAAAATAAATCAAATAATATTGACTGTTTTGCATAAAAGTGCTATAATACAAATGCGACCTTACAACTTAATTAATATAATTTTAGTCACTATTCATTAGGGGCTTTATAGGTAATTTATTTTTAGCTTATCGCCGAAACCAACCTATAAAGCAAAATTTTATAGTGGCTAGTTGTAAGGTCGCACTTCAACAAGAGTTTCGGCATAGCATTTGTCGCTCTCGTTGGGGGGCGACACTTTTTTTAGACAAAACTAGAAAAACTTACTTTATGGAGGTAATAATTTATGGCAAAAGGATTACTTTATTTTGCACGAAATTCTGCATTTCAACATTTAATTAAAATCGGAAAAACAACCCTTTCAACTTTTGAAAAGCGAGGCTTGTCAGCAAGCAATGTTCCTGAACCATTTGAACCAATTGCTATTTTTGAATGTGAGGATGTTGATTGGGTTGAGAAAAAAGTACACGAACAATTTAAACAATTTCGTCATCGTTCACAAATATGGAATAAAACCACTGAATTTTTTTGGAGTGGATGTGTTGAATATGCAAAAACATACTCACGGGATTTGAAAGGTGTTAAAGAAATTACAAATGTCTTAACCGAAGTGATTGAAACAACCACTTCTACAGGTGAAAAACAAAATAAAAGATTGCCAAATACCACATTTGAGATGGTTAATATTCCTTTAGGCAGTATAATTTTATTTGAAAATGACCCTGCTAAAAAAGCAATTGTAAAAGACAAAATAAACAAAGTTGAATACAATGGAAATACTTATACTCTTTCTCAACTGGCAAGCAACCTTGGTGGAGGTGGTCGAGTTAGCGGTTCTTGGTATTTCTTCTACAATGGTAAACGAATTTGGGAATTGCGACCTGATTATTTAGATAAAAATAATTAACTGAATTTTTAATTATATAAAATAGGCTAAATCTACTGCGAGGTAAATATGAAAAAATTTATAAATCTTTTGTTTGTTACAATTTTACTTTTGTTATCTTTATTTTCATTTGTTGCTTGTAATAATGACAACAATAATAATGATAACAATTCAGATATTATACATGTTGAATCCATTTCAATAATAGGTGCGGATAATGCTATTAAAGGTATTCAAGAACAGTATTCCGTGGTAATTACTCCTAATAATGCAACTGACAAAACTGTACAATGGGATATTGAACAAGGAACTGCGAATATTAACAATAATGGCATTTTACTTCCACTTAATGAGGGGATAATTATCCTTAAAGCAACAGCAGATGGTAAAAGTACAACAAAACAAATAACTGTAACTACACCTTTGCCACCTGACGAACAACCTAATTTATTAGATATTTCTTTTAATGGCTTTGAAAAGATTGACGAAACAACTTTCTCAACAAAAGTTTCAAACTCCTCTGAATACTTAAATATCGCACGCCTTGTTACAACTAAATATGAATGGAAATTGACAACTGACATACAATGCAAAGACGAAATACCTAGCAAAGTGGCTTCTCCTCTAAATATTGGGGACAATGTTTTTTATGTATTAGTTACTTACAATAAAGATGTTACACTTTATACCTTGCAAATACGCCGTAAACCAATTTATGATGTATTTTTTAATACAAATGGTGGCACCGATATTGAAACTCAACACATTGAAGAGGATGATTTTGCTTCTTTACCAATAGAACCAACTAAAATAGGTTATGAGTTTGTTGCTTGGGATAAAAATATAAATGATCCAATTGTCTCTGACACAATTTTCAATTCACTTTGGCAAGCAAAAACATACACCATAACTTATTTATCAAATTATGAATTAGGTAATTCTCAAAAACAAGAAGTTGAATTTAATTCTAATGTGGTTATGAAAGAAGAAAATACTTTTTTTAGAACAGCCTATAATTTTAAAATATGGAACACAAAAGCAGATGGAACAGGAACCAATTATTGTGCTGGTTATGTTTTTGAAAACTTTAATTTACCAAAAAATATTGAATTATACGCCATATGGGAGCCTATCGACTACTCAATTACATATAATTTAGACGGAGGAACGCATAATAACATTAGCACTTATAACATAGAATCTTCTACAATTACACTAACCGATGCAACAAAAATTGGTTATTCATTTGAGGGCTGGTATTCTGATAATGAATTCAAAAATCAAATAGTTTGTATCAACTCTGGTAGCTATGGTAATTTAGATATATATGCAAAATATTCCGCAAACAAATATATTGTTACGCTTAATGCTCCCCATAGTGACTTAAATCAACATACAATAGAATTTACCTATAATCAACATTACGAATTACCTATTCCTACAATTGACGGAGAATGGATATTTGTCGGTTGGGACATTCCAACAACAGGCATATGGACTTGGACAGATAAAACAATAATCAATGCTGACTTAATACCTTATTATACTTTTGTTTTATCTACTGATGGCAAAAGCTATGAAATACATTCATACAACGCAAGAAAATCAGAAATAGTCATACCTGACACACACAATGGTTTACCTGTATCTACAATTAGATCATCAGCATTCGGTGGGCGTGCTTTTTTAACTAAAGTTGTTATTCCTTCAAGTGTTAGAATAATCGAAAAAGACGCTTTTTCTTATTGTGCTAATCTAACAACTTTAATATTACCATCAACAGTGAGTGTTGTTCAAATTGCTGCATTTAGAGGATGCAATTCCCCAATAATTTGGGATTATAATCCATCTATTTCTGGAAAAGATTACTTGGCAGATTATGTATCAAAAGTAAACTTGCCAAATGATTTAACAGAGATTGGTGATTTTGCATTTAACAAATTTACCAACTTAAAAGATATTTCTATACCCCCTACTGTAACAAGAATAGGAGAATATGCATTCCAAGCTTGTAAGAACTTAACAAATATAGAAATTCCTCAAGGCGTTACTAGTATTAGTACTGGAACATTTGCTCTTTGTGAAAAATTAACAGAAATAATTATTCCAAATAGTGTAACTGAAATAGGTGAATTTGCATTTAACTTATATGGTAATTTATCTATGGTGTTTTACAAAGGTGAGAATATAGAAGAATGGAATAAAATCAAAATCGGTTTATATAATGAACATATTTTGAACGCACAAATATTATTTTATTCAACAAGTCCAATTTATGATGGTCAACATTGGTATTACGATGTAGATAATTTAACTCCAAAAATCTGGTTACAATAAAATAGTTTTATTATCAAAAGTTGTTGTATTATACAAACAGCACAAGATTAAATTCTTGTGCTGTTTGTAATTAAAGTTAAATATATTTTTTTACTTCCATAAAAATATGTAAATTATTATATTTCAAAGATTATTCTTTTTTACGGGCCTTTAATTGATGAAATTTGTTTTTAAGCAAATTAATAATTTTTATTAACATTGCAACTGTTCCACCATATGCAACAAAATGATAAAATTTAATTTTTCCATTAAAGAAACAAATTACTGCTATTGCTAAAATACAAATTAATAACGCACCTTGTAAAAAGCTACGTATAATTCCTGTTTTCTGATTACTTATTAAAATGGCTAAACCGCTACACGTAAAATGTGCCACAATATAAACAAATGCAGCAATCAATAATACACCTAACTCAAAAAGCTGTTCATTTGCAATATTATTCACTTCATTAGCCTCTTAAAAAAGCCTTGTTTCTCTCTAGACTTTGCGTACTCTAAACTGCTTACACAACCACTAACTATCGCAATTCCATTTTCTACATCAATAGATTTTACATCAAATTCACTACCGTGAATAGTCAAAATATTATCTGCCAGCTTGAAAACTGCAATATTTTCGTCATATTCCAACGCACAAACAATGCCACGAATTTCTATACTATCACCATAAACAATGTTAACTATATGCTTTTTAGCAACTTTTTGCTCAATTTCCATATTCACCTCAAATAAATCAAATTTTTTACCAATCCATATAACTAATAGATATATAATATTATATTTTTTAATTAATATAATATATTTTTTATTCCAAAGTTTTATGCATAAATATAAATTATGTGTCGTTAAATTTGAGAAAACTCAAATTAAACAAAAGCTAACGCTTTTATCTTGATAAATCAAGTTTAACACTATTTGAATTATTGTCAGCCACTGCAAAATGTGGCTTCGCCCTGCTTATTGAGGGGGGGGGGCCCATAAAATAATTTTTTGCGGAAATTATTGCCATCCTTGATAATATTACTATAGGAAGCGAATTTTAATCTGCGATAAAATTTTGTTTTCTGTGTATTACTACTTATTCAAGCACTTCTGCTTTTAATTAACATCAGTCACTGAAAAATTTTTTTGTACTTATTAGGACGCCAAAAAAACAACTTTTTTGTGAAGCATATGGATAACTTTTAATAATAATTAGATTAGTGTTAAGATTTTTAAAATAATAAAACAAAATTTAATTAGTTTTGTTTGACAAAGTTTGAATGAAGTTGTATAATAAATTTGTAAAAATTGTTAAGCTTTTTCAATTTTTATAAACTTCAACTTATACTCACTATTAAAGAACAAGCGTCAAAATGCAAATTATGACGCTTGTTTCTTTTTTATAGAATTCTTTTAATCTTAAATTATATTAAAAAATATAGCACTTTAATAATTTTAATTACAATTTTATATATAATATTCATAAAAATTTTAATATCTTTGTTGTGTAAAATATAATTACTATTATAAATAAAATAAATAATTAGTAACAAGAACCAAATGATATATCTCAAATTGACTACATAAAATAAAAAATTTAAAATTACTATTTTTAAAACATTTTGTTATATAAATTGATAATGAAAAATCTTTAATGTTTAATGTAATTAGCACATATAATCAATTAATTTTTTTACTGCGTCAACATAAAAAGTAACACCCGCATCTATTGTTGCATTAAAATCTACACTAGCATTGTCATCTGCACTATCTGACACTGCTTTAATCATTAAAAATGGAATGTTATGATTTCGGCACGCAAAATATATTCCAGCACTTTCCATATCGCAAATCTCGCCGCCAAAATGATTTATAAGCCAATCTCTAAAAGTATTATCATCAACAAATTTATCACCAGATACAATTCTTACAACTTTTCTATCACCAATGACTTTTTTTGCAAGTTCAAGCATTTTTTTATTGGCTTTAAAAACAAAGCTATCTGGCTGAAACATATACTTGCCAGCATATTCATCCATATTTTTATAACTTGTTGTAAAATCGTGATGCACAATTTCACCAACATATGCAACACCACCACAATTAAGTTCTTTACTTAACCCTCCAACAACTCCAAAATTCAATATTACCTCAACATCAAACTTTAAAATCAACATTTGTGTTGAAAGAGCTGCAGAAATTTCACCAACCCCACTATCTGCCATAAATATTTTACAATCTTTATAATTAAATTCAGTTACAGTTATTTCGCCAAACTTATATTTATTAACCCTTCTACCAAAATATTTTGTTAAATACTCTTGCTCCTCAATCAAAGCAACAACCATTCCAATTCTTTTAAACTTTTTCATAAGCACCTCTTTTTAAACATTATATACATAAAAAAATATAAAGTCAATATAAAGTTAAAATATTTGTAAAATTTAGACCTACTTTTTTACAAATCCGACAAATTTTTTACTTATAAAATACATATTTTTAACATTCCACATTAAATATAGTGATTTTTCATAATTTGTGAGGACAAATTGCCCAAAATGTGGATAAACAACTGATTTTTTGCCAAGTTATCCACATTTTTGCCAAGTTATCCACATTTTTTATCTTTTCCACTTGTACTAGAATAGGAATAAGCAGTTTGATTTATAACATATGGTTTTATAAATATTTTTTCATTGATTAAATGTGGATAAAATTGTGCACTTGTTGATAACATATATATAGATATCGTTAAAATCATTCAACTAATTATAATCACAATTCTAACTAACAAACAAATACTTTATGTATATGTATTATTATTTAACTAGTATTAATATATTATAATTTACTATTCTACAGTTTAATTAGAACAATTCTATTTTTAGTTTGTTATATATCTCTTGTTTAATAAAATTAACAAGATACAAAAAGAATTATTTATAAATATATCAAATAGCACTTATCATATTCTTATACTGCTTTAGTTTTAAATCAACACTTTTTTCTGTAATTATTATTTTGCTAGGCGTATCTATCACCTAAAAAACATATTTTCTTAAATAAATTTATGAACTTAAGAAATTTTTTTAAAATTTAATATTAACCATATAAAAACAATATTACAGGCAACAAATATTGTGTATTTAATGCAAATATTAATAATTATAATTAACACTCAATTATATTTACCTCACAATTTACACAGCAACTTTAATACACATATCAGAACGAGCACACCAAATCAACTAGCAATGCAATGGCTTACACGTTATAAACTCGCACATTTTGAAAACTATAATTAGAAATAATAAGCTAAAAACTTTAAACATTTTAATAATTTCACATTTAAAAAATCAAAAAATGCTAAATTTTTAAATTGTTCCACGTGAAACATAACATTGTGTTATAAAAAGAACGCTTTATTACCTCGTGATTTTCATATAGGTTTAAGCACATTAAAGATTAATAACAAATTAGAATGTATTAATAAAAAATATAATAAATTTATCTCACATATGCATCAGTCTTTGTGTTTTATTGGTCTAATCTTACAACCAAACGATATAGCCAATATACAGATTTACAATATTAGCAGTATAAAACACACCATAAATGAAAATATTCTAATCATTACAATATAAAACAATTACACAAAAAAAACTTTTTGAAAATATATTTATACTATAAAATAACTTTTTAATTATTCAGCACAACAAAAGCAACATATCAAATTATAATGCTTTATAACAATTTGTTTTAAACAACTAAACAAGCAATTAAATAATTTAAACAAAAGTTTACTACCTTTAACACAGAACATAGCATACACTGAAAATCAAAAAAATATAAACAACATTTATTAACCTACAGCAACCGCGTTTGGATAACATATATAGCCAAATTCCCGTCATAATTTATTAATCAACCACTATAACAATACTTATAATCGCAATTTACCCTACGCCTAAACAACTTTCACAACAAGCTTGCAATAGTTTACACAAAGAAATTCATATTTTAAAAAGATACCCCCCAATTATCATTGAAACAATATTGAACATCTAAACAACAAATTGTTTAAATATTTAATGCAATAAACATTCCTACTCATCAACATTTAGCTAAAGCTTAAAATATTATTTTATGCTTTAAAAAATACAAAACGATATTTACCAAGTATCTTTAATTTAAACTAGCACAACAATTTAATTAATACAAAAAAAATCACTTCTTTTTACCCACAAAAAATTGAGCAAATATAATGCCTTATTAACAACTTTAATTCCTAAAAACAAAAATTATTATAAAATGATATAACTATGCACCACAAAAAAACAGATTTACCTTATTCTTTAAAAACCATGTTAACATATCAAGCCAATATCCAGATTCATTTTACCTACTAAAACAAACCGCAGTTCCTTCATCAGCGACAAGAAAACACAGCGAAATACAACCAATTACACCCCCCTATTACTTAAATGACAATTTATTCCACCATAAAAAACAATAATTCAAAAATTGATACAAACCAACCATTTAAAATCACCAGCAAATGTTAATTTTTTAAAATCACAGCAACAACAAATAAAATTGGCATAGAATCGTAAAAAAAACTATTAATAAATGCAAATGTAAACCACCATATACATCACACTAAAATCACCCCCTACAAAAGAACAATCAAAAAGCAAGCTTTCAACAAGCCTATTAAAACGCAAAACAAACAACACAGCAAAAGGAGTTTCACGTGAAACAAATAACTATATGTTATAAAACGGCAAAGTTTTCACAAGCAATTAAATCAATTTTTTATTAAACAGCAAAATATTCATTCACCCACAAACCGAAGGTAAAAGAGCAATTCATAATAATCTATACATACCCCCCTTCAATTATCTTGATTACGCCAAACAGCACTAAAGTGTCACAAGCCCCCCATTGTAACACCCAAACCCATCGTCAAAACATTAGAAATGATTCTCACTTCGATTCATTTGAAACACCATCAAAGCATATACCCCATAATATTGTTATATCCAATATTTATACCCATAATAAAAAAATGCAACCTCCCATATAAAAGTTATAACATGTCCAACCCTTTAAAGCATCAACCATACCAGACTACCCTTACACATTTTAAGAATATATTTTTATTAAAATACACAAAAGATACATTCAAAACTAATTTTCATAACACAAACCAATGTCTTTTATAAGAGATATACAAACCAGCAAAAAAAATATTTACAATCACCTATTAATCACAACCACACAACAACTAATCAAAAAAAAATTCCAAACACTAAATCAAAACACAAACAATTTACCAAATATAAGCTTAGCCCAACTTTTTACACCTATTTATTATAATATTTATTTACAAACAATCGCCGCACACAACAATTCCTACACAACAAAATCTTACACATTTTACACCCCTTTAATTATTAAACAAAAAAGGAAAAATTATCCCTAAGGATAATTACATAACATTGCTTTAGACAAAAAAAACATTCAATCAACTTATACAAAATCACCCCCACCAAAAAAATAGACTCAAAAAAAATCACTTTTCAATTACAATACAATCTTTTGACAAACAATAATTATCACATAAGACAGTCAGCATTACTATACAATAGACAATATTAAAATTTTATTACAAAAAAAATTTCAATCATTATCACTAAAATTCATTTTTAACAACAGCCACATAAAAACAAACATTTATTTCGCCAACAACACCAACACTCTACACCCCCTACGCCCTTTAACACCCACTAAACCGCCAATTGACAACACTGCAAAATAAAACTTTGGAATTTCATAAAAAAATTTGACCACAAAAAAAACCATTACGCAATCTAGAACCAAATTATAAAAACACGTAACAAACCAATCAACTGAAGATAGACACCCAACAATTAAAAAGAATAGTCTTTGTTTATGCCACAGCCCAACCATTAACAAAAAAAATACAACTATCAATATGTTTTTACAACTATAAAACAAATTAAAGATCGTCTTACTCAACACAATACATTATCACACTACAAAGCAACAATTACAGACAACCACCAAAAAAAACTCACCACACAAACAAAAAAATTACTATAAGCAATAAAATCGCAAATGTCTAACACCATTTGTAAACAATATAAAACTATATCAAGAAAAAACCTATCAAAAGAACAACTCAACAACCTTGAAAATCAACAATTGATTAATACACAAAACTAAATCTACAGAAACTTTGAAAATTAATTTGTAACAGCAAGACATAAAAATAATACAGATTTTTAAAAACAAACTAGACGCCAAGCCAAGTCAAGACCACAGCTTAGCCAGTAGCTAAATTTTACCTCCTAAAACATTTTCATTACCACACCTAAAGACTCACCAATTCACCAGCAGGCGCAACTATTACCCTAACGATATTAAATATCAATTTTAAGCTTTTATTGTTAGCATTAGTCTTTACTTGTCACTAACCCCCTACGCTCAATGTCCACATGCATATTGTTAATGCTTTTATATTCATGCCAGCCCAGCAGGGGGTTGTCTTTACAAAATTAAAAAGTGTTCCACGTGGAACACTTTTGGTTTTGCGGAATAACAAAAGGTTATATATTGTGCAGTTTTGGTTGTCTTTTGTCGTGGGATTTATATTTTTTGCCAGTTTTTGCTCAAAAAACCATATTATATTTATAAATTTAGTCAAAAAAATTAATAATTATCCAAATATTTTGATAAATTTGTGCTGTTTGCTTGTTTTTAATTGGTACTTGGCCGTTTTCTCAGCTTAAAGAAGTATGCAAGTGATAGTTTTGCAAAAAAAAATGTCATCGTTTTTATTTTGTTTAATTACGGTCATTTTTTGCTTAATTAATGAGTTAAAATCTTCTTTTATTTTAGATTTTATCCAACAAAAATTTGAATCGTTAATTTGCGTTTCACGGGGAACAATTATAGAATTATTATGGCTGAAAATGCTGATTTTTGTTAATTTTAAGAATATTATTGGCTGATTACGCATATAATATTTGCTCTCAATTTACAATTTTTTCCTTACTCCGATATTTTTTAACGGAGTGTTCCACGGTATTTGTGAAACAATTTTGCGTATTTTTGCATTTATTTTTTTTAATGGACTAATTATCATTTATTTCCTTATAACACGCTTATTTTTCAATTTTTATAATTTGCTTAAATTTATTGATTTTTTATAAAATTTTTATTGTTTTTGGTAATTTTTCCTAAAAATCACCAACATTTACTTAATTATTTTGATTTTTAATGGTTTTGGTTAATTCTTATTTACACATAGTGATATATTTAATTTTTAAGTTATTTTATTATTGTTTCTATACTGCAACCATTACGTTCGTAGTAATTTAGCATTTCTGGTATTTTCTTTTTATCATAACTTGTGATGCAATCTGACAATACGTGTACAATATAGCCGTTCTTTGCCATATTATAACAAGTTGACTTTACGCAAGCACAAGCGTCAGCACCTGCAATATAAAACTCGTTAATATTATTTTTGTTTATAAAAGAGGCGAATTCCTCACTGGTTAATGCATTACCTTTACTTTTTTCAAAAATATTATCAGTCACTATTTTCATTTCTGGAACTAGTTCTGCACCACGAGTGTTAGGTTTAAAAGTTCTTGTTCCTAAAGTTAAATTGTAGTGTTTTATATATACAATGTGCATATCATTATTTAAAGCCCACTCAATGGCAGTATTTACATTATTGATAATTTCCTTATAATTTTTTGTAATATCGTTTTGAATATCTATAACAACTAACGCTTTTTTACTCATATAAACACCTCTTTATTTAAATTATTTTTGTCATTTACATTGTAACATAAATTATAAATGTTTTCAAGTATAACACATAATTACAGATTGAATTTGTTGTAGAAAGTTTTTAAAAGCAATGTTTGTAAAAATCTTTAATTAGGTTAGAAGGGTGCGTTGAACTAAACATTTGTAAAGATAAATTTTATTTTGAACACTAATGATTCTCTAAATTATAAGTAATTGTATTTGTTGTAAAAAGATTTAGCTAGGTTAAAGTTTTTAATATTAATTTTTTTAGAATTGTTTTAACTAAATAAATTCTTCTTGCGACTGGCAATAATATGTTAGCTTTGGTTCAAGTTGTTAGTGTTAAGATTTTTGCATATTTTTGACAGTTTTAAAGCTTAATTATTGATTTAAAAGTTGTATTTATAAAAAGTAACAATAATTTAAAGTTTAATGCAAGTATTATGACATTGTTTAATCGCTTAAAAAGAGCATTTTTACTAAACACTGACCAAAATTTATAAAAGGTAATGTTTATAAATATTATTATGGTGTAGTTGCTATGATACTGCAAAAATAAGTTAAGTTGGAGCAATGATTTGTGGTTAATATGATTCTATTTGACAACTAATGATAAATTTAATATTACAGCATTCTAATCAAAAGTGATTTCCATATCCACTAGAATATCAATATCATTCCATTTAAATCATTTTTCTTTTGTCCAAACTTTTGGGGTCATAGCATCCACAAAAATGTTTTATATTTTTATTATAAATTGCTAAAAGTTTAATATATTGAACTTGTTCCAACAACCTTTGCTTGAGGTAGTAACTCTAGCAAAATCGTAGTTATTAATTTTAAATTAGTAGTTCGTTTGGCGTAAGTAGTGGGGATGAGAATTAAAGCAAAAAATTGATAAATATTATAAAAGCTAGCTTGTCAGTGATGTTGCTTAGCACTACAAATCAAGGAGTGTTGAATAATATTAAAGTGAAATATAACAAATCTTAGTTATTCTCATAGAAGTAGCAATGATATTCGTGCAAGAATAATTTAATTGCTATTGTTTCAATTGCAAGTTTTGCTGTGTTCTGTTGCTTGGTTATTTAAAAATGTTAATTTATTAAATAAAAGTGCCAAAACCAACTAAAAATCAATAGTTTTTAATTGCCTAATAACCTTAGAATAATGATATTTTATATACGCTAATTTTTGCAAATATTTTGTTCAATAAAATCAAAATGAAATAGGTATTTAAAGCTCTTTTGTTAATTAGATTTATTTTTGTGAATGATTATAATTAAAAATTTAATATTTTTATAATTTATCTTTATATAACTAATAGCGTTGTACCGCATTTGTGAATTATACAGCTTCTTCTACTGTTTTGCTCTAAATTCCATTGTATTCTCCTTATATTGGCGTTACTGATTAGCTCTCTTTTTATCCTTATTCTTAATAATAAAGTTAACTATTAAGTTGAAAACTGTAGAGAATAGTGAGCTTATAAAGATATATAATGCAAATGCTGATGAATAGAATAATGAAAATACTTCATACTTTACTGGCATTATATAATTTATAAATTTTTGATTATAGTATTATGGTTTAATTCGCTTACAAATATGGCTGTTATTAATTAATAATTTGTTAAATTAATTATAGATTAATATCAATTTTTTTTGGATATTAAGCATTGTTAATTTTTAGCAGGCTTAAATTTTTAAAAATGTTATCAATTTTATAATTGGTGTTTAAAGTTAAACACAATTAAACTACATTACAAAGATTTTATAACTAGATGAAGGTTGATATTATACACACAAAATCTAAAATCATAAAAGCTACTTTTGGGCAAGTTGTGATAACTATTGTTAATATAAGCTTTTTGTAAAACGAGCGTTTTAGCAAAAATATTTCTAAAAAAGTTTATTTTTTATAGATTTTGAATTTTTTCTATTTATATTTTTTATGAACGTAACTAAAAACAAAAAATGGTTGGTGCATTGTTACTAAAATAAAATTAAATGGGGAAAGTTAGTATAAAAATTTAAAATGTTTAATGAGTAAGCAATTACAAAGATGATTTTGGAATTTTGGTTTTTTAATTAAATGGTTATTGCAATTTTGGTTTAAGAATATTGTTTTATCAGTATAGGACATTATTGCAAAATTGATTTATTGACATTGGCTATTTTATATCTTTTGAATTGTATTTTTTTAATTTTATAAATGTAATTATTAGTAAAATGCTTAGATTCTATATAGATAATTATCTTTTTTTTGCTATGGTGCTTTTGAAAATATTATTGTTTTTTATTTGAGATTTTTTTGTTTTAAACAGAGTGTAAGCAAGAGTATTGTTGAATTGTTAGATTATTTTAGTTTGTGGAAATAAGATTGCTGAAAATGGCAAGTATGGGTTGAAAATTGGATATTTAATTATTAATAGTTGTATAAATTATGCTTATTTATTAGGTGAACTATAGGCAAAAAAATGTTCATCAATTATTATGATTGATGAACATTTTACATAAAAAGTATATCAATTTTGGCTTAAAATGTCAATAACCCCGCCATTTTTTATAATAAATTGCACATTTTGACTAAAATTAGTCCCCAAAATCCCAATTTTGTGCTAAAAATGTTCATCAATCATAATAATTGGTGAACATTTTATAGCTATGTTGTTTAATAGAAAAGGAGTAAAAAGTAATGAAAAAATTTAGGTTTTTGTTGGCGATTATTTTGGTTGTTGTAGTATGTTGCAGTTGTTTAATCGCTTGTGCTTTCAATAATTCACAAGGCTCTGGCAATGACAACGAGTCAAATATTGAACAAGATAATGGCGAGATTATAACGCCTGGCGATAAAGAGGACGAAAATCAAACGGAAATACCTAGTGAACCTGAGCCAGAACCACCAGTTGACCCAGAAGAGCCAGAAAATCCAGATAAGCCTGTTGAACCAACGCCAGATGAGGATAAAGAACTTGATATTAGCGGATTTAGTGATAAATTAAGCGAGTGGAATGAAAGTCAAGTCAAAAATTTGATAACTGGAATTACAAATATGTATGGTGAAGAATTTTTTTATGAAAGTAGAGGACAAGGTGCCTTATATAATGGACGTGATTTTAGTATTGTTGCGTTACAATTAAATAAAAATAATAATAGCATTAATACTCTAATAAAATATTATGCAAGTAGTGATACTGAAAAAAACTATAGACTTGCCGAAAAAGCAATTAACTTTACTGAATGTACACAAGTAGGGGAATATTTGAAAAAAGTTTCAGCCTATAATTCTTTAACAAATAATGCAAAAGAAAAATATGAAACTCCAAAAACTGAACGAGTTACTTTTGAAAAATCTCAACTTTATTTATCAGTAAATTTGAAAAGAAATGAGGAACTTGATGGTTCAAGAATGGGAGATTTTGCTAAAGTTTTGAATTCTTTAGAAAAGTTTGGAAAAATAAATCAAGTTTTGTATGCTAAAAATTATCAAACCAGTTTAACTTCAATAGGAGCATTATGTGAAAATGAGACCAGATGGGTGGCAAATGCTTTAGTATTGAATAAATTAAGACAATTGCAGTTAGTAAACCTTGATATAGGATTGCATTCTAAATTATCATATAACACAGCTGACAAAATTTTAGATTTTGCAAATTGGAAAGAAGAAGATTTAAAAGAAGGAATAGATTTTAGAATTGTCTCTTCCTCTATCACAAGTGATAAAACTTTTGGTGGAGAAAATGCAGTATTTCTGTTGCCAGATTTTTATGAAAATTAATTAAGCACATTTATAAATTTTAATTAATCTAAGCATAGATAATTAATGTTGTTAGATTTTAGATAATCTAAATTTAATAAAATTAAGATATTTTAGAATTGCTTTGTAATGGATAAATATGACTTACTCAATTTTAATTAACATAAGTTGTTACGAATTGTAGTTACGCTATATTTTGGCTTTCAATTTAAAAGCTTGGTTTGTGCGGTACAAGGAAAATTTCAATAATAAAACTTTAAAAAGGATAGCGAGTGCTATCCTTTTTTGCCTATTTACACTTTTTAGTTAAACTTGATTTTTTATGGCTCAAAAATTCTAACCTCTATAGGTCAAAAGAATTAGGTTAGCAGTGTAGCCACTTAAAAAATAGTTCATATAAACCCTTGGAGTTGTGAATAAGGCAAGTACAAAACCAAGGAGAATATATGAACTATAATTATTTTAGCATATAAAATCGTTTTTGTCTACAATTTTGCTATATAAAATATTAAAATAATAAAAAGATTATGCCAAAATATTAACTTGTACATAACTATATTTGCAACACTTTGCTTGAATGAACTAGTATGTTTTATTGATAAGGGAATATGCGTATTATAAAGCAAGAATATGATTGTGGAATTTTTGCTATTTTAGTGATAATACTCAGATAAATTTTGTATTTATTACCTATTACGAAAATGCAATATCTATTAAACTTGCATTTTTTATGGGTAAAGTAAGGAAAAAATAAATTAGGATTTTCAATTATAAAAATAAAATCACTGCTTTTAATCAATGCAAAATTAGTAGTATTAGATAATAGTTTGTATAGCAATTTGGTTGATACGCCATATTTGCAATTGGCAATATATCTGTTAATTATATTTTTAAAATTTCTTATTTTTAATATAGCATTTTTTATTTAGAATTTACAAACATTCTCTTTATTAAATAACAAATAGTACCAAAAATAGCATTTTGAACCAGTCATTTTATACTGCTATTTAAGAATATCTAAATTTTTTTATTGGAAGCCATTTATATATATCTTGCAAAAAGGTATTTTGTGGGAAACCCGACAAGG
>CAJTZR010000003.1 GCA_910584035.1 uncultured Christensenella sp. | reverse complement strand
ACGGAACACCTTTGCAAAAGATACCAACAAATGTAGGTAAATACAAAGTAAAAGTTGAGCTAAAAGATACTTTAACTGGTTACGTTTTAACTGGTGAAACTGAATTTGATTTTGAGATTCAAAGTTTAAGAATTACAAAACCGCCAATACCTAATCAAGTACAATTTTTCCAAGTAGACGGCTATGGAATAAGTGATATTGTAACATTACCAAGTGATTGGGAAAATTATTTAATAATAAAAGTATTTGATAAAAACAACAAAGAGATTTTGCCCGAAAATGGGGGCTGGGAGTTCCTAAATGTAGGAACATATAAAATAGAAATATCATTTAAGGATAACACAAATACAAGCAATGGTTGCGATACTGACAATGTAATTTGGAGTGATAACGATAAAGGCAAATACTTTATTACACTTGAGATAATGCCACTTGTATTAATAGTTGGTGATTGGCAGACAAGTAATGATAACAAAAGACCAACAATGACTGGAACAGATACAACTGAACTTGAAAAATACTTTGATTATATGCTTTATGAATTGAAAGGGGATATAATCATAGGCAACGCATTGCCACAAGATAGTACATTAAAAGCTGGAACAAACTATCAAATATCTTTAAAAGTAAAAGATATTTATAAGGGTAATGTTTTAGTAGAGTATAAAGGAAGCGAGGTAGCGGAAACAGAACCATTCAAGTTTAAAACGACAAGCAGTGGTGGAATTGGTGGCGGAGATAATAACGGCAACAATGGCGGTGGCGAAAGTGACGGCAATGGTGGTAGCGATAATTCAAATTTATGGCTTGGTAATAGTAACGGCAAAATTCCTCTACTTATTTGGATATTAATCGGTTTTATCGCATTACTAATTTTACTATTGATTATTTTGCTTATTATTGTTGCTAATAATAGTAAAAATAAGGAGCGATTTGATAGAGTAACACCAATAGCTAGCAGTGTGAGCGATAACAATGGAATAAATGAATTTTCCGACAGCAATTGTGCTAATGTAAATGGCAGATTGATAACTGATAAAGACTGGACTTTCCTAGTTAGGGAACAAGATATATTAAATATTAAAGCATTGGAAAACCAAACTGAAAGAGTAATAATGTATGCTTGTAAGGAAAGTGACATTAAAAAAGCAAAGAAATTCCACAACACAATAGCGGATGTGGGGCGAAAAGAGTTGGACAATATTTTAGGTGAGGAAGATACTCCACAAGCTAATAAAAAGAAAAAGGGTAAAAAAAGATAATTTTTCTTTATTGATTAAAAACAATTTGCGTAGTTGTTTTTCACAACATTAGATAATCATTTTGTGATTGATTGCTAGTTTATTAATTTAAAAATATATTTTCTTATTAAATATTGAGGATAATATTGTACTAACTATATAAAAAGAGGTTAAAACTATTGCAATAACTGACCACAGAAGCAAGCATTTTATTTGTAGATTTTAACTTATATATAATTGAGGAATCTACAAGAATAGATAGCTGAAAAAATGACATTTTAACATTAATTTTAAAATTTTGTTTTGTGTTAAATTTATTGTTATAAATAGGCAATAAAATAACTATTGCTTTATCAAAAATAAATAAAATAAAATTAAAAAATTAATAAATAAAAATTCTTTAATTAATGTGATAAGTTAAAAAAAACTATCAAAAATCGGGACTAAATTGGTTAGTCCCGACTTTTTGTGTTATGATAATTTTTAATTTATTGGTTTTGTATTAATAAATTATTGCAAGCAATAAAGCAATTTTATTTACTTTTATTAATACATTCCGTCCATTCCGCCACCAGCTACTGGTGCAGGTGGTTCTGGAATATCAGTAACAAGTACTTCAGTTGTAAGTAGTGTTGTTGCAACGCTTACTGCATTTTGTAATGCTGACCTTGTAACTTTTGTTGGGTCGATAATACCCTCTTTAATCATATCGCAATATTGGTTAGTCAAAGCATTGTAACCATAAGTTGCACCTTTCTTTGCATTTTGGATATTGTTAATAATTACGCTACCTTCAATACCTGCATTTGCTGCAATTTGTTTGATAGGTTCTTCCAAAGCTTTTAGTACACTCATTGCACCAGTTAATTCGTCACCAGTAAGTGAAGAGATAGCTTTTTTAACATTATCAATAGTGCTAAGTAGAGCAATACCACCACCTGGGATAATACCTTCTTCCACAGCTGCACGAGTTGCTGCTAAAGCATCTTCAATACGCAATTTTTTCTCTTTCATTTCAATTTCAGTTGCAGCACCAACGTTGATAACTGCAACACCACCAGCAAGTTTTGCAAGTCTTTCTTGTAGTTTCTCTTTGTCATAGTCAGATGTAGTTTCTGCAATTTGAGCTTTAATGCTAACCATTCTAGCTTTAATTTGTTCGCTATCACCAAAACCGCCAACGATTGTTGTATTGTCTTTGTCAACTTTAATTTGTTTAGCTCTACCAAGGTCATTAATAGTAGCATCTTTTAGTTCAAGACCAATGTCGCTACTGATAACTGTACCACCAGTCAAGATTGCAATATCCTCAAGCATTGCTTTACGTCTATCACCAAAGCCAGGTGCTTTAACAGCTACACAATTGAATACGCCTTTTAGTTTGTTAACAATAATTGTTGATAATGCCTCGCCCTCAATATCCTCAGCAATAATAAGTAATTTTAAGCCATTTTTAACTACTTGCTCTAAAATAGGTAGTATCTCTTGTATGTTGTTAATCTTTTTGTCAGTAATCAAAATAACTGCATCATCAATAATAGCTTCCATTTTGTCAGTATTTGTAACCATATAAGGAGAAGCGTAGCCTCTGTCAAATTGCATACCTTCAACAACAGTTAGGTTAGTTTGCATTGTTTTAGACTCGTCTACAGTAATAACGCCGTCTTTGCCAACTTTTTCCATAGCGTCACTGATTAGAACACCGATTGATTCATCGCCCGCAGATACACTTGCTACTTGAGCAATAGCATTTTTACTTTCAATTGGTTTAGATATATCTTTCAAGCAAAGGGCAACTTTTTCACAAGCGAATTTAATGCCTTTGTTTAGTATAACTGGGTTTGCACCTGCAGCAACGTTTTTCATACCCTCACGGATAATAGCTTGAGCAAGTACACAAGCAGTAGTTGTTCCGTCACCAGCAACATCGTTAGTTTTAACGCTTACTTCTTTAACAAGTTGAGCTCCCATATTTTCAAAAGCGTCCTCAAGCTCAATTTCCTTAGCTATGCTTACACCATCGTTAGTGATTAGTGGTGCACCATACTTTTTATCCAATACTACATTGCGACCTTTTGGTCCTAAAGTGATTTTTACTGCGTTTGCAAGTGTGTTTACGCCAGTTTCCAAAGCTTTTCTAGCATCTTCGCCATATTTAAATTTTTTAGCCATTTATCACATACCTCCGTAATTATTTTTCAACAATAGCAAGCACATCTGCTTGTCTTAAAATTGTAACTTCTTTGTTTTCAAGCTTAAAGTCTGAACCTGCATATTTATTGTACAAAATAATGTCACCAACTTTAATTTGCATTACTATCTCTTTACCATCAATGATACCGCCTGGTCCTACAGCGATTACTTTTGCCATTTGTGGTTTTTCTTGTGCAGTACCTGGTAATACGATACCGCTTTGAGTTTTATCCATACTTTCTACAGCCTCAATAACGATTTTGTCAAATAGTGGTTTAATTGTCATATATATTTACCTCCAAAAAATACTATGTAAATTAGCAATCGATTGCTTAGATTGCTAACGTGTTTATTATAGCACAACAAATTCTATTTGTTAAGCATTAAATGACAACTTTTCAAATAAATTACAATTTTTACCAGTTATGTATAGTTTGTGTAAAGTTTTATATTGCATTTATACAAATTTACAACTTTATGTTAAAAATAGCAAAATTAATAATAAAAGTATTATGCCAAAAAATCACATTATTATAATATTGTATATTTGCTTTAAATAAAAATAATAATAAAAAAATACAAAATTGTTGATATTTTTATTAAATTGGTGTAAAATGATATGGTAAAATAATTTAATATGGGGGTTACATATGAATAAATGGGATAAACGAATGATGGATATGGCAAAGCTTGTGTCAAGTTGGTCAAGTTGCTATAAAGTAAACAGAAAAGTTGGGGCTGTTATTGTTAAAGATAAAAGAATTCTTACAACTGGATACAATGGTGCTGGTAGTGGCATTTCTAGTTGTGTGGAAAGAGGTTATTGTTTAAGAGAGCAAATGAATATACCAAGCGGAACAAGGCACGAGATTTGTTATGCTGTACACGCAGAGCAAAACGCTATTATTCAAGCAGCTAAGCTTGGCGTAAGCGTTGAGGGTGCGACTTTGTATTGTACACATCAACCTTGTTCAATTTGTGCAAAAATGATTATAAATTCTGGCATTACAAGAGTAGTATTTGAGGAAGGTTATCCAGACGAATTTAGCATTAAGATGTTTAATGAGGCTGGTGTAGCTGTAGAAAAAGTAGACGATTTACAATAATTTGCTAATAAATCGTCAAACTGGTTGTCCAAAAATAAATTCTGCTTGTCCTAAAAATTCTGCGATTAGTATATAATTAAAAATACTTACATACTCTTTAATAAAGCAAAAAATGCTTATAAACGAGGGGTATTATGGCGGAATTTGACATTGCTGAAACAAATTACGAAGATTTTTATTTAAGTAATTTTATTGGTAAAAAGAAATTTAAGCAAAATAATAGTAATGTGGAAGTTGAGGTTGTAGATGACTCTCACGAAAACAATTACAAACATACTTATATCAATGACGATATTGATGAGGATAGATATAAGAGAGAAGTTGAGATTGATAGTAATTTAACTGATTATTCGCTTGATAGCCTTAACAAATTGAGCTATGGCAAAGCTGAACAAGGCCTTACAATTGTAAAAACAGATGTTGTAAGACATAAAAATCTTGCTTGTGATAGGTGCGAGCCTTTGACATTGCAACTTGCATTGATTGGCATTGATAAAAATAAGCATATTAAAAAAGCAGTTGCGGAGCAAGAAAAACAGCTTGAAAAACAACAAGCACATTGCAATAAATGCGTCAAAAAGAAAGAAAAGAAAAAACGCTCTAAAGGCAGAAAGTTTTTAATAACTATATGTGCGATTTTGATTGCATTTATCTCTTGCTTTTTGATTGCAGATGTTTTATCTGACGGATATTTGATAAATAGCGTTGTAAACAAGATTATCAATGGTGATGTTACTGCTTACTATTATGCGGTGGAGATTGCAACTTTTAGTGATGTAGATTCTGCACGTGTTACATCTGAGGAAATAAGAGCAAGCGGTGGTAGTGGCTATGTTGTTCACGATGATTTGTACAGAGTAATAGCCGAAGTTTACAAAAATGAAAAAGATGCCGAAAGTGTTTCTACAAACTTGAATCTTGCGGGATATGTTACAAATATATATTTGTTTAAGATAGAAGAAATAAATTATCAATTGTTTCCAACTTCAGTTAGGAATGCTACTAAAAATGTGCTTAAGTATCTAGATATAATGTATACATCATTATTTAATACCGCTGTAAGCTTGGAAAAGCAAGAGATTGACTATACCTCTGCAAGAGAGGATATTGGAATGCTAAAAAGTCAAATAAACAATATGCTTGTTGATTATGAATCAAGCGTAAATAATAAAATTGAAGATAAATATGTACAAAAAGTAAGAATGCAAATATCCTCTATGATTGGGGCGTTGGATAACCTTATCGCTGAAGGCAGTAAAAATGATAGACTACTTAGCGATATAAGATATATAAATACTATGATTTTAAATACGCACAGAGCAATGATAAATACTTTGAAATCTGAAGCGTAATGATATAAGGAGTAATAAAATGGATAAAATTAAAGTAGGTATTTTAGGATACGGCAATTTAGGCAGAGGTGTGGAACTAGCTGTTAGCAAGTCAAATGATATGGAGCTTGTTGCAGTATTTACAAGACGTGACAATGTTGTAACTAATATGGGTATGACTTGTATAAACGTCAACAAAATTAATGAGTACAAGGACAAAATTGATGTGCTTATAATGTGTGGCGGTTCAGCTACTGATTTGCCTGTTCAAGGTGTTCAAATGATTAAGCATTTTAATACTGTCGATTCTTTTGATACTCACGCAAGAATACCAGAGTATTTTGATGCAATGGATAAAGTTGCAAAGGAAAATGGTAAGCTTGGAATTATATCTGTTGGTTGGGACCCAGGTCTTTTCAGTATTGCAAGAATGTTATTTGGTGCTGTTTTGCCTAATGGTAATGATTACACTTTTTGGGGTAAAGGAGTGTCACAAGGTCATAGCGATGCGATAAGACGTGTTAATGGCGTAAAAGCAGGTGTTCAATACACAATACCTAAACAAGAAGCTTTGGATAAAGTTAGAAATTCCGAAAATCCTAATTTAACTGCACGTGATAAACATTTAAGAGAGTGTTTTGTAGTGGCAAAAGAGGGTGCAGACAAAAAGCAAATTGAGCAAGATATAAAGAATATGCCTAACTATTTTGCTGATTATGATACAATTGTACATTTTATTACAGAGGAAGAACTTAAGAGTGAACACAATGCAATGCCTCACGGCGGTTTTGTAATTAGGTCTGGTCAAACTACTGATGAACATAAGCATATACTTGAGTTTTCACTAAAACTTGATAGCAATCCAGAGTTTACATCAAGTGTTTTAGTAGCTTATGCAAGAGCTATTGCTAAACTAAGTAAGGAAGGAAAAACTGGTGCTGTAACAGTATTTGATATTCCATTAACATATTTGTCAGCTCAAAAACCAGAGGAATTAAGGAAAAATTTATTATAATGAGAAATGTATTATCTGTAAAAAATTTGTCTAAAACTTATTTAGGTGGATATAATGCTATTAATAATATATCATTTGAATTAGCTAAAGCTGATAAATTGGCTATATTAGGTGGTTATAGTAGTGGAAAAACTACAATCTTAAGTTTGATTGCTGGTTTGGAAACTGTTACTGAAGGTGAAATATATCTTAATGACAAATTAATAAACAACAGCAAAATCAAGGATAGAAGCATAGGTTTTCTTGATAAGTCTTTGCAACTTGACAATATGAAGAATGTAACTGAAAATGTCGTCTTTCCATTGAAAATTAGAAAGTTTGACCAAAGCGTTATTACTGAAAGATTAGTTAAAATTGCTAAAGCTTTTGATTTGTCTGGAATTTTAACTGAAAAAATCTCTAATCTAACGCAATATCAAAAAACATTGGTTGCCTTGGCAAGACTTATGATTTTTGACCGTGATTTGTATTTGATTGACGATATTTTTTCTAGTCTTAATAATGTTGAAATTGACCAAGTAATAAACAAACTTCAAAAAACAACAAAATATAAAACGATAATTTATGCAACACATTCATACAAAACGGCATTGAAATTAAATATCGAAAATGTTGTTGTGCTTGCATATAGTACAATGATACATTGTGGCAATATCTACGATGAAGAGAATTTGATGCATACAATTGCAGGTGCAAAATTGCTAAATAGTATGCACGTTTGTTGTTTGCCAGCAATCATTTCTGGCAAAAAATTAATTGTCAATAATAGACCTTACATTTACGAAAAAGAGCTTGTTAGCGATGTGTTTGACAGAGGTATAGTGCTTATCAAAAAAGAAAATATTGCTTTTGATAGTAGCAAACAAATCGTTGTACACGCTGAAATTTACTATATTAATGAGGATAATGTTGCATATCTTGATATAAATGGTTTGATTGCAACGATTGATTTGGATAAAAAATATCACATTGGGGACATATTAACTTTTAGCTTTGATTTAAGCGATGGTATTTTATATGATTTTGAATCTGAAAGAATGATATCAAAATAAAGAGGTGTTATGAATAATTATCAAAATCCACAAAATGAGGAAAAATACAGACCTTCATTTTTTCAAAGAAATAGTGGGAGCTTAAAAATTGTTGCCACAATTTGCGTTTGTATTGCAACCTTGCTTATTATAATTGGTGCTTGTATTGGTTGTTATTATGCTGGTAAGAAAAGTAGTTATATTGATAATCTTAATAGTGAACTACCTATTGCAAACGAGGTTTATACTTTAATAAAAAAGTATTACTATAAAGATATAACTAAGGAAGACTTTGAGCAATGGGCATCTATCGGTTTAACTCAAACAATGGACCAATTTAGTGGAATATCTTATTCTAGTTCACTTCCAACATTGGCTTTTGGTTTTTCATTCAAGACAGATTCCTATAGTAATCACGTTGTAACTGAGGTTAGTGAAAATAGTCCCGCTGCAAAAGCAGGTTTGGCTCGTGGCGATTTATTGATTTCTGTTAATGGCGAAACTGTTGTTGGCTTAAATAGAGATGTTTTAAGCGGTGAAAAATTTTTGGGTAATCAATCTAGTATTGCAGAAGTAACTGTTAAAAAGTCTGATGGAACAGAAAAAACATTGATTATGCGAAAATCTATTGTTCAAGGCAGTGAGGCTCATTATATTAACTTTGGTAGTGGTATTGGATATATCAAACTTGATTCATTTACTGGGACTGCAGATAAAGATTTTGTTGCTTGTGCAAATGCTTTCAAGCAAAATGGCAACACTAAACTCATTCTTGATTTGCGAGATAATGGTGGCGGTTCAACTGATATTTTAAGTGTAATAGCTAGTTATCTTGTTCACGATGATAATGATAAGTCAAACGGACTTGGAATAATCAAATTAGATTCTGCAAAAACAAATGAAACAATAACATATTCCGCAACTGGAGATAACTGGCTTGGTAAAGGAATGAATGGTGCATTTAAACTTGCAGTTTTAGTCAATGAAAATTCTGCAAGTGCAAGTGAAGCATTGCTTGGTGCAATAAAATTTTATTGTGGTAATGAGGTTAGTAAGTATAAGAATGAGTTAGTTGTTATTGGAACGCCAACTTATGGCAAGGGTATTGCTCAACAGACATTCCAACTTTCAACAACACCAAGCTTTTTATTAAGTATGACTGTTGGATATTTTAAAGTGCCAATTTTAAATAATGGTAAACAAGATTGGAAATCTTATCACGGCGTGCCAATGGAAGTAAGTGAGGACTATAATATAGATAAATTTACTGGTAAAATTGATTATACAAAAGATAACTTATATTTAGAATATTATAATAACGATTTAATGCAAGAAAAAGCTATACAAATGGCATTGAAAGCATTAGCTTAATTAAATACAAGTTGTATCTATTGGTACAACTTGTAATATTTATTTAAATGATTAATTTTGCATAAAATACTTGATTAATCTTTAATTTTAATATATAATCTAATTAATAAAGCATATTTTAAGTGTCAAGGAGCTATTATGGATAAAAAAATCAAAGACATTGCAGCAAGAATCAAAGATTTAAGAGAATTTTCTGATTATTCTATAGCTGATTTTGCAAATAAAGTCAATATGACTATTGAAGATTATACTAAACTAGAGCAAGGGGAAATGGATATTCCTATTGGTATAATGTACAATATTGCTGCTGCATTGGAGATTGACCCAACCGTATTACTTACTGGTCAAAATAGTGACAGAAAAGAGGTTGCTCTTTGCTATGCGGGACAAGGACTAGTTATTGAAAGGTATGACGGTTATAGTTTTAGCAGCCTTGCACATAAATTTTTTAATAGAGAAATGGAGCCTATGTTGGTTACAATTAGTGAGGGTGTAGCCCCTGAACTAGTTCAACATACTGGACAAGAATTTAACTATGTATTAAGTGGTAAACTAAGAGTATTGATTGGAAATAAGGAATATTATTTGCGTGCGGGCGATAGTATTTATTTTGACCCCAATATACCTCACGCACAAGTTTCAATGCAAGGAGAAAGCACATTTTTAACTGTTATTTTGGAAAAGTAATCTTGCTATAACTGCAAATTTACTTTCTATTGTAGATTTGTATAATATAATTGTTGGCTTTAATTTATATCTAATCAAATGCTTGTGTCGTTATCTATTTAAGTTATAGCTTAAAATAAGGCATTGTAATTGTAGCTTAAAAAATGTAAATTGTTCAAAGTATAACATACAATGTAAAGCAAAAATTTATATTAAAAATAATATAAAAACCTTGTAGATTGTAGAGTAATTAATGTTTTTTGATAAATTATCTTAAAACAATTGACAATAATCAAAATATATCATATAATAGACAAGACTTAGGGGAGTGGCTCAACGGTAGAGTAGTGGTCTCCAAAACCATTGGTTGCGTGTTCGAATCGCGTCTCCCCTGCCAAAAAGAAATATTCGCTAAAATTAGCGAATATTTCTTTTTTTAAAGCTTTTAATATTTAAGCGGTGCTATTGCACCGCTCTCGTTTTATCAAGCACCCACCATAGTGCCATTTGACTAAAAGTTTATAAATTTGTTTATCTAAATTATTGATTTTTGGTTTTTAATATGCTATACTGATTATGCCAAACTAATCTTATAACCCTAATTAGGAGTATGGGTATTTTTTAATATATATAATTTATTTCAACGACAAACAATTTGTATTTGGTAAAAATGCAAATTCCATTTTATGTTTGTGTTGGAATATATCCGTACTGCATAAGATTAGTTTGGCGACTATCGGAGTTTGCGTTTTCGTGCGTTTACTTTGGTAGACGCATTTTTTTATTTATGGAGGTTTTTATGAAATACACAACAACTAAATGTAGGCATTGTGGTTATTCAACTAGATGCTTTGAGGGTAATGTGCCAAAAGTTCAAATCGGTACTCCTATAATAACTTGCCCAAGATGTGGTAATTTAATTTTAGATAGTATAATTACAGAATTTGAATTTATGACGATAGAAGAAAAAGACAAATTTTCCTCAGAATTATTAACAACTAAAAGCACATTGAAAAATATATTTTTTTGTATTTTTGGATTGATTTTATTTATTGGTTCGATGTTTTTAGGTGGTTGGTATATAGCTGTGGGAATAATTTTTGGGCTTGGTACGATTGCAATAGGCATAAGTGATATTGTAAAAGAAAGAAAATTGTGTAGCGAAGAGGTTGTTGAACAAGCAATTTATGAATCACTACAAAGAACAAAAAATATCGAATACATTCAATTTATTCAAAAAGCATATGAATCAAATAGTATTAGAAGAAATTATTCACCATTTTCCGATAAGAAACAATTTATGAAACAATACGAAAAATTTGAATATCGTGGTTCATATAAAGAAAATATGGAAGAATTTAATCAATTATTGGAATTGTTAAAAATTGAAAATCAAGTAAATAAAAGTAAAGATTCAACTTTTAACCACCACTGATTTTTAAAGCGAAAAAATGTGTTTTAGATTTAATAAATGAAATATAATTTTAGGAGGTTTTTATGAAAAAAATATTTGCAGTTTGTTTGTTGCTTTTGCTATTTTGCTCTTTTACTTTAGTCGGTTGTCAAGAAGAATTAAGCTATAATGAGAGTAAATTTGTTGGGAATTGGGGTTTGCAGGACATAGTAGTGTATGGAGAAATTCCTGGGGGAACATTAAAATATCCCTCTAAAAATCAAACATTTAATGAACTTTACAAAAGACTTGTTGGCAAAACTGAAATAGTATTGACAAATAAAAAGAAAGATGGATATATTTTGGGTAAATTTAACATAGAGGAAGAACAAATTGATTTTCAGTGGAAAGTCGGTTATGATTCAAGAAAAATTGAATTAAAAAACTCTTTAGAAATATTGTCTTTAGAAAGATATAATAAAAACGAATTAAGTACTGGATATTTTCATTCAATAACAGTTATTGATGACAAAATGGCGATACTCGTAAATCAAGTAGTTATGTATACTTTTAGTAAAACAGCTTAGTTTAAAAAATATAGAACAAGATTGGCAATATTGATAATTCGATTTAGGTTGCACTTACTCTGCCAATGTCGGTCAATACGTTCTCGTTTGACCGACATTTTTTTATCAATAAATGCCATTAGTCAAAGTCACAAACAATTGACGTTATTGTCTCTGACCAAACGTGAAATCTCGCTTACGCATGCCTTTGCTGTATTTCAGTACGACTTAATAATGTTTTGGATATTTATAATTTTAATCTTTAAGTGTTGCATTTTGACTTTATCCCACCAATTCTTTTTCAAAGTCTTTGTGGGAGACCTATTATAGTTGGTTACAATAAGTAATTAATGATTTTTTTTTGTTGTTATAAAAACACACTCAATATACTATTGAAAGGCATTGCAAACACCATAATGTCACTAAATGAGGTATTGGATAACTTTTGAAAGTTTTGTATTATTTTCTTATAAGTATTGTTAAGATTATATATTTTGGAATTCACCTTGACTTAAGGATATTTTTTTATTATAATAAATATATGGTAAAATTTAAAAAATTTAAACAAAAAATTATTCTTGTTGTTGTTTTAATTGTTTTTGGTTTGCTTATTGTGTCTTGTACAAATAATTCCGATACTAATTTATTAAACACTAATTGTCCTTTAGGAGTTTGGTGGTGGGACTATAATTTGACTGAAGAATATTTGCAGTTTGCAAGCAAAAATGGTGTAAATGAAATATATTATTGTAATAGCAACAAGTTTAATCAAGAAAATGCTGACTTTATTATAACTGCTAATCAATTAGATATTGATGTATATTGGTTGTGTGGTGACTATAAGTGGATAGAAAATAAAAATGATTTCTATGAGGCAATGGCAAAGTTTGAAAAGTTTCAAAATGATTACTCAAACATTTATAAAGGTTTACATTTAGATGTAGAACCTCATCAACTTCCAAACTGGAAAAGTGATAGAGAAAATATAATTATCAATTATATTGATTTTATAAAAACGATTACAGAAAAATATAATAATATATGTTTTGACTTTGATATACCTTTTTGGCTAGAGGATATTGTCACATATGACGGTCAAACAAAGGAAGCATTTAAATTTGTTTTTGATTATGCTGATAGAGTTTTTATAATGAGTTATCGTGATAATGCGGAAAAAATGGTTGAAGTTGCAAAGCAAGAGTTAGAGTATGCAAAAGAAAATAATAAATCAATCTTTTTGTCTGCTGAAACTGGCAAAGAGGAGGATATTGTTACATTTTTTGAAGAGGGTAAAAAGTATATGTATAGCCAAATTAACCAATTGGAAAAACTTGTAGACCAACCATTTGGCTTTTCAATACATCATATTAAATCTTGGTATAACCTTAAAAATTAATATAAATATTTTCAAAATATAATAATATTTTAAGGTTAAGATATTTGAAATGTGTTGCACTTTAATAAATGTGTTTTTGATGCGGATATAATGAATTTATTTTTTATGAGGTTAATATGGATAGTATTTTATATGTTATAATTATTATATTTTGTTGCTTGTTTTTGCTTGGAAATACTGCAACAGCTTTTTTGACAAAAAAATTATTTTATATTAAAGGCTATAATGGTGGATTTTTGCTTGGTTTGTTTTTAGGAATAATTGGTTTAATTTATGCCGTTGGTTTGCCTATGAAAACAAATGAGAATTTGACCAATAATAAAAAAGAAAAAATAGAAGTTGTTAGAGAATTAAATAATGATATACAAGATGAGATAGTTGAAATAGATTCTGATGCACCAATAGAAAATTATACAACTTGTTCAAACTGCGGTTTTCCAATATATGAAGACGAAACAAAATGCAGTAATTGTGGAACAAAGCGTTAACAAATTAAAAAACAAATACTCTCTTATTGTTTATAAGAGAGTATTTGTTTGTAACATTTTTAGTTATTATTTCTAAAGTATATTCTAAAGCTATCATAACACAAATCAGTATAAATTGGACTAGATTTATTATCCTTTTTTTCCGTAACTATCATATGAACAATATAGTCTTCTGTTGCAAAAAAAGTAATTGTCCGTCTTCGACTATACAATGCTTTATCTTGTGGGACATTATAATCTTCCCATTCTGATATGAATTCAATATATCCGTAATTGGATGTAGTCATAGTATGTTCTGGATAATTTAAAGATGGTAATATTAAAGTATAAGTCGAACCATCATTTCTTAGTGTCCATTCCCCTTTAATCTTATCATAATCGGGTTTTTCAACTTCGTCACCAACATTGTCAACTCTAATTAATACTGCAAACTTAATACCCAATGAATATTTTCCAATAACCATACATTTATCACCATAAAAGTCAAAACCTAATTCTTTTTCATTATCAAATTTACCAAGACTAAAACAATAGCTTTTATATCTATTTAATGAACGTAAAGAATGTTCTGTACTGCCTTGTAATTTTTGATTGTCTTGAGATGTGCCGTAATTGTACTTGATAGATGTTTCATATTTAATTTCAGTTTGTCCATCTTTTACAACTGAATAAGTTAAGGACTTATGGTTAAATGTTAAATATTCGCCTTCAGTATAGTAGTTTACTTTGTTTCCTTCACTATCAACAAATCGATATACAATTGCCCAAGTTCCAAACACTTCTTTTTTTACATCAAATGACCTACAAGCAGTTAAGCTAAAACAAGCTAAAATAATTGTTACTACAACTACTAATAATATTAAAAATTTTTTCATTAGTATATCCTCCTATAATTATCTTATGTATACATTATATAATGTAAAAGTCTATATGTCAAGTATTTTTTTATTATATAATGTGAATATTAGATATAGGAGTATTTTATGAAGTTAAGAGTTTTAGATATACTTAAAGAAAAAGGTAAAACAAAGTATTGGCTTTATATTCAACTTGGCTTAAGTTATCAAAATTTTAATAATATGATAAATAATAAAACACAAAGCATTAAATTTGAAAATTTAAAATTGCTATGTGAGATATTAGAATGTACCCCTAATGATTTATTTGATGAATATTATGAAAAATAATTATCATTTTATAAAAAGATAATTATTAAATTTAAAATTTTAATTCAGCTAGTTAAGTATGTACTAGTTGAATTTTTATTATAAATTAATTGAATTAATATAAGTATACTTTTAAATATTATAATGTAATGTTTTGGCTTCTTTTTATATATAAATAAAATTAAAGTATACTTTTTATTTGTAAAAGGTTGATTTTTGGTTTAAAAAAGGTTAAACTATATATAATGGAATTTTTATTGTTATGTATTTATGGAAAATTTTTAACTAAGTTATAAATGCTAATAATAACATAAAAATGTATTCAAAAAAATATTAAGATAGTTTTTTAAATTAAGGAGTTGTTATGGAATACAATTACAAACTTGGCATTATTGGTGCGGGTAATATGGCAAAAGCTATTGCTAATGGTATAGTTGATAGCAAACTGATTGATATTGATAAAATTATTGCAACAGACCCTTTTGCTGATTTAGGTATTAATGGCGTTGTTACATATAAAGATAACTCAAAAGTTTTAAATGAATGTGAGTATGTTTTGCTTGCAGTTAAACCTCAAATTTTTAATGAAATTGCAAGTGAACTAGGTAAAGTTTGTAAAGCTAAACACATTATATCCATTATGGCGGGGATTACATATGATGGCATTAAAAAATATTTTGCTAATGCAAATGTAACTAGAGTTATGCCAAATACTCCTTGTAAACTTAAATTGGGAATGACTGCTATCCGTAAAAATGATAGTATCCCTCAAAACGAGAGAAAGTTTGTTAAAAGCATTTTTGATAGCATAGGTAAAACAATATATCTTGAAGAGGAATTATTCCACGCAGTTACTGCTGTTAGTGGTAGTGGTCCAGCATATGTATATATGTTTATTGAGGGAATGATTGAAAGTGGCGTCAAAATGGGTATGTCATATGAAGATGCTAAAACTTGTGTGTTACAAACATTTGCTGGCAGTGTAGGTATGGTAGAAAATGAAAGTACACCTATTAGCCAGCTTATTCAAGCAGTTTGCTCAAAAGGTGGTACTACAATTCAAGCCGTTGATAGCTTTAAGAAAGATAATTTATATGATATAATTGATAGTGCAATGATTAAATGCAGAAATAGGTCAGAGGAGTTAGGCAAGTGAAATTAGTTCAAATTTACACTGATGGTGCGTGTAGTTACAACCCTGGTCCTGGTGGTTGGGGTGCTATACTAATGTATAACGGCAAGGAAAAGCGTATCTCTGGTGGAGAGGCAACAACTACAAATAATCAAATGGAATTGCTTGCGGTAATCAATGGTCTTTCAATGTTAAAAGAAAAATGTAAAGTAGAATTATTTTCTGACTCTGCATATGTCGTAAATGCTTTTTTAGAGGGCTGGCTTGAAAATTGGAAAGCTAATGATTGGAAAAAGCAGAATAAAATTGTTAAAAATGTTGAGTTGTGGCAACAACTAGATAACTTGGTTTGTTATCACGATGTGCAATTTATAAAGGTTAAGGGGCATAGTGATAACAAATATAATAATGAATGTGACAAACTTGCAAGGGCAGAGGTTGATAAAATTTTAGGAGGGCAAAAATGAGCGATAAATCAAAATTGATATTTTCATTCTTAGCTGTATTTTTTGGTATAGCTACTTTGGTTGAATCAGTATTTTTGTTTGGTGAAATGGCAGTTTATTATCCAATATTGCTTATTATTGCAGCAGTGTTGGTTACTATAATTTGCGTTGTAAGTGTTTATAAAAGAAAAGAATCATTGTTTAAAACTACTTTGATTGCTTTGTTTTTTGCTGCGGTTGGTTTTGCTATTTATATTAGTTTATTAAAAACTGGTGCAATGAGTATGCTTAAAGATGCAGATAATATTTCTGACTTGATGCAAAAAACTGGTATTTGGGGACCATTGATTTATATTTTAATTCAATTTTTGCAAGTTACATTTATTCCTATTCCATCTGCTATAACGACTACAGCGGGTGTTGTTGCATTTAATAACTTGCCTTTAGTTTTTGTTTGTAGTTTAGTTGGAATGATGGCTGGTTCAATGTTTGCATTCTTTTTGGGGAGAGTTTTTGGTGTTAAATTGTTGATTTGGATGGTAGGACCAAAGGCATATAACAAATATCAAAAAATGCTTAAGGGCAGAGATAAATTGATGTTGTTTATGATGTTTTTATTGCCAGTGTTCCCAGACGATTTATTGTGCATATTTGCAGGCGTTACTACTATGTCTTATACAACTTTTTTCATAATGCAAATTGTAACAAGACCATTAACAATTATTGGTCAAGCAGGAATGGTTGATATAATGACAAAAATACCGCTTACAGAGTGGTGGGGTATTTTGCTTTGGGTAGCTTTTGGAATTGCTGTAGTTGCTATGTTCGTTTGTCTATGGAAATATAGTGACAAACTTGAAAATTGGCTTGTAAAAGTAATAACAAAACATTTTGGTTCAAATCAGTTGTCTTTAACTATTGATAAAGAAAAACTAAATAATGATATTCAAAATTTAATTAGTGATACAATTATTGATGCGGATAGGGATTTATCAATGTCAACGACAAGGGCTAAGCCTAAATACAAAGCAAAAAAATATCAGATAAATTACAAAGAATAAGTCATTTAATACCGATTTTCGTAGGGTTTTATATGATTTTAGCTAAAAACAAATAAATTTTGTAGTAAATAATTTGCGAATAAAAAAGATAAAGATTCGGTTTTATTTGTGATAAAATTTGATGATAAATTCTAATCACATTTACGATTTTTAAATTAATAATTATAGCTAATTTGTGGTAAATCTAAAAAGAGAACAACAATTTGAAATAAGACTAGTTTTATTTGTTAATTTTGTTAATTTAAAATTTTATTCAAAAATTAAATACAAATGCTTGACTTTATTTATTAAATGTAATATAATCGGTGTAAAGGTAAAGTCCTTTACAGATAATTACCAAGGAGGCAGATGTGTCAAAATCTGAAAAACTATACATTAGTAGGTACAATGATTTTTACGGCTGTCTGCTAACGGAACACCAAAGTGAAATGATAAAATTGTATTACGATTATGATATATCATTGTTTGAAATTGCAGAACAATTTGATATAAGTCGACAAGCGGTTCGTGATACTATTAAACGTGCGGAGCAGTTGCTTGAAATGTATGAACAAAAGTTAAAACTTGTTCAAAAATTTAGCGATATATCAACAAGTTTAATAAAACTTGAAAACGCAGTTAAAGCAAATGATAGTATGTTAGCAATGCAATTACTTGGTAGTGTAAAAGATATTGTGGAGGATAATGATGGGGACATTTAATAGTTTAAGTGATAGACTTGGACATATATTTTCAAAGTTAAAAAATAAAGGTAAACTTACAGAGCTTGAAGTTAAAGGTGCTATGCGTGAAGTTCGTATCGCACTTTTAGAAGCAGATGTAAACTTTACAGTTGTAAAAGAATTTATTAACAAGGTTAGTGAAAAAGCAGTTGGTGAAGAAATTTTGCGTAGCTTATCACCAGCTCAACAAGTTATTAATATTGTTAATGAAGAACTTATAGCTTTAATGGGGTCAACTCATAGTAAGCTTGCAGTAAGTGATAAACCACCTACAATTATTATGATGTGTGGTTTACAAGGTGCTGGTAAAACTACAATGTGCGGAAAATTAGCATTAATGCTTAAAAAGCAAGGCAAAAAGCCGTTGTTGGTTGCTTGTGATATTTACAGACCAGCAGCAATTAAGCAATTGCAAGTAGTTGGTGGTAGTGTTGGTGTACCAGTTTATGAACAAGGTCAAATTGCACCGCTTAAAATTTTAAAAGGAGCTTTTATTGAGGCTCAAAAAAATAGCAATGATGTTGTAATTATTGATACAGCTGGTAGATTGCATATTGATGAAGAATTAATGCAAGAGTTGCTTTCAATTAAAAATGCTTATAACCCTCACGAAATCTTGCTCACAGTTGATAGTATGACTGGTCAAGATGCAGTAAATGTAGCAGATACATTTAATAAGCAACTTGATATTACTGGTGTATTACTAACAAAATTAGATGGCGATACACGAGGTGGTGCAGCACTTTCAATTAAAGCTGTTACTGGCAAACCAGTTAAATTTTGCGGTATTGGCGAGAAAATGACTGATTTAGAAGCTTTTCACCCAGATAGAATGGCATCAAGAATTTTGGGAATGGGTGATGTGCTTACACTTATTGAAAAAGCTAAAAATGCTATCACTGAGGAAGATGCAATTAAATTGCAAAAGAAAATCAAAGATAAGTCTTTTGATTTAAATGATTATCTTGACCAATTTGAGCGTATGAATCAAATGGGTAGTATGAAAGATATGTTAAATATGATACCTGGACTTAGCGGTAAGCTTAAAGGTCAAGATTTAGATATTGACGAAAAACAGATTGATAAAATCAAAGCAATTATCCGTTCAATGACACCGCAGGAAAGAGAAATGCCACATATTATCAAAGGTTCAAGGCGTAAGCGTATTGCAAATGGTAGCGGAACATCTATTCAAGATGTTAATTCGTTGTTAAAACAATTTGAACAAACTAAAGATATGATGAGACGAATGACAGGTGGCGGTATGCGTGGCAGAATGAGAATGCCATTTTAATAAAATTACAATAGCTAAAAATGATTGTGTTTTTATTAGTAAATAATTTGATAATTAATTTTAATTATATATATAATTTTTGGAGGAATTAACTATGGCAGTTAAATTAAGATTAACAAGAATGGGTAAAAAAGGTAAGCCATTCTATCGTATTGTAGCAATGGATAGCAGAAAGGCAAGAGATGGTCAATATATCGAATCAATCGGTTATTATGACCCAACTAAGGAGCCAGCAGTAGTAAAAATTGACACTGAGGTTGCTGATAAGTGGATTAAGAATGGTGCACAATGTACTGACACTGTTAAAGATTTACTTAAAAAAGAAGGAATTATTAAATAATTATGCAAGAATTAGTAAGAACAATTATTGATGGACTTGTTGATAATCCAGATTTGGTTGATATTGTTGTTGACGAAGAAAATTTTGTTATCAATATTAATGCTGACAAAAGTGAAATTGGTAGAATTATTGGCAAACAAGGTAGAGTAGCAAAAGCTATAAGAGCAATAATTAAATCATCTGGTATGAAACAAGGCAAGCGTTATAATGTAGAAATTAATGAAAAATAATTATCCTTTGACCCCACGAATTAAAGTGGGGTCTATTGGTAAATTGAGATTATTTTTAATTTAGTATCGATTTTTGAAAGGTTTTGATAAAAATGGATAGAATAGTAATTGGAAAAATTATAAAACCGCAAGGGATAAAAGGCGAAGTAAAAGTTGGAATAACTTCTGCTGATGAAAAGATTATACGTGGACTTACTGACATATATTTGGATGAAAAGCTATATAAAGTTATAAGTGTAAAAAGTTTAGTAAATGGCGTATTTTTTAAACTTGATGGTGTTGACGATAGAAATCAAGCAGAATTATTACGTGGAAAAACTGTTTCTTTTGACAGAGAAAAAATGCCAAAATTGGAAAAAGGAAGATATTTGGTTTCAGATATTATTGGTTGTCAAATTGAGGTTGATAGCAAAATTTTAGGAAATATAACAGATATTTTGCAATATGGTGCAGCTGATGTTTATGTTGTGCAAGGCATAAATGATTGTAAGAATTTTATGTTTCCTTGTTTGAAAAAAGTTTTGCAAAAAGTTGATGTTGAAAATAAGATAATTACATTAAATAAAGAAATTTTGGAGCAAATTATAGTTTATGAAGATTGAGGTTTTGACATTATTCCCTAAAATGTTTGAGTGTTTAAATGAGAGCGTAATTGGTAAGGCAATTTTAGCTGAAAAGTTCAAATTGAATGTTACTGATATACGTGATTTTAGCTTAGATAAACATAAAAAATGTGACGACTATCCTTTTGGTGGTGGTAGCGGTATGGTTATGACACCTCAACCGATATGTGATGCAATAGATAATGTTGACCCAGATAGATTGTGCAAAAGGATATTCTTGTCTCCTAAAGGTGAAACGTTATCACAAAGTTTGGTCGAAAAATTATCTAAAGAAGAAAATTTGCTTTTTTTATGTGGACATTATGAGGGTGTTGACCAAAGAGTAATTGATAGCGAAATTGATATGGAATTGTCTATTGGTGACTATGTTCTTACTGGTGGCGAACTTGCTTGTATGGTTGCAATTGATGCGATTGCAAGATATATAGATGGTGTGCTTGGAAGTAGTGAATCTACAAATGAGGAAAGTTTTTCTAATGGTTTGCTTGAGTATCCTCAGTATACAAGACCACAAAATTTTAGAGGTATGCTAGTTCCAGACGTTTTACTTAGTGGTAATCATCAAGAAGTTGACAAATGGCGTTATAATGAGCAGTTACGTATCACAAAAGAAAGACGTCCAGATTTATTGGAGGAAAAATAATGCTTATTCAATGGTTTCCTGGGCATATGACAAAGGCCTTGAGAATGATGGAGGAAAATGTAAAATTAGTAGATTGTTTAATATATGTGCTTGATAGCAGATGTATTGCAGCTTCATTCAATCCAAAACTTAATCAACTTGCTGGCGGAAAACCAATTTTATATGTATTAAATAAAGCTGATTTAGTTGCTAAGGAAGATTTGACTGAATGGCTTAAATGTTTTAAAGCTAATAATATGCAAGTGGTAATTTGTAATAGTGCAAATGGCAATACTTCTAAAGTTATTGATGGACTAAAAATATTAAATAAAAATTTGATAGAAAAATATAAGCAAAAGGGTGTTAACAGAAGTATTAGAGCAATGGTTGTTGGTATACCTAATAGCGGAAAATCTACTTTAATAAATAGTCTTTGTGGCTCAAAACGAACTATAACTGGTGATAGACCAGGGGTTACACGTGGCAAACAATGGGTTGTGTTAACCAAAGGTGTTGAGCTTTTGGATACACCAGGAACTTTATGGCCGTCATTTGAAAATCAACTGCACGCAATGCACTTGGCTTTTGTTGGTAGTATAAATGAAGATATATTAAATATTGTTGAGCTTGCGGAGGAATTAATAGCTTTTTGTAGAACAAATTATTTGCAGAATTTCTTGACAAGATATAAAATTACTGAATTGCCAGAAAGCAATCACGATAGTTTGGAGTTTATTGCAAAAAAACGTGGTTTTTTATTAAAAGGTGGAGTCATTGATATTGAAAGGTTATCTGCAACCATTATTGATGATTTTAGAAAAGGCAAATTAGGTTTGATAATGCTTGAAAAAGCAGAATTAAATAGCTGTAATTAAGGTTTACGTAAAAAATAAATTTATTTTAGCTTTAAAAGAATTTAAATTGCCATTATCTTAAGATAATTATTTAACTAACTAATTTTTGATAAAGAAAGTATAAAATATATTATATTAAAAGTACCAAAGAAAAATTTTAAATTACATTGTAATAAAATGTTAAAGGTGAGTATGGAAAAACTAAGTTTACAAGATAAATTAAAGTATGAATTAGAGTGTTGTGCTAAAGGTGCAAAATACATTGCAGGTGTTGATGAAGTCGGTAGAGGTCCTTTAGCTGGACCAGTTGTATGTGCTGCAGTTATTATGCCACTTGATGATTTGCTTGAGGGGATAGATGACAGCAAGAAAGTTAGCGAGAAAAAACGCAATGTACTTAGTGAACTAATAAAAGAAAAAGCTATAAGCTATAATATAACTCAAATTGAGCCTAATATTATTGATGAAATTAACATTTTAGAAGCAACTAAATTATGTATGAAAAAAGCTTTAGAAGGGTTATCTGTTAAACCAGATGTTGCTTTGGTTGATGCACTAACTTTGGATACTGATATTCCAGTAGTAAATATTGTAAAAGGTGATTTTTTAAGTTATAGCATTGGTGCTGCAAGTATTATTGCAAAAGTGTTTAGGGATAATTTAATGGTTTATTATTCAAAGGAATATCCGCAATACTTTTTTGATAAACATAAAGGTTATGGAACTGCTGCTCACATTGCTGCTATTAAAGAATATGGACCTTGTAAAATACATAGACGTAGCTTTATTAAAAAATTTATTTAAGGTAAATTATGTTTGGAATTAATACAAAAAACATTGGTAATAAAGGTGAAAGCTTAGCCGAGCAATATTTGTTAGATAAAGGTTATAAAATATTGGATAGAAATGTATATATGCGTAAAGCTGAGCTTGATATTATCGCAAAAGATGGTGATACGTTAGTATTTGTTGAAGTAAAAACAAGAAACAATTTTTCTTTTGGCAATCCATTGGAAAGTATGACAAAAGATAAAATAGATAACATTATTTACGCAGCAAAAATGTACATCGCATCAAAAAAATTATATGGAATCAATGCTAGATTTGATTTTATTGCTGTTAGTGGAACGGAAATAGAGCATATAAAAGACGCCTTTTGGATAAATTGAGATTTTTGTATTAAAGTATGGTTTAGAAAATTGCTTTTTAAATAAAAAGTTTTAATATTTAAGAAAAATGCACAAAATTATATAAATTATGCGTTAAAATGAATAAAAAAGTAAAAAAAATGTAAAAAACATATATAAAATGCTTGCCAAGTATAGATTTATATGTTAAAATATTAAAGACTTCGGGTGTTCCTCTAAGCATATGAACACTGCGTAATAGGAGGTAGGTCAAATGAGTAATATTATTGATGTTATTGAGCAAGAAAACCTACGTACAGATTTGCCAAATATTAAAATTGGTCAAACTGTAAAAGTATGGTTTAAAATCAAAGAGGGTAACAAAGAAAGACTACAAGCTTTTGAAGGTGTTGTTATCTCTCGTAAGAATGGTAGTGTACGTGAAACTTTTACTGTTCGCCGTCTTTCATTCGGTATTGGTGTTGAGAGAACTTTCCCATTCCATTCACCTAAGATTGACCACATTGACATCGTTCGTACTGGTAAAGTTAGAAGAGCTAAACTTTATTACTTACGTGGCAGAACTGGTAAAGCTGCTAAACTTAAAGAAATTATTAATAAATAATTTTTTACTGAGCAAGTTAATCTTGCTCAGTATTTTTTTGCAACAAAATAACCGCCAGCAATGCTGATGTGGATAAAAAGCTTAAAACTATACAGATTATTTTAATATTAGCCTCCTTGATATAATAAATGTGCTCCTAGTCGCATTTGTAAAAAATATCAATGATGGCTTTTTCAATAATATAATTGCTGTATATTTTTAATTAAAAAATTTTATATTAAATTTATAAAAACTTTAAAACAAAATTTTTATAACTAATGAAAAAGAGTAGAGCAGTATGTTAGTATACATTTTATAAATAAAATTTTATTATTTAGATTAATTGAATTTTACAAGTTTAAAATAAAATACAAATTAACATTTGTATTTTTATTATTAATATATTTTGTTATAGATAATTTTAGTTGAGTATAAAATAAAATTATACACTTGCATTATTTAAAGTTTTAACAAAATACAATTTTTTGCAATAGCGAGTATAACTTAGTAGTGACTTGTAATAACAATTAAATTGGCACTAGTAAATTAATTAATATTTAAAATCAATTTTTAATAGTCTAATAAATATATTGTCAAGATTAATAAAAATCAATTAATGCATTTTAATCTAAAATTTTCAATTTTGCATATTATAGTATTAATCACACATTTTAGACTTGTTAAAACGTGTGGTTAATTTTTAAAACCCTTCAAAAATCGGTATTAAATTTTATTTGTAAATACAAATTGCTTTAATAAAATTACCTTAATATATGTATTAATTTTGAAAAAATGTTAAAAAATCTATCAAAAATCGGTATTAAAATGATTTATAAGGTATTTTATTTATATATATATAATTTTATTTCGAATAATATTTATTGTTTTATTTCGAATCATACTTATATTATTTTAATCAACTTTTTATTGGTTTAATTCTGTGATTAATTAAAAAATTATAACTATATTAATGTGTTAAAATTATTAATGTTAAAATATATAGTAATTAATAAAATTAATACATTAATTATATTATAATATTATAATATATATGAATAATATATAATAGGAAAAACTATAAAAATTTATCATTAAAATTCATTGTGATAAATAAACATTTAATATTAATACTAAATAGTGTAATGAAAGTTGCTGGGAGCAAATAATATTATTAAAAAATTTATAATTACTGCAAGATATGGATAGCTTGTGCATATATTTTAAGGTAACGACATTAACGGCAAACTATTCGACAAATAGGAAATTAAACAAACAATATTATTAATTATAATGTGTTTATGATAATTTATGTTGAATGTGTTTTGTTTAATAATTTTGCAATAGACTGTTTAATGTTGTATGTAAGTCTATTGACATTAAAAAGAAAAATAAAAATTTGGCGGTTATTTTTATCTGCAACAATTGGGGCAGTATATGCTCTTTTCGCACCATTAATTGAATTTTCTGGTGATATAATAATTAAAATTATTGTCGCCTTTATTATGTGTTTGATTGTTGCAAAAATATTATCATTTAAAAAATTGATATTGTTGTTTGCAATGTTTTTAGTTTATTCATTTGCTTTTGGTGGTGCTATAACTGGAATAATGAATATGGTTCAAGCATTTAGAGAAACTATGTCAAATCCGTCAAACATTAATATTGGACTAATGTGTAGTATGTTTATTATTGTATTAGCATTTAGTCGTAAGGTAGTGCAAATAATACAAAAAAAACATATTTCGGAGGGTAATGTGAAAAAAGTTATAATTAACAAGGACAAAAAAATTATTAGGGAACAAGCTTATTATGATAGTGGAAATACGTTATACTATAAAGGAATATATCCAGTTATAGTTATTGATGAATCGCTTAAGCGAGAGGAGAAAGCAGTTGGAAGTATGGATATAGATACGATATGTGGTAGCACACATCAAGATGTATTTAAACTTGAAAAAGTTGTTGTGGATAATCGCATATATGATAGTGTATATTGTGTGTTTAATAAGTTAGGTGGTGGATATAAAGTTTTATTGCATAATGATGTTTATTGAGGTGAGATATGTTTGAAAAATTTATACAATTAATAAAAAGATTATTTGGCTTTGATAGTTGTGGTGAAGTAAATTATATTGGGAGTGGTGATGCATTGCCAGCACCTCTTGAGGCGGATGAAGAGGCAAGAATAATTGAGCGAATGATGTCTGGTGATATGGATGCTAGAAATATTTTGATAGAGCATAATTTGCGACTTGTAGTTTATATTGCAAAAAGATTTGAAAACACAAATCTTGATATAGAGGACTTAATTTCGGTTGGTACAATTGGACTAATCAAAGCTATAAATTCTTATGACAATAGCAAAAAAATTAAGCTTGCTACATATGCTGCAAGATGTATAGAAAATGAAATTTTAATGTACCTAAGAAAGAACAATAAGGTTAAAAATAACATATCGTTGGACGAGCCTTTAAATGTTGATTGGGAGGGTAATATGTTGTTGCTATCAGACATATTAGGAACAGACCCAGACGAAGTTTTTTATGATGCTGAGAAGTGTGTAGAAACAGAGGCCCTTGCAAAATGTGCGAACAAATTGCCAGAGCGTGAAAGACAAATAATTAAGATGAGATTTGGTATTTTAGGAATAGAAAAAAAGACCCAAAAAGAGATAGCTGACATTATGGGAATATCACAATCTTACATTTCAAGACTTGAAAAAAAAGTTTTAAGTAAGCTTAAAAAAGAGATTGCAAAAATGGTGTAGTACCGATTTTTTGAAGATTTGCCACACCATTAAAAAATCGATATTAATTGCGTTAAAATTGAAAAAATCATTCAAAAATGGTATCTTTATTGTGTTAAATACCATTTTTTTATGCTTTTTGTATAAAATTAGTAAATTTTGACATAATATTATAAGCCAAATATTTTTTGATATTTGTATGCTAAGGAGGATATTATGCACAAAGTTTTAGTGTGTGGTTTGGATACAACAAAGCTTCCAAAAATTACAAATAAAGAAGCGGAGGAACTTTTAATCAAGATAAAAAATGATAAAGATGAAGATGCAAAGAATAAATTTATAATGGCAAATTTAAGATTGGTTTTGTCTCTATTACAAAGGTTCGATGGCAAGCATAATAGTGACGATTTATTTCAAGTTGGTGTTATTGGTTTGCTAAAAGCGATTAACAATTTTGACTTAAAATACAATGTTAAATTTTCCACTTATGCAGTCCCAATGATAATAGGTGAGATAAAAAGATTTTTAAAAGATAGCTCCAGTATCAAGGTTCCAAGAAGTGCTAGAGATATAGCTTTTAAAGCACTGCAAGCGAGAGAAAAAATTGAAACTTCTCAGCAAAAAAATGCAACACTTTTTGAGATAGCAGAATTAACTGGATACAATGAAAGAGAGGTTGCTTGTGCTTTAAATGCCGTTAGTGAACCAGTAAGTATTTATGAGAATGTTTTTTCTGACGAAGAGGATTCTTTATCGTTATTTGAACAACTTTATGATAAAAATGAAAATGAAGATTTATGGAATGAGCGAATGTTGTTAAAGCAAAGTTTTATGTCTTTGTCAGATAAAGAAAAAGCAATTTTAAAAGCAAGATTTTATCTTGAAAAAACTCAAATGCAAATTGCTGAAAAATTGGGAGTGTCTCAAGCACAAGTTTCAAGACTGGAAAAATTGGCACTTAAAAAAATGAAAGCTATGATGTAATGAAAGCGGTATTCATTAAAAATTATAAGTAAATTGTTTTGCATTAAGTAAGCTCAGCAGTATGAATGTGTATTTTGTGCTTTAAAAATTAGTGACGTTTTTTCATTGTGTGAAATATTTGGGAGTATGCCAAACAAGTATTTGTTGTTTATATATTCTAAAGTTGTTTTCGCATAATCAAGAAGATTTTTAACAAAGTATAAAAAATATGCATATTTTTATCTGTTAAAACATTTACTATAGTATGATGAATGATTTAACTTTTTGTGAGCTTCGTGAAAAAGAAGTTGTCAATACAATTGACGGTAAAAAATTAGGTAGAATAATTGATATGGTTATCAGTTGTACTGGTGAGGTTATTGGTTTAGTAGTACCTGGGGAAAGAAGGTCATTGCGAGTAGTTGCATCGGGTGAAAGTTTATTTATACCTTGGAAATGTATTACTAAAATAGGTGAGGATACAATTTTGGCACAACTTACTAGTAATAAGTTTGCAGATACTGACGAGGCGAAATAATTACAATTTATTTTAAATTCATTATTTTTGTAATTTTTAAAATAATTTTGCAAAAATAACTGGTTAATTATAAATTTGCTTTTAATTTTTAAGGGCAAATTTATAATTTTGTTAAAAAGAATTTACAAACTTTAAAATTTTTGATATAATAATGCGTGTAAAATAATACGCGATATTATTATAGGAGAAAGATTATGAAATGTCCTAATTGCGGTTGCTTAGAAGATAAAGTAATTGATAGCAGATTAAGTGAAGATGGTACAAGTATAAGACGTAGACGTGAATGTGTGTCTTGCAGTAAAAGGTTTACAACTTATGAAACTATTGAAACATTACCAATATATATTGTCAAAAAAAATGGTATTAGAGAACCATTTGATATAAACAAAATAAAAACTGGAATCTTAAAAGCTTGTGAAAAAAGGCCTGTAGCAATAACTGAAATAGATAAACTAGTAGAAAGTATTGAGAAAAAAGTTACTAACTCTTTACAACAAGAGATTACTAGCCACGAAATAGGAAATATGGTTATGGCGGGACTAAAAGAAATTGATGATGTTGCATATGTTAGATTTTCAGTTGTTTATAAAGAATTTAAAGATTTAGAGTCTTGGTTTGCAGAAATGGAAAGCTATCTAAATGAAAGAAAATAATTTTTATAAGTAAGTTTTGGTTTGCTAAAATATTTAAAATTGAAAATCAATCTTTTGTTTATACAAGCTATTTTGTGTTTAAATTATTATCAATAAGTAGCACTATGTAGGTGATAAAGTTAAAGATAACTTCTTTAATTAGTAATAAAATTTGCGATTTTTGACGAAAATAAGTGTTTTTTAATAACTTATTTTCGTATTTTTATATGAATTTTGTCAAAATTTGTAAACACATTTTAATAATATTGATAATCAATCTCGAATTCATTACTAGTATTTAATTTTTATTTTTACATAAAATGTGTACTATTACTACAATTTTAGACAAAAATTGAGTAAAAAAAATGAGTTTTTTATAAAAAATATTCTCTATTTTTTTGATAATTAAAATAAACAAAATTAATGTGATATTACATCAAATTTTATGTGTAAAAAATACAACTATAATTATTATGCAGTGTTTTTTATATGAACTTGCATACAAAAAAATAGCATTTGAAAAGGCTTTTAATTTTTTGAAAATTAATTGCAAAGATAGGGAAATATTAATCGTAAAATTTGACCAATTAGCAATTTTTGTATTTACTAAAAATAGTACAAAAAATTAGTGTTTTTTTTAACAATTAGTACGAGATTTAAGAGTTAACCTTTAATTAAAACATATGTGCCAATTTTCGTTTATAGCTATGTTAAATAAAAAGCATTTTAGAGTTTTTTTTGGTAAATTAAGACAAATATTATTTTTTACAAATAAAATTTAGTAATTTTACGGCTAAAAATTGCTTTATTTTATTTATTTTTAAAATTTTTATTATTTTTATTTAATTTGCTTTACTTTTTATTAAATATATTTTATAATAATTATAGTAATGTTGAGGAGAGTGTATATGGAGGTTTTTAAGAATTATCTTAACAAGCTAAATTATTTCGCTATTATCGATTTAGTTGTTATCATATTGGCAGCAGTAGCAGTTCTTTGGTTTTTTAAACGCCGTAACAATTTGAAAATGGCGTTATTTGTAGCAGTATATGTTTGCACATATATTGGTATTTCTATTGCGACAGCTTTAACTGATGCGAGTTTGTTATTTATAACTAGCGAAATACTAAGGTGGGGCGGCATAATTCTTATCTTCTGCATAATTATCACTTACCAACAAGATATTAAATCCAGCATTACTAGATTTGCAAGGTGGCACGATAGTAAAGACTCATACGACTATGGTAATAGTGAGGACGATTTAAGACAAGCTGTTGATGAAATTGTTAAAGGTTGTCAAAGTTTGAGTAAAAATGATACTGGTGCACTTATTGTTATTACACCTAGCGTTGTACCTTCACATTTGCTTGAAACTGGTACAGCTCTTAATGCAAAGATTTCAGATGGTTTGTTGCAATGTATTTTTAATACAAAAGCTCCTTTGCACGATGGTGCGATAATTGTTAAAGAAAATGTTATTTTAGCAGCAGGTTGTTTCTTGCCTCTTTCTCAAAGAGAGGATATTTCCAAGGAATTAGGAACAAGACATAGAGCTGCAATTGGTATTACAGAAGAAAGTGATGTTTTAGCTATTGTTGTTAGTGAGGAAACTGGTATTATAAGCACAGTAAGACACGGCGAAATTAAACGTTATATGACACCAGAAAAATTATCTGACGAAATAGAAAAAGCTTTTGGTATTAAATACAATAGACTAAAAAATAAAAAGAGGTAATATGAATTTAGTTAGAGTTCCTAAAGTATTATTGCCGATTGGCGAAATTGATTATAATAAATGGGCTTGCATAGCGTGTGACCAATTCTCTAGTGAGCCAGAATATTGGGCTGAACTTGCTGACAAAGTGGGTGACAGCCCATCTGTATTAAATTTGATTTTGCCAGAGGTTTATTTAAATAACGATACAGATAGTGCTATTAAAAAAATTAATGACTCTATGCAAAATTATATTGATAGTAGAATTTTTAAAGAGTTACAATCTGTAATTTTAGTTGAGCGTACTTTGAATAATGGCAAGGTACGACTTGGTTTAATGGTTGAAATCGACTTGGAAAGCTATGAGTATAGCGATAAAAACTATGCGTACATAAAAGCAACAGAAAAAACTGTTACATCAAGATTGCCAGCAAGAATTGAAATTAGAAAAAATGCACCTATTGAGTTGCCTCACATTATGATGCTTGTTGACGATAAAAATGGTGAGTTTATTCAAAATCTATATGAGCAACGTGATGATTTGGAAGTTGTTTATGATTTTGAATTAAATATGAATGGTGGACACTTAAAAGGTTATAAAGTAGCAGATAGTGATAAACTAGTTGAAAAATTGAATGGACTTACTGACAGCAACTTAATAAAACAAAAATATAATCAAGATGGCAATATTGCTTTTATAGTTGGTGATGGTAATCACTCTTTAGCTACAGCAAAGGAATGTTGGAATTTAATAAAACAAAATTTAACAGAAGAAGAGAGAATTAATCACCCAGCAAGATATTCATTAGTTGAACTTGTAAATATTTATGATGATTCACTAGAATTTGAGCCAATACATAGACTATTAATAGGGGCAGATAATGACTTTATAAAAAGTTTTTGTAAAGAAATGAGCGGAAATAGTCAAATTAAGACAATTTTTAATGGTGAAACTTATTTAGTTAATGTGCCATCAAACCCAAGCGATGCAATAAAAGACATTCAAGATTTTATTGATGACTATAAAACAAAACATCAAAATATTGTAGAGGATTATATTCACGGAGATAATAGTTTGATTGAACTTGCTAAAAGACATAATGCTGTTGGAATATTTATGCCGACAATTAGTAAAGACGGCTTGTTTGATTATTGCTTTAGACGTGGTGCATTACCAAGAAAGTCTTTTTCAATGGGTAATGCAGAGGATAAAAGATATTATCTTGAGGGAAAGAAAATAAAGCTTTAACTATCAATTTAGTAACTGACATTATTTTTGTTAAAGTATTAAAGTTAAATTTTTGCATTTATCTTGGTAAAGATAGCATATTTTGCATATGCTTGAAAAGCTTAATATTAAAATTTTTAACAATGCAAAAGAAATAAAAATTTGTAATGACAAATTGCTTACACATATAACTATTGCTAAAAATAATTTTCCTATGCAAAAAAAACTATTAGTGGAGTGCTTTGATACTATTCACAAGCAAAGTTAAAGAGTATATTTTACAACTTGTAGACAAGGAACTTGGCTAACCTTAGGATATATAACTTTTTATATGCAATTAGGTTTATAGGCAAATGATTACAAATAATTAATAATTTGACAAAGTACACTAAATAAAATTATAAGCAAATTTAAAATTGTATTAAAATTTTAATTTGAGTTTAAATTGTTATTTATTGTTTTATAAGTTTTTTAGTTGCATATTTTTAAGTAGGCTAAATTAAATGTCTTGATTATTTTTTGTAAATATTTTTTTATTAATTTTTTGTGAAAAATCTGTTTTTTTGCATTAAAATTGGCTATTTTGTAAAAAATATTGCTATTCTGCAATAAACTAGTGTTATTTTCTTGACAACTTTTTATTAAATTGGTACAATTATTTGCGACATAAACAAAAACGCAATCAATATTTGGCATAATTTGCATTATCGAAGGCAATTAAAAAAGTGTATTTATACATTTTGTGAGGGCATACGATAATTCAAACTTGAAGTATTTATAAGCAAGTGTATTTTTACATAATATAAAATTCTAATGCTTGATAAAATTTACTTCTTGTATTTAAATTTTGTTTATTACTTTGAATTATTACAGCAAGATTAAAAAATGCTGTAATATTTACATTAATAACCTAAAATAATTATCCGAAGTAATTGCGGAAATTTTATAAATTTAATTATAATTTTGGAGATATATTATGAATACTAAAGTTTGTAAATTTGGTGGTACTTCAATGGCAAATAGCGATAATATTAACAATATCGCTAGCATTATCCAAAGTGATAAGGAAAGACGCTATGTAATAGTTTCTGCACCAGGCAAAAGAAATAGCAATGACAGAAAAATAACAGATATGCTATATGCTTGCTATCACGAAGTTGAACTAAATGGTGAATGTAAAGATACATTTGACCAAATTCGTGAAAGATATGTTGAGATTGTTAATGATTTAAAACTTGACATAGATATTAACAAATACTTAGATGAAGTTTATGAGGGCATTATCAAATATCGTTCAAGCGATTATGCTGCATCTCGTGGTGAATATCTTGGCGGTATCATAATGGCAAAAAGATTGAATGTGCCATTTATTGACCCAAAAGACTTAATCAAATTTAACAGCAATGGTGATTTTGATGCGGAAACAACAAATGAGTTAACTCGCCAAAAGTTAAAAGATATTGAAAGAGCAGTTATTCCAGGTTTTTATGGTTCAGACGTAAATGGAAATATTAAAACTTTTTCAAGAGGTGGTTCTGATATAACTGGTGCAATCATTGCAAGAGCAGCAAATGCGGTTGTTTATGAAAACTGGACAGATGTTAATGGCTTTATGATTTGTGACCCAAGGATAGTTAAAAATCCTGCTCACATTGCAGAATTATCTTATCGTGAACTACGTGAGCTTGCATATATGGGAGCAAATGTTCTTCACCCAGAGTCAATTTTCCCAGTAAGATACAACAATATTCCAATAAATATCCGTAATACTTTTGAGCCAACACATCCAGGTACAATGATTGTTGCTAATCGTAAAAGTACAAATCAAAATATTATTACTGGTATTGCTGGTAAAAAAGGTTACAGCATTGTATTTATTGAGAAATCAATGATGAATAGCGAACTTGGTTTTGCAAGAAGAGTACTAAGTGTCTTTGAATATTATGGTGTTTCATTTGAGCATATGCCAAGTGGTATTGATACTTTGAGTATTGTTGTTAGCGATAGCGAGATTGCAGGAAAAGAAGAGGTAATTATTGACAGATTGAAGAAAACTATCAATCCAGACCATATTGAATTACTAAAAGGTTTTAGCTTGATTGCAACTGTTGGACACGATATGTCATTTAAACCAGGCACTGCTTGCAGAATATTCAATGCTTTGGCAAAACAAAATATTAATATTAGAATGATTGACCAAGGTAGTTCAGAAATGAATATAATTGTAGGTGTAAATACTCAAGATTACGAAAAAACAATTGAAAGCATTTACAACGAATTTATAAAATAGTATCGATTTTTGATAGGTTTTGGTAACAATTACCAATCTAAATGTTACAAAGCAAATTTGACCGCAAATGAATTTTTGCGGTTTTTTTGTTTTTTATTTGTTGCATATAATTTTGTCACTACTTCGCATAACTCATTTTAAACAAAAATATATTAAAATGAGGTGGTTTATGAAAAATTATGATTTAATTATTGCAAGTGGGGCAACAATATGTTATAATAAATTGGCAAGAGAATTTTGTCACTTTAAAAGTGGTGGTAAAATTGATAGATTAATCAAGCCTAACAGCATTGAATGTTTAATTATTTGTTTACAAAACACTGAGGACGCCATTGTTTTAGGCAGTACTACAAATAGTTTAATATCTGATAGTGGTATTAGTAATGATGTGATTTTAACTACTGGAGTTAAGGGCATTGAGGTAAAAGATTGCTTTATTACTGCTATGGCGGGCGAAATGTTGCCTAAAGTTTGCAATGTCGCAAAAGAGTATGGGCTTAGTGGTTTGGATGGTTTATGTGGCATTCCGTCAACTATAGGCGGTGCTGTGTATATGAACTGTGGTGCATTTGGTTATAATATTAGCGATGTTTTGCACAGCGTAAAAGTTTATGACAATGGCGAGATAAAGCAACTTACTTGTGACGAATGTGGCTTTGGTTATCGTAGAAGCAATTTTATGCAAAATAAAATGATTATACTTTCCGCTACATTTAAGCTTAAAGAGAGTAATAGCTTGTTAATATCAAACAATATTAAGACTTTTAAAGCGAAACGCAAGCAAAGTCAGCCAAGTGATATATCTTTAGGGTCTGTATTTAAGAAATATAATGACACAAGTGCTGGGTATTATATTGAAAATTGTGGACTAAAGGGCGTATCTATTGGTGGAGCAATGGTATCGCAAAAGCACGCAAATTTTATAATTAATTGTGGCAATGCTACAAGTAGTGATTATGCAAATTTAGTTAATTTATGTCACGATAAAGTTTTGGAAAAATACAATATCAATTTGGATAGAGAGGTTAGATACTTTGGAAAATTTATATGATAAATACAAAATTATTGCAGATTATCATACTCATACTACCTATAGTCACGGCAAAGGTAGTATTGAGGATAATGTTGTACAAGCTATTAAAAGAGGGCTTAAAACTATTGCAATAACTGACCACGGAAGCAAGCATTTTATTTTTGGTGTGAGCGAGAAAAAATTGCTACAACAAAAAGAGGAAATTGAACAAATTAGACAAAAATACCCCGATTTTCAGCTACTTTTTGGTGTTGAATCAAATATTACTGGAATTGGTGGTGGATATGATATTACGAGTGGATTTGAGCGTAATTTTGACATTGTTTTGTGTGGGTTCCATAAGCCAGTATGGGCGGATAGGGTGAGCGATTATTTTGATATTTTTTACAACAGCTACTCAAAATTAATTTATCAACCGACAAAAGAACAGATTGCAAAAAATACTAAGGCATATGTCAATTTGATTAAGTCTAAGCCTATTGACATTATCTCACACATTAACTATCATTTGAAAGTTGATATAAAAGAGGTTGCAAAAGCTTGTTCCGATTATGGAGTGGCAATAGAAGTATCTTCACGACATAGCGATTGCACTGAACAAGATTATGAGGCTTTGTTTAGTTCTAATGCTATGCTGACTTTAAATAGTGATGCACACAAGCCAGAAAGTATTGGAAATATTGATAAAGCACTTGCAATTATTGACAAATACAATGTTGACCCTAAGCGAATTATAAATAGTGAATTTTGTGATTTTAAATTCAAAAGTAGGTAAAAATGAGTTTTAGCACAGATTTTAAAAAAGAGATTTTAAATAATAGTTTGAATAGTAAAAATCAAAAAATTGCCTTTTTATCGGCTGTATTAAGACAAAGTGGCAGTTTGCATATCTCAAAAAAAGTTTTGAATATTCAAGTTGAATGTGAGCTATATGAGCTAATATTAAGATTGGCTGACGAAATAAAAAATTTGTATGATACAGAGTTGAATATTAAAGTTTATAATGACGGGAATTTGAAAAAGACTATTTACACTTTAGAATTGCCACAACAAATTACTCAAATTGTTGCTAAAGATACTGGCTTGATTCAGTATGAGGGCGATAGTGCGGTTAGCTTTTTAGATAGCATATATGATAATAACTTTGACGATATGGAACTTAAAGCATTTATGCTTGGCATTGCTGTTAGTAGTGCAAATATAACAGTTCCAGTTCCTTCAAAAACAGATAGTGATGTTTATGAGGGAAGTTACTCATTAGAAATGAAATTTAATAGTGAAAATATTGCTTATGAAGTAATGGAATATTTTGCACAATATGATATATTACTAAAAAAAGTAGAGAGAAATGACAGCTTTTACTTGTATTTGCGTGAGAGCGAAATGATATGTGATTTTATGGCGTTTTTTGGTGGTAGTAATGCTGTTATTGAACTTAATAATATAATTGTTAGTAGGTCAGTACGAAACAAAACTAATCGTGAAAGGAATTGCGTTATTGCAAATATTGATAAGTCTGTTATGGCTGGTCAAAAACAATATCTGGCTATAAAGAAGATTGATGAAAAAATTGGACTGGACAAGTTGAGTGATAAGTTGAGAGAACTTGCAAAAATAAGACTTGAAAATCCCGACTTGACATTAGACCAAATTGCGGAACTAGTTGGTGGTGGAATATCAAAAAGTGGTATTAACCATAGATTTAGAAAAATTATGGAAATTGCTAATTCATTAAACGAATAAAGTAATTTAAATAAAATTAGCTAAAAATATATAATTTTTGATTACATTAATAAAGCTAAAATTGTTTTATTAGGTATAAATTATTTTATTTAGATAGCAATAATTTAGTTATAATATTAATGTCTTTAGCTGAAACCACCTGGTAAAATTTGTTCTTAATTCAATACTTATAATTTAGTAAATATTTTTTATACTTTTGTTTAAATAGAAATGTTTATATTTACTAAAAATTGAAATGTAAATATTACACTTAAAATGTGTTATCTTTTAATATTGCACAATTTTGGAGTTCAAATGCCATATTAGTAGTTGCTAGATATTTTAATAGAATATTAACAAATTAGTTAAAATAACTTTATAAAAATAATTTATGTTAGTTATTAAAATAACTTGATAAAAGTTACAAATTAAAAATTACAACAGATAAATTAGGAGTATTATGGGAAAACCTTTTATACATTTACACGTACATACAGAAATGAGCTTGCTAGATGGTGCTTGTCGTATAACTAACGGCAAAAAACACCCATTAATTGAGGCTTGTGTCGCAAAAAATATGCCAGCTTGTGCTATCACAGACCACGGCTCAATGTTTGGCGTTTTCACATTCCAAAAAGCTTGTTTGCAAGCGGGTATTGAGCCTATTATAGGTTGCGAATTGTATATATGTGACGATATGCACGATAAGTCAAATAAGGAAATGTTCCACTTATTATTACTTGCAAAAGATAATGAGGGATATAAAAATTTAGTAAAATTAGATTCTTTGGCATACACAGAGGGTTTTTACTATAAACCACGTATTGACTTGAACTTTTTAAAAGAGCATAGTAAAGGTTTGATTGCTACCAGTGCTTGTATTGGTGGTAGAATTCCGCAATATCTAATTGAAGGGAATTACGAAAAAGCCAAAGAATATGCCATAATAATGCGTGATATATTTGGCAAAGACGATTTTTATATTGAGATACAAGACCACGGAATACCAGAGGAAAAAATGTGTAATCCGTTACTTGTTAAAATTGCAAGGGAAATTGGCGTTAAAGTTGTTGCAACAAATGATGCTCACTATTTGGAAAAGAAAGATGCTGAAGCACACGATGTATTACTTTGCGTGCAGACAAGAAAGACTATTGACGACCCAAAAAGAATGAAATTTTCCTCTGACGAGTTTTATTTAAAAACTTATGAGGAAATGTTTGAGTTGTTCAGTTGGTGTCCAGAAGCATTAGAAACACCTTTTGAAATTGCAGAAAAATGCCACGTTAGAATTGAAAAGAAAGATTTAATGCCACCTTATACGCCAGAAAACGGACAAACTCCAGCAGAATTTTTGCGTTCCTTAGCTTATGAGGGCTTAGTAAGGAGATATGGTGAAATTACTGACGAGATAAAAGAAAGAGCTGAATATGAGCTTGATATAATTATCAAAATGGGCTTTGCAGAGTATTATTTGATTGTGTGGGACTTTATTTTCTATGCAAGAAATCACAATATCCCAGTTGGTGCGGGACGTGGTAGTGGTGTAGGTAGTATTATTGCTTATGCGGTTGGTATTACAAACGTTAACCCATTAAAATACAATTTGCTGTTTGAAAGATTTTTGAACCCTGAACGTGTATCAAACCCCGATTTTGATATTGACTTTTGCGTTGATGGTCGTGGACAAGTTATTGATTATGTTATTGAAAAATATGGTGCAGAGAAAGTTTGTCAGATTTTAGCACTTGGTACTATGGCTACTAAAAATGCTATTAAAGACGTTGCACGTGTGTATAATATTCCGCTTGCAGAGGTAAATGCTTTAACGAAATTAATTCCAGGTGGCAAAATTAAACTTGAAAACTTGTTGGGACTTGGTAAATCACAAGATGAGATTATACCAGAGGTTCTTGATGCTTACAATAACAATCCTCAAATGCGTAAGGTGCTAGATATTGCTATGCAACTTGAGGGTATGCCTCGTCAGTGTTCAAAGCACGCAGCGGGGGTGGTTATTTGTAAAGAGGTTATATCCGACTTTGTACCTTTGCAAAAAAGTGGTGACGATGTTACAACTCAATTTCAAAAGGAAGAGGTTGAGGAAGTTGGAATGCTTAAAATGGACTTTTTGGGCTTAAGGACTTTGACAGATATCAAAAAAGCAAAGCAATATATAATGGAAACAACGGGTAATGATGTTGATTTTGAAAAATTAGGTTATGATGACCCTAATGTATACGAACTTTTAGGTTCTGGTGAAACAGACGCAGTGTTTCAACTAGAGTCACCTGGTATGAAAAAGTTTATGAAACAACTTTTACCAAAATCACTCGAGGATATAATAGCGGGCATTTCATTATATAGACCAGGTCCAATGGATAGTATACCAACTTATATTGATAGTAAAAATAATCCACAAAAAATTAGCTATATGCATCCATTGCTTGAGCCAATTTTAAATATGACATATGGTTGCCTTGTGTATCAAGAGCAAGTTATGCAAGTTGTACAAGTTTTGGCTGGTTATACTTATGGTAGAGCGGATTTAGTTCGCCGTGCAATGGCAAAGAAAAAAGCCGATGTTTTAGCAAAAGAAAGAGATTACTTTATAAATGGTGCACCAGCAAAAGAAGCTGTGTACAATGATAAAGGCGATTTGGTTGAGCCAGCACAAAAAGCGGTTGATGGTTGTATTAAACGTGGTGTTGATGAGAAAGTTGCAAATGCCATATTTGACAATATGATGAGTTTTGCTTCTTATGCTTTTAACAAATCTCACGCTGCGGCCTATGCTGTATGTGCGTATGAAACTGCTTATTTAAAGAGATATTATCCTGTTCAATTTATTGCTGCGGTAATTAATAACAGAATTACAAACCAAGACGAAATTGCCAAGTATGTGGAATATTTGCGTGGTAGTGGTGTAACAATTTATCCGCCAGATATTAACGTATCTGATGTGTATTTTAAATGCGAAAATGGCGGTTTAAGATATGGCTTAATGGGTATTAAAAACGTTGGCGAAAGTGCGATTTCAAGCATTGTTGCAGAGCGTGAAAAGAATGGTAAATTTACAAATTTAGAGGACTTAATAAAAAGAGCGGATAAAACTGCACTTAACAAACGTATGCTTGAGTCATTAATTAAAGCTGGTGCTTTAGATTGCTTTGGTGAGACAAGAGCAACTATGATTGTAAATTATGAGCCAATAATCAACTTGAGCAATCACGATAAAGCTATAACAAGTACTGGACAAATGACTTTGTTTGACGATTTATTTAGCGACCAACAAGCTCCTTTGTATAAAATGGTTAAGATTAACGAGTATCCAAAAAATGATATTTTATCAAATGAGAAAGATATGTTGAATATTTATTTGTCTGGACACCCTCTTGACGAATATAGAGGTAAATATGCGAATGAAAGTTTTACCTTGCACGATATTAAACCAATTTTGGATGCTGAAAAAGAAAGTTCAGATGATATGGAAGACGAGGCTGAGGATACTGACTTGTTATCTTTGATTAAAGATTATGATAAGCAATATGTCAGCTTAGGTGGTATGATAACTGATGTAAGGATAAGAGTTACCAAGTCAAATAAATCTATGGCTATGGTAAGACTAGAAGACTTGCATAGTTCAATTGATGTTGTATTTTTCCCATCTTCCTTTGATAAGTATAGACATATTCTTGTCAAAGATAAAATTATAAAAGTTGAGGGCGAGTTGCAAGTGTCTGGTAGGTCACAAATTGTAGCAAAAGGTGTTAAAGAATGGTTGCTAAACGAGGAAAATGCACCCCAACCAGAAAAGAAATCTACAAAATCTAAATTGTATGTTAATATTGCGGATAATACGGAAAGCACTCTAAATAGCGTTTTAAGCGTTTTAAAGGCTTATCCAGGTATGATTCCAGCAATACTTAAATATAAAGGTCAAGCTTTGAATAGTGGCGTTAGAGTTCAAGATACTAATGCTTTGTATAGTGAGCTTGAGGGTATTGTAGGTGAGGAAAACTATAAACTTGTATAAAAGTTGTTTAATAAGCAAAGTTTGAGATGTTAGTATAATAATTCTTTATCAATGTAAAAAATAAAATTCTCTAAGATTTATAAAACTAGGTTAATTTTATCCTATAAAATGTATATTGCAAATAAATTTTCTTTAAACAACTTGAATTTTGTTTGCATATTTTGCTACTGATATTGTTCAACACTTTGCAGAATTTGCCAGTTATTGCTATAGGCGGAATAACTATAGAAAATTATAAAGAGGAATTGCAAGCGAAAAGTCAAGATTTTGCCATTTTAGTTTGTTTAACAAAAATAGTAAATTTACATTATTTGTTTAAATAAATTTATAACAATTATTGCAAAAATTTTTAACTTGAGTTTAATAAATTAGCAATTTATTTTGAAATTGAAAATAGTGCTAAATTTTGTAAGTGTAATTTTAACAGCAATACAAAAATAGCTAATAGCTTTTATTATCATTATAGCATTTGATTAAATTGTTGCAGCTATGATTAAAATTAATTGAGTAAATAAAGATATTTTAACAAATATGATATAAAAAATTAAAATTATCTTGACAAAAATTAAAAAATATATTAGTATTTATGTGTAAATTGTAGTGAGGTAAGTATGGAAATAACTAACGACAATAATCAAAATGAATATATTGCTGTAAAAGCAGAGGCTAGTGGAGTGCAAGTAATTGGTATGACTAGAGGTTCAGATACACGCCCACACCACACAGAGTCACTTGATTGCGGAGAAGTTTTGATTATGCAATTTACAGACAAAACGTCTTTGATAAAAATTAAAGGTAATGCAAAAGTTTACACTAAGTTCGGTGTTATTGAAAGCGAAAAAAAAGTTAAGGAAATTTAATTGTTTTATTCGCATTAATAATATTAAGTTTTACATTTGCAAAAAATAAATTACTATAAAAATTAGTTTTTAGCTAAAATTTTTAATAATTAATCTTTAGCTAATTTACTACTTAATACTACGCTGTTTAAGCGATTTACTTATTAACAAATAGAGAAATTTTAAAACTAATTTAGTGAATTGAATTTTGTTTTCATTTTTCTAGTAATATGAGAATGAAAAAATAAATTAATTGCATATAGTTTTTAAATTAATATTTGTCACAAAGTAGGCTTAAATATATTTTGTAGACGAATCTAGTTGGTTATTTGCATTTAATAATTTTGATTTTACATTTATTTATGAGGTATATATGAAAAAAATTGCTATTTTAACAAGTGGTGGCGATGCACCTGGTATGAATGCTTGTATAAGAGCTACTACAAGATATGCTTTAGCAAAAGGTCTAAAAGTGTATGGTGTTGAAAGAGGTTACAGCGGTTTGATTGATGACCAAGTTAAGGAAATGACATCAAGGTCTGTATCAGATATCATTCAAAGAGGTGGTACTATTTTAAGAACTGCTAGATGTCCAGAATTTGAAAAAATTGAGGGACAAGAAAAGGCAGTTGCCACTCTAAAAAAACACGGCATTGATGCTTTAGTAGTAATTGGTGGTAATGGTAGTTTGATGGGTGCTAAAGATTTAACAACAAACTTTGGCATTAATACTGTTGGTATTCCAGGTACTATTGATAATGATTTACAATATACCGATTATACATTAGGTTTTGATACTGCAGTTAATACTTGTTTAAGTGCAATTAACAATTTGCGTGATACAATGACATCTCACGATAGAATTAGTATTGTTGAGGTTATGGGTAGAAAGTGTGGTGACATTGCAATGTATACTGCATTGTGTGGCGGTGCTGAAAATGTTATCGTTCCAGAAGTTGAGTTGAATATTCTTGATATTTCTAAAAAACTAACAGAAAATGCTGCAAAAGGTAAAAATTCTGACATTATCATTTTGGCAGAAGGTGTGTGTCACGCTGAAGAACTTAAGATTATGTTAAAAGGTATTAATCCTAAGCTTTCTATTAGATGTACCACATTGGGACATATTCAACGAGGCGGTTCACCAACAATGATGGACAGACAACTTGCTGCAAAATTTGCTATCCGTGCAGTTGATTTGTTAATTGAGGGTAAATCTCAAAGGGCTGTTGGTATCAAAAATAATGAAATTATCGACTACGATATAGTAGAAGCGGTAAATATGAAGAGAAAATTTAATAATGCTTTATATGAGCAAATTAATATATTAAGTTTATAATTACAAAATACGGAGGTAAAAATTTATGTTAAAAGGTGCTTGTATGTTTGGACAATCAGGTGGTCCATCATCAGTAATCAACAGCAGTGCTGCTGGTGTGTTTATCGAGGCTTTAGAGCAAGATTGCATTACAGAGGTTTATGGTGCTGCTCACGGTATCAGAGGTATTCTAAATGAGGAATTCTATGATATTTCAAAAGAGTCAAAAGAGGAGCTATTGCTTTTAAAGAATACACCAAGTTCTGCAATGGGTTCTGTAAGATATAAGTTAAAGGACGCATCTGTTGACGATACAGATTACAAGAGATTACTTGAGGTATTCAAGAAATACAATGTAAGATACTTCTTCTACAATGGTGGTAACGATAGTATGGATACTTGTAACAAAATCTCTAAATTTATGGCAAACAGTGGTTGGGAATGCAGAGTAATTGGTGTACCAAAGACTATTGATAACGATTTGTTTGGTACAGACCACTGCCCAGGTTATGCATCTGCTGCTAAATATGTTGCAACAACAACTATGGAGGTTAAGCTTGATGCAAGTGTATATGACACTCCAATGATTACAGTTATTGAGGTTATGGGTAGAAATGCTGGTTGGTTGACTGCAGCTTCAAAATTAGCAAGCTTTAAAGGCTTAGGACCAGACCTAATTTACTTGCCAGAGGTAGCTTTTGACATTGATAAATTTGTTAGCGATGTTGATAAAGTTATGAAAAACAATGCAAACAAATGCTTAGTTTGTGTAAGCGAAGGTATCAAAACTAAGGACGGCGTACTAGTTGCTGAAATGTTTGCTGAAAACTTGGCAAAAGACTCATTCGGTCACGCTCAACTTGGTGGTGTAGGTAGTGCTTTGGCAAATATCTGCAAAGAAAAGTTTGGTTGCAAGACAAGAGCTATTGAGTTTAGCTTAATGCAAAGATGCGGTGCACACCTTGCAAGTAAAGTTGACGTTGAGGAAGCTTTCAACGCTGGTCGTGAATCTGTAAAAGTTGCTGTAAGCGGTCAAACTGACAAAATGGTTATCTTTGAGCGTAGCTATGATAAGAATGGCAACTATGTTTGCAATTACAAAGCTATGCCACTAGAGCTAGCTGCAAATACTGAGAAAACAGTTCCAGCTGAATGGATAATTGATAATGGTACAAATGTTTCTGACGAATTTGTTAAATATGCTTTACCTCTAATTCAAGGTGACTGCAAAGCCCCTCTTGAAGATGGTTTGCCAAGATTTGCAAAACTTAAGAAAGTTTTTGTAACTAAAAAATAATTAAATACAAATTTTTTGAAATTAAGCAAAAATAACCTTTACTCAAAAGGTTATTTTGTTTTTTTGCCTTAATAACTTTAACTTATTATTACAGAATTTTACTAAAACTTTTCATAAAATATTGATTTGCAAATAATTTGTAAACAAATTATTGTTTAAGGCTACTTTTGTAAAGTTTGTATACCTAATTTATAAAAATTTTGCAAATATTTTTCCTTAGTTAAAATTTAAATTAAATTGATGTAAAATAAAATTTATATGCATTTTACATTGACTAATTGAAAAATTTGTGTTAATATTACCTTGATATATAAATATCAAAGGAGAGAATATGAACAACTTTGTAATTACAACAGATTATACGTGTGATATTGATAATCAATTTATTGAGGATAATAATATAGTCAGAGTAGTAATGCCAGTTAGTATTGACGGCGTTGAATATGATTTGGAAACTAGTAAAATTACTCCTAAAGAACTATATGATAAAATGCGTCAAGGTTCAACTTGTAAAACATCTCAAGTTAATCAATTTGATGCTATTACCAAATTTGACAGAATTTTAAGCGAGGGAAAAGACATTTTACATTTATGTTTTTCATCTGGTGTTAGCTCAACTTTTGAAAACTTTACAGCTACAGTTAACGAACTTAAAAAGAAATATCCAGATAGCAAAATCTATGTAATTGATACATTATGCGGTAGCGGTGCATTGGGTATTATGCTTTATGACTGCATTAAAATGCAAAATGAGGGCAAGACTATTGATGAAATCGCTGAATATTGCGAAAATAATAAACTTTGCTATTCACACTATTACGTAGTGCAAGATTTAGTACACCTTAAAAAAGGTGGTAGACTTAATGCAATTGAGGCTACAATTGGTACAATTTTGGGTATTAAACCAGTATTGTCATTAGATTACTATGGCAAAATCAATGTGGTAAACAAAGTAAGAGGTTCTAAAAAAGCATTTAAAGCTATGATTGATATGGTAATGAAAAATATCATTATACCTAATAATGACTTTTTAATTATGGCACACAGCGATTGCTTACAAGATGCTATGGAAATTGGTGATGTTTTAAAAGAGAGAACAGGGCTTGAAATTAAATATTGTGATTTAACTTGCCTTATCGGTGCTCACGTTGGTCCAAATACCGTTGCAGTATTCTTTAAAGGTCACGAAAGACAAGGTAATCAAAGTATGATTTTACCTTTTAATGCAAATAATTAAATTTTAAATTATAAAGCATTTGAAATGAAATATAGCGATTATTATTAAATAAATTAAAGTTTGATATACTATAGCAAGATACTTTGAAACAAATATAAAAATTGAAATAAAAAAGCATAAGTCAATATAGAAATTTTGATTTTTATGATTATTGATAGCCAACTTTTGGCTATCAATTTTATTTTTTAAGTAAAATGTTGATAAATATATGTAAATTATTTAAAATTTGCAATTTAATTTGGTTAAATTTGTAAAAATAAATAAAAAAGGTTGCTATTTAGATTAAAATGTTTTATTATAATATTATTATAAAAATAAGAGGTGCAAAATGAAGAGGTTTAGCAAAACACTTTTGATTTGCTTAGCTGTTATAGCTGTACTTGCTGTGGTATTGACTGGTTGTAGTCATAGAGTAGGCAAGGAATTGCTTGTTAATGGCAACTTTGAAAAGATAAACAGCTCAACCAATCGTCTTGAGGGTTGGGAATTTGTTTATGTTAAAAAAGATGGTGAAGTGGATAAAGATAAAAATTACGATACTATACGTAATAATGCTACTAGTGACCAAGCTAAAAAGTTTGGTGACAGATATATTTCTATCACTACATCAGACTATGACACTGCATATATGAAAACAACTGTTAAATTATATGCTGGTCAATTATATTGTTTATCATTTGATTACAATGTTAGTGGTAGCATTTCATCAGACACTGGTAATAATAATGCAATTGGCGGATATGTAGGCTTTTTAGAGGATAAAAACTTTAAAGAGTTTAATGTATTTTCATCAACAAGTTGGATAAACAGAGCCGCTCACAACATTTATTTTAGACCTACATCAACTGCAAAATATACTTTGGTTGTAGGTATTGGACGTGAGGACTTAGGTGGTTCACGTGGTACTATTGAATTTGATAACATTTCTGTAAAAGCAATCAAGAGCATTCCAGCTGGTTCGGGTGAGGAGGCAAAACTAACTCCAGGTAGTGCCGTTACTGACAATGAGGTTGGCGGTGTTGTTTACACTGTTATACTTTGCTTACTTGCAGTTGCTTTAGTTGCGGGTAGTTACTATTTGATTAGATTTTTACAAAGACGTTATAGATACGCAAATAATACACCTCTATTTGAAAGTGAAGAGTCACAATTGGCTGAAGGACAAGCTGTAAAAGCTAAAATGACTTTTAAGCAGTTCTTTGAGCCTACAAATTTAAAGAAAACATTTACCTCTCCAATAGCAATCTTTGTTTATACTTTGCTTGCAACATTCTTTATTAGATTTATTTTAGTATTGACTGTATTTGGTCTAGGTGATACTATTGTGGAATATGGAAACATTGCTTTGACAATTGCACACGATGGACCAGCAAAACTATATTCAAGTTTGCCTAATACCAATTTGGAAACGGGGTGGTTATATCTATTATCATTCTTTGGCGTAATTGGAAAGGCACTTGACTTTACTGAAAAATCTATTGGTATGTCAATGCTGATAAGAATACCGAATATAATTGCAGATTTGGCAGTTTGCTACACAATCTACAAAATTATTGCTAGCAACTACAATCACAAATATAGTGCTGTTATCGCTGGAACATATGCACTTTTACCTGCAATGTTCACTGCCTCTGTAACTTGGGGTATGAATATGAGTATTGCACTTGCATTTATTGTTGCAATGATTAACTTTATGTTAGAAAAGAAACACGTTTACGTGCCTATTATGTATACTTTAGGTTTATTCTTTAGCAACTTTATGCTAATTGCATTACCAGTTGTCATTGGATATGAGGTATTCTATTGTATTAAAGATAAAAAAGCTATTTTGCCTATTGTTATTGCATCAATTGCAAGTTTTGTAGTATTCTATTGCTTGGCTATTCCTTTTGCAACAAACTACTTTGGTGCAGATAGTGAAATAAAAGGCGGTGCATTAGTATTTACAAAAATGCTTGAAAATATCAAAGCAAACAGCTTAATCTCAAATAGCTCATTCAATTTCTATGCAATATTTGGTTTGGGAACTAATAGCCAAAATGTAGCAATGGACATTATTGTAGCGTTAATAATGATTTTGTTTGTAATCTTTGGTGTATACTTGTATACAAAAACAAGAAACAGACTAGACTATGTTTTGTTACTTGCAATGTCATTTATCATTTGGTCAGTATTTGGCGTTGGCTCAAAGGTAGAATTTACACTTATTGGTGTTGTATTATTGCTACTATATGCTGGTTTGAAAATGGAAAAGAGAGTATTTAGAGTGTTTGGTATTTTGTCTGTTACAAACTTTGTTAACACATCTGTAATTTTGACTAAGAGTGGTGCTATTAACTACGCAATACTTGACGGAACTGGACTTTCTTTCTTGTACAAACTTGACCCATTCTACATTATCGGCTCATTAATTACAGTGTGTACAGTGGGATATATGATTTGGGTAATGTACGACATTATGGCAAATGGTGTTGAAAGAGAGATTACAGCTTTACCAAATAATTTACTTGTAGAATGGCAAGATTCAATTACAAGTAAAACAAACAAAATGATAAGATTTTTTAAAAGGAAATAATTAATGTTAGCAAAAACTAATAGTTTTGCCTTAAATGGTGTAAAAGGTTTTAAAATTGATATCGAAATTGATATAAATGCAGGGTTGCCGTCTTATGATATGGTAGGACTAGCAGATACCGCAATTAAAGAAAGTAGAGAACGAATACGTTCCGCAATCAAAAATAGTGGGTTTTTATATCCAGTAAAAAAGATTACAATCAATCTAGCTCCAGCCGATTTAAAAAAAGAGGGACCAGTATTTGACCTTGCTATTGCTGTAGGTATACTTGCGGCATCCGAACAAGTTCCAGTGTACTCATACAAAGATTATATTATACTTGGTGAGTTATCCCTTGACGGCAGTGTTAGACATATAAATGGCATTTTGCCTACTATGATTGCTGGTTTAGAAAATGGATATACAAAATATATCATTCCAAAATCAAATGAAAATGAGGCAAGTTATCTTGAAAAGGCGGAATGTTACGCTGTATCAAACTTAAGAGAGGTTGTAGAGTTTTTATCGGGTAAATTAAATTTACAACCTACTTTGAGAAATGAGTACAGAATTGACGAGACAATAAACAAGTATCAACTTGACTTTGCAGAGGTAAAAGGACAAGTGCTTGCTAAACGTGCTTTGGAAATTGCTGTATCTGGTGGACATAACATTCTTATGATAGGACCTCCTGGTGCTGGTAAAACAATGCTTGCAAAATGTGTACCAACCATAATGCCTAATATGACTTTTGACGAGGCAATTGAGGTAACAAAAATACACAGCATTGCTGGTATACTTGACCCAAAACAAGGAATTGTTAAAACACGACCATTCCGTTCGCCACATCATACAGCAACAGTGCCGTCACTTACTGGCGGTGGTTCAAACGCAAAGCCTGGTGAAATAAGTCTTGCACATAATGGCGTATTATTTTTGGATGAAATGCCAGAGTATTCAAGAAAAACTTTGGAAACATTAAGACAACCACTTGAAGATGGTTCAGTAATTATATCAAGGTCAAAAATAAGTTTGGAGTATCCTTGTCAATTTATGTTAATTGCAAGTATGAACCCTTGTCCTTGTGGCAATTATGGTTCGTCAAATCCTTGTAAATGTACTCCAAATGAAATTCACAGATATGTAAATAAATTATCTGGACCACTATTGGATAGAATTGATTTACAAGTGGAGCTTGATGGCGTAAGTTATGACGATTTATGTGTTAAAGAAAAGG
>CAJTZR010000002.1 GCA_910584035.1 uncultured Christensenella sp. | reverse complement strand
TTTGCCTTTTTAACCATTTTACAAATTAATGCTATGTGCATTTATCCCCTTAAAAATATACCATATTTTACCATATTTGAGTAAATTGTTGCAACAATTTTATACATATTGCGACAAAAAAATATTTATTCTAAAGCCTAAGTAAAATATATATTAGGTGAATTTTTTAAAGAAAATATTATATTAACTAACTAAGATTAACTTGTTAAAGTTATATATGAAAGATAAAGTAAATAGTTATTTTTAACAACTAATACAAGCAAAAACATTAAAAATATGAGAAAAAGCTGTCAAAAATCGGGGGTATTTTAATAAAGTAACCCTCCTTGATATTTTTTATGAATCAGCTGGAACCATTTTTATTATATCAAGAAGGGGCTATATTTTCAATCATTATAGCTTTAGCTTGTTTCTACACCAACATTGATAGTGGTTATTTTGTGAAAAAACAAAAACCACCGTTTTGCAGTGGTTTTTTGTGAAACTTTATAGTTGTAATTTTTTATTTAATTAACCTAAGATTAGTGGAGCGTACTCAAGTGGCTCTAAGAATTTGCCGTCTTTCATTGCTCTCATATTGCCACCGCTAATTTCGTCAATTAGGATAACTTTGCCATTAACAATACCAAACTCAAATTTAATATCGTATAATGTAGCACCTTTCTTAGCTAAAACATCTTGTACAATCTTAGTGATTTTGATTGTATCAGCTTTTAGTACTTCGTATTGCTCTTTTGTTAAAATGTTTAACATATCTAGAGCGTCTTTTGTTATAGGCGGGTCACATCTGTCGTCATCTTTCAAAGTAACCTCAACAAAATAATCTAAATCTTGACCATTTTTGCAATAGTCGCCATATCTTCTAAAGAAAGAACCAACTGCTTTAAGACGGCAAATAACCTCTAAACCTTTACCAAATTTAACTGCTGGTTTAACTTCCATAGTACCTTCTTTCAAATCAGAGCTAACAAAGTGATTTTCAACACCCATTTCAGCTAGCATTGTATAAAAATAAGTTGTAAGTTTTAATGCGTCCATTCCTAGACCTTCAATAGTTACACCTACAGTATTTGCACCTGGGTCAAATACACCATTCTCGCCAGTAGCATCGTCTTTAAATTTTAAAACGTAATTACCATTTTCTGCTGCATAAACATCTTTTGTTTTGCCTTTATATACCATTTTCATATGAGTTAACCTCCACCCATTAGCTTAAGTTTATTTTACTATAATAAGGATATAAAATCAAGTAATTTTTACTAGGTTTTTCCTCAAAATTTTTTAATACATTATTAACCATACCTTATACCCTCAATTACCACAATGCTGAAACAATTTAAATGTAGTCTATTGGCAAATTAAGCTTTCTTAATTTAACCTATATTAGCTTAAGTGTAGTTTGTACCCCTTTGTTCCACCCAACAAAACATTTGATATTAAATATTATTATTAAAAGAAGCAAACAACCGACAAAATTTTGTCGGTTGTTTTGATTTGTTATATTTTATTTTTAAATCTTATTTGTCGCTGTCGATTTTGCGGGCTTTTAGTCCTCTTTGACAGAATCTTGTTCTTTTGTTGCTTGTTCGTTCTCTGAAGCTTTTACGCTTTCATTTTCAGCATTTGTTTGAGGAATATCTGCTTTATTTAGTTCGTTGTTGTCAGCTTTAATTTCACTATCCGCTTTTACTTGAACTGGAGCAATTTCTGTAGTTTGTTCTACCTTTTTATACTCCTCACGTTTTGCCATTTTTTCCTCAATACTCTTTATAATTTCCTCAGCTGATTTGCCGTCAAACAACATATCAACCTCTTCAGTATAGATAGTATTTTTTTCATACAATACTTTAACCATATTGTCAAGTATTGTTCTATTATCTTGCAAAATTTTTAACGCTCTTTGATAATTTTCGTCAATGATAGTTTTTACTTCGTCATCGATTTGTCCCGCAATTGCCTCACTATATGCGGTGTGTTGAGAGTAATCTCTACCAAGGAAAACTTCTCCCGAACCGCCAAGGAACATATTACCAAGCTTATCGCTCATACCCCACTCGGTAACCATTTTCCTTGCGATACCACTTGCACGTTCAATATCATTTGATGCACCAGTTGAGATATCGTGAATAACAATTTTTTCCGCCGCTCTACCACCAAGCATCATACAAATATTGTCGTTAAGCTTGTTTTTAGTAACGTGACTATCGTCATTAACTGGTCTTGTCAAAGTATAACCCGCTGCCATACCACGTGGTACGATACTAACCTCTTGAACCTCGTCACAGCCTGGTAATATCCTTGCAATAATTGCGTGTCCAGCCTCGTGATAAGCGGTGATTCTTTTATCTGTTTCAGTGATTGTTCTAGATTTCTTTTGAGGTCCAGCAATAACTTTGTTGATACCTTCGAGTATATCTTCCATTATGATTACTCGTCTATTAGCTCTTGCGGCTAAAATTGCTGCCTCATTTAAAAGATTTTCAATATCTGCACCGCTAAAACCGCTAGTCATTCTTGCCAAAACTTTAAAGCTTACATCTGGAGCAAGTGGTTTGTTACGGCTGTGAACTTTAAAGATTTCCTCTCTGCCTTTAACATCTGGGATATTTACATAAATTTGTCTATCAAATCTGCCTGGTCTTAATAATGCTGGGTCAAGTACGTCTGCACGGTTTGTAGCCGCCATAATGATTATGCCCTCATTTTTCTCAAAACCATCCATTTGTACCAATAATTGGTTAAGTGTTTGCTCTCTCTCGTCATTACCACCGCCAAGTCCAGCACCTCTTTGTCTACCTACAGCATCAATCTCATCAATAAATACTATACAAGGCATATTCTTCTCTGCCTCAGAGAACAAGTCACGAACTCTCGCAGCACCCGTACCAACAAACATTTCTACAAAGTCGGAACCTGACATACTAAAGAATGGAACACCAGCCTCGCCCGCAACAGCTTTTGCGAATAGAGTTTTACCCGTTCCTGGAGGTCCTACAAGCAATACGCCTTTTGGTATCCTTGCACCAAGCTCGCTAAACTTTTTAGGGTTTTTCAAGAATTCCACAACTTCCTTAAGTTCCTCTTTTTCCTCTTCTGCACCAGCAACATCGCTAAATCTAACTTTGATATTAGATTGTAATTTTGCCTTGTTTTTACCAAAATTCATAGCTTTGCCGTTAGAGCCAGCCATTTGACGGAACATTATAAACAACAATACACCCATTACAATAGTTGCAACTATTGGGAATATCATTGATACCCAACTTGAATCACCATTTAAATCGTCACCATCAAACTTGATGTTTAAATTCATAAATTTTTCAACATCAAAAGTAGCACCACCACTAGGAATTAATTTTGAATATTCCTCGTGAGAAAGCAAATTTGCTTTAATGTCAGCATCAGTAATACCTGGGTTTTGCTGTTTCAAACTAGCAATATAGTTCTTTAACCCTTTTATTTGTTCGCCTAAAGCGAAAAACGCAGTTCTGCCAGTACTATAACATACCGCATCATATTGTTTTGGGAATTTTGCAGAATCAATTTTTGAACCTACATACAAAATCCTAATATTATTTGTTCCAACGTGATATAATTCCGCAATCTTACCGCTTACAATTTCATTACTTAAATCGTTATAATTAATCTTATCTGGTTTGTTCATATCAGATAAGTAAGACGCTAATAAAATAATTATTGTAACAACAAGTGCAATTATTAAAACATACTTTAATATTTTACCAGTTTTTTTGTTCAATGTTTACCTCCATAAAGCAAAAAGCCGATTTCTTTTGATAAACGCTTATTACTATCAAAACACAAAACATATCGTGTTTTTATATTTTTTATTATACAAATTCTATTTTAACATAAAATGGAATTTTTTGCCATATTTTTTTACAAATTTATGCCTTTTCTATTTATTATACACAAAATGTTATATATTTAGGACGTTAAAAGCACATTTTTTGATATTTATTTGTATTTTTTCCTCGAAAACCACAAAATACTTACTAACAATTAAATTTTTTCGTATGAAAAGTTGCTGAATTTTACTTTATCGCCCTCATCAATATCGTCTGGTAAGAGTGCCAAGGCTATATTTGTGTAACTGCCTTGTTCGCTCATACAATAAGCGTAATCGCCATTTATACTTACTATTGTATATATTATTTCAAGCAACATAAAAAACTACCTCTAATAAATGTTAGCAAACTAACTGTTAGTATACTAACATTATTTGCCATATTTTGTCAAGCAAAAAACAATTCAATTTAAATTTATTAACTTAAATATATAAAGCTCCACCTAAAAAATTTACAATGTGCTATATTAAACAGAATGCAATTGCTTCCCTAAGTCCCCATAAACAAAACAATTTAATTACCAAACATATAAGGCGTTAAAAAATTATTAAAAGTGCATATTAAACAAAACGCAACTACTTACCTAAGTAACCACAAACAAAAAACTTGTTCATTTAATACCAACAAAACCATTTTGAATCTAAAATAGCAACGAACACCTTAATACTCAACTCTTGTGATTGATTACTAGCTTAATTAATTTAATATGCAGTAACCAGTATAGCTCTTAAATAACGGCAAAAATATTTTAAATCTTAAATAGGAGTATGCTCTTAAATAGTAAATATTTTAGTAAATAATTTTTTAGCTCTTAAATGGCAACAATTTTTTTTCCTTTATAGCGATTATATTCTTAAATATTGACAAAATATTTTAACTCTTAAAACGCAATTTAATAAGCATTATCACCAAAAAACTGCGGAATATAACATTCGTCAGCACTATCGCTATCTTGGATATACGCATTTGTAAACCCAAGTTTTTCCGCATAACTTACAATTAGTTTATATTCCAGAGGTTTAACCTTTCTGCCAATTACTTTATGCCCGACTGCTGTGCCATAAGGCGTATATTGATTCATAATTGATACAATTGTATCCACGCCCAAATTTTGAGCTATCCAAAGCACAATATCTTTGGAGTTTTGCAAACAATTTGGCAAAACTAAATGCCTTACGATAATACCTTTTTGCATTATCCCATTGCTGTCAAAAATGTTGTTTGAAACAAGTTTTTTCATAGCAAGTATTGCCGACTTTGCAACCTCGGGATAATCATTACTTGAGGAAAAATCAATACTCAAATTCTTTTGAATATACTTAAAATCTACCAAAAAAATATCCACATATTTTGCAAGTTTTTGAATAGTGCTTTCACTTTCGTAACCACTTGAATTGTAGCAAATGGGGATAGACGGCTTATAAATATCAAGTGCCATAATTATGTAATCGACATAATGTGTTGGCGTTACTAAATTGATATTATTTGCCCCCATATCCTCAAGCTGTTTAAAAATATTTACAAGTTCATTAACTGAAATGTCATAACCCTTTGATAATTGTGACACCTCATAATTTTGGCAATAAATACATCTTAGGGAGCAACCACTGAAAAAAATTGTACCCGAACCACGAGTTCCACTAATACAAGGTTCTTCCCACATATGCAACCCGAAACGTGCTATCCTAAGACCTTTGCTTTTGCAATAGCCCACGCTTTTTTGTCTTGAAACATTACATTGTCTTGGGCAACAATTGCACTGCGAATTTAACGCTAAACCCTTTAGATTTTTATCAAATAAACGTAAATTTTCCATATTTAGTACCGATTTTTGATTGTTTTTTCAATTTAAAATCAAATATGCACTATGCAATTTATCTTTTAACAGCTGCTTGATTTCCTCTGCTTCTGGCAAGTTTGGCAAAGTGATTTTACCCTCGCTTTTTAGCATTATTACTATAAAAGTCTTATGCTCAAAAACTCTGTTTATATCGCTATATGCAATCAAAAAATCTTTTTCATCATCTTTGGTAACTTGTTTAAAGACAAGTCCCTCTTTTATGCTACTAACAGTGATACTTTTTGCCTTTTGGTAATAGCCTAAAGCCATTCTCTCTTTAACAAAAGACATCATCATATAATACATTGAACAACAAAAAACTACAACCGCTTCAAGCCAAAGTCCAGCTACGATTGAAAAAAAGCACATTACCACAATTGATACAATTGTAGTAATAACCCACCCCAACCAAACAAAGAAATTTATGTCTGTGTAAATGCGGTCTAATTTATTCTTTTGTGATTCTATTAAGCTTTTTCTGTCAAAAGTTACCATTCTTTAATTATACTACATTTTGACAAAATTACAACGCTTTTTTGTTAATTTATTAAAAATTTTAAATTTAGTACTGATTTTTTAACATAAAATGCAATTTGTTTTGACTACTAAATCATTTTATTTTAATAAATACTTGATTATTTTTTATAATAATGTTAAAATAACTATATATTATCTTTAGCAAATAGCAGAGGTAACAAAAACGAATATGTAATAAAAACTTACACATAAATAGAGAGATATGAAAAAGCATATTTTAACACCAGTACAATTATGGAATAAGTTTAAACCTACTACCTCTAACTTTAACACTAACATAATTAGTTTTAAGCACTTGGGGTATATGAGTTTATGCGAATTGTATTTCACCGCTTTGAGCAAACAAGACGGTGATGTGCGTGTTTATACTCAAATATATTTTCCAAACAAGCCATCCTCTCAAGCTGCTGTAATTATGGTGCCAGAGTTTGACAAAATGGTTGACTTTAATTATATCTCTTACTATGTACAAGCGGGTTTTCACGTTGTGACATTTGATATTGCTGGCAAAAGCAAATCTAAGCACTATACTCGCTACCCTCATAGTCTTGAATATTGCAACTATATTTATGCAAAAGACCATTTAAACACTTGCAACTATGGTGCGGAAAATACTTGTCTTTTTAACTGGTGTAAAATCACTAGACAAGTAATAAGTTTTGTAAGAAATTTTTCGCCATCTGTACAACCTAACAAAGTATTGATGACCGCTCAAAATGACGGAGCAAATATTTTATGGCAAGTTGCAGGTATGGATGACCGCCTTGACGGAATTATACCTATCAACAACACGGGATATGACGAATACAATGGTAATGCAACAGATAGCGAAATACCACTCAGCAAACTTGCAGAGAGGAATGTTTGGACTTTGTGTTGTGCAAGTCCCTCATATGTTAAATTTATTAACTGCCCTGTTCTGTTCCTTGGTTCTTCAAATAATAGAAACTATACCTACTCTTCACTATCTGACACTTTGAAATTGTTGCCAGATAATATAAAGCACTACGAATGTATATCTGTTGGTTGCTCTCAGAATTTGTATAAACAAGCATTGTATACAGTTTTTAACTGGATAGACGATATTGCAAATAATAGAAAGTCTGTTATTGCACCAAAAGGTAGATTTATTTTACTTGAAGATTCAATTTGGGTATATGCAGATTTTGATATTGGTTATGACGATATAATGGAAGCTAAAATACACATTGCATATGGTAATGCAAATGATAGCGTACGTAACTGGGTGGGATATTCTGTATATACTGACTTAGTTGGCACAGCAAGTAAAAAAATAAAAGTTTATGATATTGATGAGGAAATTAGTTTAATTTGTACTGTGTATTATAGGAATGGTTCAATGTACTCCTCACCTATGGTTACAATAAAACCTAGAGATTTGAATCAACAAATTAGAATAACACCTCGTAATCATAGGATGATATTCAACAAAGGCTTTGGGACAAATGCTTTTTACCCTCGTGAAAATGCCTTCTTTGCAGATAGAGCAAATATTCATTTTGAAAAAGGTGCTTTAGGTCTTGAGGGAATAACAACAGATAGAGGCGACTTGGTTTGTTATAATGTGGACGGAAAAACTATCACAAGAAAAGAAGTATTGCTACAATTTGACTATTATACGACAAATCCTCGTAAAATTACAGTGGAGTTGATAGATATAAATTTAAAATCGTATTTTGCAATATTGAATTTGCCTCCGTCTGACGAATGGCAAAGCATAAAAATACCTAACACCGCTTTTGTCAGCAAAAAACTACACACTATAAAATCTTGGACAAAAATTAAAGCACTGGTATTTAGTCAAGCCGAAAAAGTTTTGTTCAACAATATAATTTGGGTGTAATATGCAATATAATTTAGGTGACAAAATAATTTCAAAAAAAGTACACCCTTGTGGCGGTAATAGTTGGACAATTATTCGTGTAGGTTGTGACATAAAAATTCAATGTGACAAATGTGGGCATATAGTTATGTTGGATAGAAACAAGTTCCCCTCAATAGTCAAAAAATATATACAAAAAACTTCAAATTGCAATTAAAAATATGTAATTTGCGGAAAGTATATGGCAAAGTTGGTAATATGAATTGTAAATTTTTATTTAATTGTGGCTTAAGACATTTTGTTTTAATTGGAATTAAAATGATTGCAAACCATTTTACAAAAATTATAATTAAATACCATTTGATTTAAAAAAATAGTAGCTAAAATATTACCTAACAACAAATATCTAATACTACACTATTTAAAAGTATTGATATAGAATTTAAGAAAATTTACAGATTTTAAATATAAGGCAAATAAAATTCGGGCAAAAAAATCTAGTATCTCATAAAATTATAAAAAATAACAATTGTAGGAAGTAATAATGAGTAACATTAAATTTAACAATATGGGAAATCAAGAAGAAAACACAGCAAACAAAAAAGAGGATTTGCCTTTTATAACTAGAAACCAAAAAATTATCACTGTAATTTTATTAGTGATTTTGGCAATTATACTAACTGTATATTTGTGTTTGGAATACATATGCACTCCATACAATGTTGTTGGTTGTTCTATGAACCCAACCATTTATGAAGGTCAAAAAGTTTACATTTCCAAAATTCATAGGGACCCAGTTGTTGGTGATATTATAGCATTCATTTCACCACGTACAGCGTCAGCCCCTCGTAAACAAGTTATTAAGCGAGTTATAGCTGTTGAAGGTGATGTAATAATTTTTAATGAAAATAAATTAATAGTTAACTATAGTGATAAAACAAGTAAAGAATTTTATATCTCTTATGACCAATTTGCCCTATTAAAAAATCTTTTACCAAAAACAACGGCTGTAGCGGGAGAACATTATCATACGTTAAGAGAATACCAATATTTTGCAATAGGCGACAATTATACAAATAGCTTTGATTGTAGAAACTATGGTCCTATTTATAAGTCAGACATAATGGGAATAATGGTTGGTCTTAAATAAAAACAAACAAAAAAATTATAAAATTACATTGCAAAAAAATAAATAGCCTATCAAGTAAATTTTTAAATAGTGTTATCCATTTGCATAAAATTTGATTGAAAATATACAATGATTTTTGATAAATAATCAAACAAACCAAATTAAAAAATTAGCAATTTATTAAAATTTACTTGTTTAATTTTTAATGGATATAAAATGCCATATTTTCCACTTAAGATTGCTACAACATTGGATAAGGCAACAATACAAATTATATTTGCTTAACCATATAGCCATTGAAAATATCTAATAAGGTTCACATTAAATATAGCTTTAATGCTGAGCAAACCATTACAAAAACGATAGCAATTATAGGCAGAATATTGTGACTTTTTTAGCATACAAATAATGGGTATTTATCATTCATAAATTTTTAATCATTTACAAATTCACACAGCTTAAATTTTTATTGTAAAACAATAGTATATTTTATCTACAAACAAGATGTCAATTTATGGCATCTTGTTGTATTTTTTACTTTGTTTTAATGTTACAAGTTTTAAATATAGAGCTAAAACAGCACAATAAATAGCAAAATATGCTACGAAAATCGGTATAAACTCACTTTTATAGCAATAAATCATTGATTTTTATGTCTTTTTCAATTTATATCTTTACTAATAAAAAACCTCTTAAACATATGCGACTTTTATTTAAAATCGCATAATTGAATTTACATAATAGGTTTTTTATTAAGCAATCTACTCAAGTAACTTTAACCTAAATATTCAATGTATCAAGTTTAATTCTTGTAGTAAATCAATTGCTAAATCACTCTAAAAAATACACACACCCACTACCCTTTTTAAAGCATAATTCAATGTCACAAAGATGCTTTTAGGGATATTATTTTAATTTGACTAAATTGTTTTAGGAATATTCTAAAGTGTTTTTGAATTAGTTTTTTTAAATTAATTCTGTATATTTGAATGGTATCTACATTAAAATAATATTCTTTATTATATATTATATAATAGTGTAGTTATAGTAAACAGCAATAATCTATATTTTATTTTGCAAAAACACTTAGTTTAAAGCACAATAATAACTAAATTCACCTTGTAAAAGCACCACATATGATAGTCCAACAATTGCAAACTTTTGTAGCAAAATAATTCAATTTACTTGGATACAAAGATATCAATTCCCGTTGTAAATAATAACAAAAAAACTCTTTGCCTTTTAAAGTAAAAAATGTTGTATTTAAATTATATGTAATTGTACAAGAACCTCTCTTTATATTGTTTAGCGGATAAGCTGTTGATTTGAAAATGTATCATTACATTATGATATAGTTTTAATTTAACGCATTATTATTTTTTCAATGGTATCTATTTTTCAACAAATAAGTAATCATATTTTTCAAACAACTATTAATTGTATTCTATTTCTACTCTCTTTAGGTGCGATTTTTGATATATAATTGTGTCAATCAATGCAATATTTGCATAAAATTAATTGCAGACGGCAAAATACGGCGGCTGTTTTTGCGACAAAATTTTTAAAAATTTTAATGCCACTTTAAATCAAAATTGTACGCTCAAGAGAATTCTAGCCATTTTTTGCCTAAATTTGTGGGTGTAGCAAACAATATTTTCCATTTAAAGTAGAAAAAATTATTTTAATAGCCTATCATACGTTGACACACCTTAATTAATGTGTTATAATTAGCATAGATTATTATAATAAATTATTACGCATTAGAGTTTTTATGATTGACTTATACTATTACTTAATTTTTATACCACTTGGTTACATTGTTGGCAGTATAAACTTTGCCACAATTATTGCTAAGATAAAAAATAAGGACATCAAACATTTAGGTTCTGGCAACCCTGGCACTATGAATATGCTTAGGTCCGTTGGCAAGTTTTGGGGCTGTTTGACATTTGTTCTTGATTGTGCAAAAGGTATAGTCTTTGCTCTAATTGGCAGATTTGTTTTTAAGGATAATAATCTTGCAATGTATGTACTTGGTCTTTCCACTGTATTGGGGCATATCTTCTCTTGTTTTTCCAAATTCAAGGGGGGTAAAGGCGTGGCAACAAGTCTTGGTGCATTTGCAGTTATCTCTCCTATCACATTTGCTGTAGCGTTTACGCTTATGATTGGGTATCTTGCATTTTTCAAAAAAGGCTTTATCGGGTCATTAATGGCAATTTGTATTTTGGTTGTAACAAACATTATTCGTAATTGTTTGGTGAGGGATAATTATTACTATGTATGCCTTATTCTGCTTGTCTTGTGGCTAGGTTTGATTTTCTGGACACATAGGAGCAATTTTAAACGGATAAAAAACAACACAGAAAACTCACTATCTTTGTTTGGCAAGGAAGATACAGATGACGATAGTAAAAAGGAGAGTTGAATATGAGTGGACAATTTAACAAAAGCAATTTTGAACAAAATCCATCAAAAATGAAGAAAAAGCGTAACACCAAAGAATGGGTCACTAATAATGATTCATCTCTTTGCGATGCAGAGCTTTTGTCTGAAGATGACATAAAAGCCATAAAAGACGCTAATTGGAAAGAAAAGCACGTTCCAAAGCCTTCTAAAAAGGAGGAAAAATACAGACAAGAGATTAATCGCTTGGAAAGTAATAGCGTTAAAGCTCCTTTGTCTAAAAGTGAGGAAAAGAAGCTTAAACATCTTAAGAAAAAACATAAAAAGTTATATGACTATCGTCATAGAGATTTGTCAAGCAATCATACTGGTTTTAAATGTTGCTTGATGTCTGTTGCTCTGCTTTTTGTTTTAGCATTTACTGCTGTATTTGGCGGATACCATTTATATGTACAACCAATTACTGGTGTTACTTTGATTGAGCTAGGCGATTTGATTGGTGGCTTGTACAAAGTTGACGATAATGCTTTCCCTCAAAATTATGATGTTGTTAATGACGGCCAAGCTTTTTTTGACAACTTGCAAAAAGCTATGTATCTAGATTCACCGCTTAATATCAATGATTTGCTAGAGCTAATACCTCAAAGCAAAGGTGGCGTTGGTAGCGAAACATCTTCTGTCGCTGACCTACTTGACAAGTCTGGTGACCCAGTTCCCAGTGAAAACAATTCACTAACTGGTAACGAGTATTTGGACAAGCTACTTGCAGATACAAAGTTTGACTTTTCAACTTTAAAAGATTTTGATGCAAATAGTGCTGTTCCTGTTTGGGAAATTACTGACAAAATGTTAGCTGCTGTTATGCAACAAGTTATACTTAACATTGATTCAGTTCCAATGGTTCAAGAGTTAGTATCTCAATACAACATTTCTATTAAAAATAGTATTTCCGTTGCACAATGCAATATTAAGAAAAATGCTAATGGTGAAAGCACTATTTCTGTTATCCTAAAAGTTAAAATTAATACATTGGTAAAGGAAATTCTATCTAGCTTTGATTTTCAAGGTTTTGATTTCCTTAAAAATCTAATCCCTTCACTATTGCCAAAGAGCATTTACATAACTGCTAATACTACTCCAGAGGTTGACAAAGCTCCTACTCTAGGAATCAACTCAATCAAAGAGGAAACTATTCAAAAAATTCTTTACACTGCAGATAGCAAGTATGTTAATGGCACAATAGAAAAAACTTTGAATAGTGTTGGTAAATCTATTTTCAGCACTATCAATTCTATCAATGAAATGACTCAAAAGCAAGGTATTGTTATTGCACCATCTACTGAGGAAACTGCAAATGGTGAAATTAAACTTGACCTTTTGACAACTGCTTTAAGACAAATGAATGTTACTAATGTTACATCAACTGACTTTTTGTTGATGGTTAAACATATGCACACTGTTGATTTTGATTACGCTGATATTAATTCTTATATTAATGCAAACGTAACAAATCCGACCTCAAAAGAGGCTTTCAGCAATTCAGTAACAAGTTTGTTTGCAACTTATGGTATTGACGAAAAATTCTGCAAAGATATTACCCCAGATAATTTCTTGGATAAGATTGAAACTATTCCAGAACATATCAATATCAAAAGCAAATTTGAAGACGATTATATCTACAATTACACTAATGACCAATTAGCCGAAAAAGCTAAATTAAGTGATGCGGCACTTGCTCAAATTATAAACACTACAATTGGTGAAAAGTTGGGCGAAGAGTTCAAAATGGAAATTCTTGAGCTTACTCTAACTGAAAAAACTATTGATATGATTGCTTATATTGATATTGCAAGTATCATTAAGACACAAGTTGGCAATCAATTAGGTGCTTTAGAGCCACTAATTATGTCAATATTCCCTAAAAATGTTTATATTAAAGTAATTGTTCCTATGGATAAAAATGGGGAATTAAAAACAGACATTATCTTTAACTACACTAAAGACGAAAGTTCTGACAACAAAAGCGATAGCGACAAAATGTTTGAAACTATTGAAAAACTTATTGCAGGACTAACTGCTGATAAGGAAGATGGTTCCAATAACTCTGTTGGTGGTATTGGTAATGATACATTATCTAAATTTACTAAAGAAAATTTGATTAACAAATTAAATTCTGCTATTTACCCTGCTCTTGAGACTATCGTTCCTCCAACGGGTGAAGAGCCAGAGGATATGCACATTGGTTTTATAAAAGGAGGTTTGCAATTACCTACTATTTATGAAATTTTGGCAAACGTCCTAAACGAGGGTGAAACTGAAACAGCAAACAAAATGTCTGCAGAAGTTATCCAAAATACAATGGCAGGTTACTATAACTATGACGAAGAAACAAAGTTTGATAAAAATAATGGTCAAATTATAAATAAACTTGATACTACTTACCTAACTGGTGAAACTGGCTTTATCAAACGTGAACTTAACGGAAAATTCTTCTACAAAAACAATATTGCAAGCACTGATGTATTTAAGACATTGAAAGAGCTTGGTAGTAACATTACAGCAGGCAATCTTGCAAATACTTTTGACTTAGCACGTATTAAAGCTAATATGAATGATGCAACAGATGGCAACTTTGCAATAACTGCTCTTGAGCTTGCTAAGCTTATTGAGCAAAGTGGTAACTTATCTACTATTAAAGATATTGGTTTTTATAAAAACTTTAAATTTGTAGATATGAGTGTTGACGAAACAAAAAATACATTATCTTTGAGAATGGCTGGTACTCTTGACAAAAATGCTCAAGGTATTGCTGGTATCAAACTTGAAAACTTTGCTGCAGATTATTTAGTAGTAAGTGCTATAATCTCATTAAACGACTACTCTACTACAATCAAAATTAATGCCGCTGACGATGGCCAAATAGATAACCTTTTGAAATTAATCAATAAGATTATCAAAACAGATGGTGCTGGTGCAGACTTTGATAAAACTACAGTAGCAAATAACATTGGTGAAACTATCAAAACATCATTTGAAGATTTTGCTAATCAAGGTATTGCATTAGTTGCAACTGATGAAGCAGTTAAAATTCCAGTAAATGGCGAAACTAATGGTTTTACAAGCACAAACTTGTATCAATTGATTAGCAAAAACATTTCTGGCGATAACTATCAAGAGGGCGACACTGGCGAGACATTAAGAAGTGTTATTTACAAGCTTAACAACTTGCCTAAGAAAGATGGCGGTGAATACTCTTACACCTCTGTTACAATGAACCCATTGACTGGCAGTGACGGCAAATTTGATGTTACTAACTCTGAGGGAGCAACTCAAACTAAGTTCCTTTATGAGATACTTGAGAATACTGACAACACTTTCTCTATTAAAATTTATGATGGCTATATTGGTCAACAAATCAAAAAAGCTGTTGATAACGCTACAACCAAGTTGACTAAGTTCGGTTTGTTCTGCAACAATAGCATTGGTGAGGCTAATAGCGTAAGTGACTTTAGAAATGTCGTTGCAGACTTAGGTTTGGTAGACTTTAGCGATGCGGATACAAGCAAAGACATTGTACCACGTAACTTAATTGAGACAGCTCCAAATGGTTTGCTATTTATGCACTTTGAAATGTCTAACAGCTTAATTGGTGGTAATGACTTAGCAAATGTTATCCTACCAGAAAAAATCTATGGCGGTACGTTTGTAGTATTAAATAATGGTATGGCTGACTTGACAAGTGCTACTAAATACACATTTATTAACAACTTAAACACTGACGAGACAAGTTACCTAAACAACTTAATGACACCTCCTACTACTGGCGGTGATGGCAGTGAAGGTGGTGACGGAGGTAGTGGTAGTGAACCAGAAAACCCAGGACCAGTTGACCCAGATGGCGGTGATAGTGGCGATAGCGGTGAAAGCACACCTACTACAAGAACTACTCAAATAAATGTAAAATCAGCTTTGGATGCTATGGTAGATTTAATCTTATCTGATGCAGTTAGATTCTCAATTAATTTGGAAACTGACCAATACATTTATGCACCTACTGCTCTACAAAATATTAAGCTTGCAGACTTGCTTGCAAATAGATTCTCTCTTGCAGATGCAAATGTTGAGGGCTTTGAAATGCAATTGTACTGCTATGGTGTATTTGTAAACAACGCTGTTCCAGCAAGTGATATACAAATAAAACCTCAAACTGATGATACTACTTATGACATTAGTATTTTATAATATGTAAGTTGCTCACATAAGTACAACAAATCTTTAAGCAATAAAACAAAAACTTTATTAGAGTTAAAAAATTTGCATTGCACAAAAAGATTCAAACTAACAAAAGTAGTAATAACATAAAGGTATTATTGTAAAAATCTTAATTGTTCACATAGCTTTAACAAGCTTTAGCAATAATGATACAAAAACATTATTAGCATTTTAAATGAAAGATTAAAAAGACTTAAAACAAAGTCCTAATAAAAAAGCAAAAGCTTGTTGGATAAAAACTTATAAAAAATATTGATATTATAAAACAAAAATCACCTCCCCTTAATTGGTAGGTGATTTTGTTTTTAGATTTTTATTCTCAAAACGCAGTTGCAAATTAAACTAAATGAAAATAGTAATGTAGATATTTAATGAAAATTAAAATTACCTTTTAAAAGCTTTTAGTATCAAAAGTTATCCATACACTCAAAAAAGTTACTATTTGTACCCCACAAAACGTAGACAAAAGATATTTATCAGTATCTAAAATTAGTTTTACTATATTGAACTTGATTTATTAATTAAAAAACGTTACTCTTATTTTTTAATTTATTTTATTTAAAAATGTAGTAAAACAAAGCGTTAGCTTTTGTTTTAAAATGATTATATCAAATTTAATACAACATAATTTTTATTTTGTAAAAATATATACTAGTTCAATAAACCTTTTAATTTGCATTTTAGCTTTTAAGATATTAATTTTTTTCTACATTCGAGTTATATTTAACAAATCTTAATGCAAGTAATTTATAAAATTCCTAAAATAATTCACTTGGCTTACAAATCATTATTGTATAATTAATGTCAGCTTATGTAAATGCTATTTATTTTACTTATTAAGTTAACGCAACTTTATTATGGGACAACTAGATTATAAATTCTAACAATGTTGATAAATGTTTTTTACATAGCAATTTATCTATATACTATATTACTTGCTAACATTTTTTGCTATGTTTACTAAATATTTATCAACTTAGTAATATTTTTTGCTTAACAACTCTAGTTTACTTTAAAACTTGATAATTTTAATTAGACTACACTACTTTTAAGCTATTGTACAAAAATGACTTTTTATCAGTATACTCTTATAAGAATTTGACAAACCATAATTGTAACAAATGTCAATACTTACAATTAAAATAAATTGATTGTGTTAATGTACTATTTTATAAAAATATTAGTTTTCAACATAATATTTGCTAAATTATTTGCTTTTTTATTTTGAAACTTTCCACTTAAATATTAACTTTTTTATTTTAATTTTTTACAGCATATAACGTTAATTGATTTTATGATAGTGAGCAAATATTCCTTTCACACTTTTTTATCAAAAAACTATTGCCAAAGGCTTAATAAACACCACGAATTTTAACTTTTAGGCATTTAGTAGCGATTTTTGTAAGCATTTCGTTAATTTTTTTATCTTTAATGCTACCCTCAAAGTCAATATAAAATCTAATTTTAAAGCAAGTATTAGGTATATTTCTTGATTGTATTCTTGTAAGGTTAATATTGTATTCTGTAAAAATATTTAGTAATTCGCCAAGCACATTTGGTTTATCTTTAAGCTCTAAAGCTATGCTTATGATTTTATTGTCTTGTACATTTTCCAAGCTGTTTGAAAGCAACGCAAATTTTGTAAAGTTGTTATCCACATTTTGTATGTTTTCACAAAGTACATTTAAGCCGTAAATTTCCCCCGCTAAATGTGATGCAATAACTGCGTGTGTTTTATCCCCTTCCTCTGCTAACTTTTTGCTTGCAATTGCTGTATTAAATTCATTATAAATGGAATAACCTTGCTTTTTTAAAAACTTATCACATTGCATTAATGCTTGTGGGTGTGAGGATACCTTTGTAATATCACTAAGTTTGCTATCCTTTGCACCTAAAAGACAATGGCTAATCTTAATATCACCCATTGCCACGTGATAAACATTATGGCTGTCTAATAAGTCGTAAGTATCTCTTACCTCACCAGCAGTAGTATTTTCAATAGGCAAAATGCCATACTCATATTCGCCTTTTTCTATCCTTTCAACAACCTCGTCAAAAGTAGGTGCAAAATCTATTTTGCTATACCCTAAACTTTTTGCGAATATATGGGAATATGACCCTTCCACACCTTGTATTAAAATTCTTTCCTTTTGCATAACTCACCACTCAATTTATCTTAAATTATAAAGAAACTTTTTTTATGTTATTAAAATTTTGCCTTATAAAAAGTTTTATTAATCAAATACTAATTATTTAAAGTAATATCGACTTCTTTTTTTACTCAAATTTCTTTGTATTTTTTATTATATACCTAAATTGTAATTATTTCAATAATTATTCGCAAAAAATTCACTTTTTAAATAAAATATTTATAGGAATTAATCAGTTTTATTTTAATATAGCGTTGTTTACAATGCAAGTCACTTGTTTTGCAGTATTAAATTAATATAGTTTTGCTTATAAAGCTGAATTGCCGTATTAAATTTTTAAATGCTTTTAAGCTTAAAGATAAGCCTTATACACTGGACGAACTTATAATTAGTATTTTAAAATATAAACTTATTTAATTAATATCAGTTGTTAAAAAATGTTCACGCCCCTTATTTATTGGGAGTTTATTTTTATTAATGAGTTTATATCTTACTATATCACAAACAAAAAATGAGCTTTTTTACAAGCTCATTTTTTTGTTTTATTATACTTCAATGTTTAATATTATACTTTATAATTGTTTATCCTTATTTATTTAAATAATTAACTTATTTTACTTTTATATTTATTGTTATAGCTTTATTTGCATTTAAATATTTACTTATAGAATATTAGCCTTATCATATTTAGCTTTATTTAATTTAATATTTTAACAATAATTTCTTTTAGTATTTTAGCTATAATTAATTTTAATATTAGCTTTATTCTATTTAGCCTTATTTGCTTTCAAATATTAGTTTAAACAATTATTCCTCTATTGTAGAGTTTGTGGTATTTTCTGCAACCTCTGCATTACTTTCGGCTTGCTCAATTACCTCTTCCGCACTCTCTAATGGTTGGTCAGCTGGTTCGTCCTCACTACGTGGTACTATTGTAAATGATACAACTTTGCTTTCCTCGTCTTTCAATCTCATTAAGCGTACACCTTGAGTATTTCTACCAATCTTACTGATTGAGTCCGCATTTAATCTAATTACAACGCCATTATCCGCCAAAATCATAACGTCCTCGTCACTTGATACAAGTTTTAAGTTTACAACGTTACCAGTCTTTTCGTTCAATACGCCAACTTTGATACCTTTACCAGCACGACCTTGGAATCTATACTCGTCAATGTCTGTTCTCTTACCATAGCCATTCTCTGTAATCGTCAAAACATCGGTATTTTCACGCACGATTGCCGCATCGACTACATATTCACCATCGTCCAAACTAATTGATTTAACGCCCATTGATGACCTTCCAGTATCACGTATATCTTGCTCGTGGAACCTTATGCACTTTCCGCCAGTTGATGCAATGATAATCTCATTATCACCATTTGTATGCATTGCTCCAATAAGTTCGTCACCCTCTTGCAATTTGATAGCGATTTTACCATTACTTTGAATACGTTCAAACTCGGATAAGTCTGTCTTTTTAATCAAGCCTTTTTTAGTTGCCAAAGCCAAATATCCAGCCTCACCAGTTGCAAGTGGCAATATTGCATTGATACGTTCGCCGTCTTGTAGGTTTAGCAAGTTAACCATTGCTCTGCCTTTTGCTGTCTTTGACCCCTCCGGTATCATATATGCTTTTAGTCTATAAACCTTACCAAAGTTAGAGAAGAATAGTATTGGCTCGTGAGTATTTGAGTTAAATACATTTTCTACAAAGTCCTCATCCTTAGCCTTGTGTGCAGTAACACCAACACCGCCACGGCGTTGAGCTTTATATTCATCTGTTGCCATACGTTTGATATAGCCTTGATGTGTAAGGCTGATAACTATATCCTCTTTCTCAATTAAATCTTCAATATCAATATCGTTATAGTCATAGCTTAACTCACTGCGTCTTGGAGTATTGTATTTTTCTTTAATCTCAAGCATTTCTGTCTTGATAATCTCTTGAACTCTTTCAGGTTTTGCCAAAATATCTTGATACTCTGCAATGTCTTTTTCAAGCTGTTCCAAATTCTGTTCCAACTTGTCAATTTCCAAATGAGTAAGTCTTTGCAATCTCATCTCTAGAATAGCATTTGCTTGCTTTTCTGACAATGCAAATGTTTCCATAAGTTTGTTTGTAGCATCAACTTTATCCTCGGAACGTTTGATTATAGCAACAACCTCGTCAATATTATGTAAAGCAATTACCAAACCTTTTAAGATATGCTCTCTTTCCAAAGCCTTTTCCAAATCGTATTGAGTACGTCTTACAATAACTTGCTTTTGGTGTTCAATATATGCAGTAAGAATTTCTTTCAAATTCATTACCTTTGGAGTGCCGTCAATAAGTGCAAGCAAAATAATGCTGTTGCTAATTTGCAAGCTTGTATGCTTGTACAACATATTAAGCACTACTTGAGCTTGAGCGTCCTTTTTAACGTCAATAACAATTCTCATTCCGTCACGGTCAGATTGCTCTTGAATGTCGCTAATTCCCTCAATTTTCTTTTGTTTAACATATTCTGCAATAGTTTCAATAAGTTTAGCCTTATTTACTTGATATGGCAATTCAGTGATAACAATTCTTTGTCTTGTGCCGTTGTTAAAGTCCTCAATTTCAGTTCTTGCACGCAAAATAGCACTACCTTTACCTGTTCTATACGCCTTTTTGATACCACTTCTACCCATTATCAAAGCACCTGTTGGATAGTCTGGTGCTGGAATTAAGTCAATAAGTTCCTCAATGTCCATATCTGGGTTTTCCATTAATGCGATAGTTCCGTCAATTACCTCACCCAAGTTATGTGGAGGGATAGAGGTTGCCATACCAACCGCAATACCATCACTACCATTTACCAATAAGTTAGGATACCTTGCTGGCAAAACAGATGGTTGCATTAATGTATCGTCAAAGTTAGGATAATAATCAACAGTCTTTTTATCAATATCCCTAATCATTTCCGCTGCGATTTTACTCATTCTTGCCTCAGTGTAACGTTGTGCAGCTGGAGGGTCGCCGTCCACACTACCAAAGTTACCGTGTCCGTCAACAAGAGGGCAACGGATAGAAAAGTCTTGTGCAAGTCTTACCAAAGCTTCATACACTGCTGTGTCGCCGTGAGGGTGATATTTACCCAATACGTCACCAACGATACGGGCACATTTACGATATGGTTTATCTGATGTAAGACCTAACTCACTCATTGCGTACAAAATACGTCTATGAACGGGTTTCAAGCCGTCACGCACATCTGGAATAGCACGTGATACGTTAACCGCCATTGCATACGCAATAAATGACTTTTTCATTTCGTGTTCAATATTAATTTTCTTTATATTTGTTTTTTCAAGCACTTGCTCTAAGTCTTGTGCTTGTTTCTCTTTTTCTTTATCTGACATAATCCCTCCTTAAATATCCAAGTCCTCAACCATAGTAGCATTTTGCTCAATAAACTGACGTCTTAGTTCTGGCTCATCGCCCATTAGCATTGTAAATACCTCATCCGCACTCTTTGCATCTTCCATACTTACTCGTAACAACGTTCTTGTTTCTGGATTCATTGTAGTATCCCAAAGCTGTTCGGCATTCATTTCGCCCAAACCTTTATATCTTTGCAACTCGCCTTTACGGTCTATGCTTTGCATATATTCCTCAAGTGAGGCATCGTCATAAAAATATTTTTCATTCTTTCCGCCCCTTGATACCTTGTATAGAGGTGGTTGTGCTGCATATACGTGACCTTGCTCAATAACTGGACGCATATATCTATAAAAGAATGTAAGCAATAATATTCTGATATGGCTACCATCTACATCGGCATCGGTCATACATATAATTCTGTCATATCTAAGCTTATTTACGTCACAATCCTCAAGTATTCCGCAACCGAAAGCGGTAATCATATTTTTGATTTCCTCATTTTCAAGCACTTTGTTAAGTCTTACTTTTTCAACATTAAGAATTTTACCTCTAAGTGGCATAATTGCTTGGAATCTTCTATCTCTACCTTGTTTAGCAGTACCGCCCGCTGAGTCACCCTCAACCAAGTATACCTCGCAAAGCTTGCTATTTTTTTCTGTACAATCGGCAAGCTTACCTGGCAGAGTTGTAGATTCTAGGAAAGATTTTCTCTTTGTCAAATCTCTAGCATTTCTTGCAGCTTCTCTAGCTTTTTTAGCAGTTATTGAACGCAATACCAAGTCCTTAGTAATCTTTGGATTTTCCTCTAAGAATGAGCCAAAGGACTCGTTTACGCTATCCGCAACCACCTTACGCATAAAACTATTGCCTAATTTTGTTTTTGTTTGTCCCTCAAATTGTGGGTCAACCAATTTAACGCTTACAACTGCGACCAAACCCTCTCTACAATCGTCACCGCTCAACTTTTCATCATTTTTCAAAATGTTTAAAGTCTTACCATAATCATTAAATAGTTTTGTAATTGTATTTTTAAAGCCATCAACGTGAGTACCACCCTCTTCAGTGTGAATATTGTTGGCATAAGAATAAATATTCTCGCTATATGAATCATTATATTGCAAAGCGATTTCCACTTGATAATCATCCGCCATTACGCTCATATAATAAGGCTCTGCAAGTAATGCGTCCTTTTTGTTTAGCTCGTTTACATATTCCTTAATACCGCCCTCGTAGTGGATAAAGTCCTCTTGCTCTTTGCCCTCACGGCTATCCTTAAAGTTGATTTTTAAGCCTTTATTCAAAAAAGCAAGCTCTTTAAGTCTATGTAACAATCGTGGGTATTGGAACTCAACAGTCTCAAAAATAGTATCGTCTGGTAAAAAGACAATCTTTGTACCAGTTTTGTCAGTGTCACCAACCACTTTTAATGCAGTTTGTGCCACACCTCTATTATAAGTTTGGGCATATATCTTACCATTTTGGCAAACTTCAACCTCAAGCCATTCAGAAAGTGCATTAACAGCCGAAATACCTACGCCGTGCAAACCGCCTGAAAACTTGTATCCGCCACCACCAAACTTACCGCCAGCGTGCAATTTAGTAAGTACAACCTCAACTGCTGATTTGCCTTCTTTTTCAATAATGCCTGTAGGAATACCTCTACCATTATCCTCAACACAAATAGCACCATCTTTTGTAATCTCAACTTTGATTAAATCGCAGTATCCAGCCATTGCCTCATCAATACTGTTATCAACCACCTCAATTACCAAATGGTGTAAGCCACGCTCATCTGTCGAACCGATGTACATACCAGGTCTTTTACGAACTGGTTCTAACCCCTCTAACACTTGTATGGCGTTTTGGTCATATTTTTTTTGTTCACCCATAATATCTCCTCGCTAATATTTATTTAATGATGTAGCTTATTTAATTTAAAAATTATTTAAAGAATCTATTTTGTAATCTTTAAATTACTTCTCAACAACTTTAAAATGCTACAACATTTTGTGATTAAGTTACTACATTATTGCAGTGGCAATTTTTTGAAAAATAAGCCACTCTCACACGCACGTGCGTGCGTATTATTTTTATTATAATATTATTATAGCATTATATCAAAAAAATTACAATAGTAATAAAACAAATTTTATAAAAAATTTGTTTATTTTTTGCACAATCAAGCTATTATTTTGTATGAAAATTGAATTTATGACATAATGCCTCAATTTATAAACATTTTGAATTAATAATAAATGCTTTATAACAATTATATACCAACCTTTCCTAATACAAATTTTGTTCTGTTATCTACAATTGCTATTTAGAATGTTTTTGCATTTAACCATTATTATCTCCTCAATAATATTTATTTAGTAGCAACTTAGACTTTTATGCAAGAATTTTTTAACCCGCCTATTTTGTTTAAAAATATACATTCAAATTATACTTATATTATACAAATTACTTTTTTGCAATAGTTTTTTTCTTTTACTATTAGGGAGGTAAAACTCCGCAAATTAAATACATATTGACTTTTATTTTTTGATATGATATAATAAATTTGTATTGATTTTATGGAGGAATTATGAGAAATTTAAGCTATAGTATAGTTTATATAGCTGGTGGTGCTAAGCACGTTTGCAATAGTGAAAGTTGCGAGCATTTTAGTTTGAATGTTGAGGAAAAAGATAATGTACTTAGCATTGCAATCAATCCAAAATGTCCTATTAGTTTTGAAAAATTTGACATTATTATACCCTATACATATGGCAATAATGACAAGATTTTTGTTAACGGATATCAAAGTTGGACAGATAGTATGGAATATGAGCCTAACTGGCAAATGAAAGAGCTTTCTCGCTCAACTGAGTTTTATATTATGCATTCTTTTGGCAAAAGTATGGGACTTTCAAAATCTGGAGATGGTAATTTTTGGAAATTCCCTAGAAAAAAAGGCTTTTTCTATGGCTGGTCTTACGGATATGTTCGCAATGGCAATAATGTAAACATTTTTGGTACTTTGACAGAAAAATATGGCTATACTGTTGTATCTTTTGATTGCAATAATAATCAAGTAATTATATCTAAAGAGTTAGAGGGTGTTACTTATACTCAAGAAAGTAAACTTTTAGAGTTTGCTTTTGTTAGTGGTGAATATGACAATGCTTTTGACGAGTACTTTAAGTTAATTGGCACTCCTTGTCGTGAGACTAAAAAACGTAAAGGCTACACTACTTGGTACAATTATTACAGCAACATAAATGCAGATATTGTAAATAGAGATTTGGCAAGCATAGTTAATCAAGATATAAAATTTGATTGCTTCCAAATTGATGATGGCTACCAACAAGCAATTGGTGACTGGTTGATTACTGATAAAAAGAAATTCCCTAACGGAATGAAAGCTGTGGCAGACAGCATTCACCAAAGCGGAATGCTTGCTGGCTTATGGCTTGCACCTTTTGCTGGCGTACCTAGTTCTAAAGTATTTAAAAATCACCCAGACTGGTTTATTAAAGATAAAAAAGGCAACCCATATAAAACTGGTCACAACTGGGGCGGTTTTTACTCAATAGACATTTACAATGAAGAAGCACGAGAATATATCCGTCATTGCTTTGACGTTGTACTAAATGAGTGGGGCTATGACTTGGTTAAACTTGACTTTTTATATGGTGCTTGTGTTCTTCCTATGCACAATAAAAGCCGTGGTGAGATAATGACAGATGCTATGGACTTTATACGTGAATGTGTAGGCAACAAAATGATATTAGGTTGTGGTGTTCCTATGTTCCCAGCGTTTGGTAAAGTAGACTATTGCAGAATAGGGGCAGATATTACAGAAAACTGGGTAAACAAAAACACAATAAGAGAAGACTGCTCTAACCCACACGCTACAAGCAATGCAATTTTTAGACGGCATTTAGACGGCAGAGCTTGGATGAATGACCCAGATGTATTTTTCTTGCGTGAGGAAAATATGAAAATGACATTTGAGCAAAGAAAGTTAATTGCAGAAATAAACTCAACTTTTGGTAGTTTGTTATTTATATCTGATGATATTAAAAATTACAATGATGAACAAAAGGCTGTATTGAAAGATACTTTTGCAGAAAAGGAAATCAAAATCAAAAAGGCTGAATTCGAAGTACAAGATATTATTGCTGTAGAATATACAGAAAACGGCGTTGATAAACAATTTAAATTTAACATTCGTAACGGAAAAACTTATTAAAAACACGCTGAAAATCGTAGGTAAATAAAAGATAAATAAAAATTTTCAATTAAATTTAGGGGTAAATTATGAAAGAAAAAATTCAAAAAGGGTTTCTAACTCTACGAAAATACTGGTCAAGACCGCAAAAGGGACAATTTGTTGCTTATAAGGAGATTGCTGGTTTCAGCATTGGCGGAATGGGTGTAAAATCTTTTGCCTCATTATTGCAATTTATGAACTTGGCTGCAACTTGTATGTTTACAGCTATTGTTTATGGATTATCGCCTAACGAGATAATGATACTTTTCCTTATCACTAACGTTGGTGTTGGTATTCTAAAAACTCCAATAATCAGTTGGCTACAAGACAAAACCAATACACCAATCGGTAAATTTAGACCTTACTTGATTTGGGCAGGTATACCTTGTGTTCTTGCCGTTATCGGACTTACTTGGCTTGTTCCTATTCCAGGCTGGATATTGCCTGCAGACCAACCTAACAAAGCTTTAACAATGACTATGCTTTGTATATTTATAAATATCTTTATTATTGCTCAACAATTAATAAACAATGCTTATATGGGTATTTCTCAAACAATAAGTCCTCTATCATCAGAGCGTACAAAAATAATGGGCTTTTCTGAATTCCTTGGCAATCTTGGACCAAGTATAATTCAAGCTGCATTGCCAATTTGTGGATTGTGCTTTGCTACTAAAGAAAATGCAATGACTAATGTTTGGACTTATCGTGTATTTATGCCTATCTTTGCAATAATCGGTTTTGGTTTAGGTTTGATAGTTTTATATACATCAAAAGAGCGTACAACTGACACTGACTCAATGGAGAATATTAAAGCTAAAGAAACTAAAGAAAACAAGCTTAGCTTCTTTACTAGTTTAAAACTTCTTAGCAAAAATAAAGAGTTTTGGCTTGTTACAATAAGCAAATTTTTTGATGGGTTTAAAGGTTGGTTGACATTGCTATTACCTTGGATTTGTGCCTTTCAATTGAGAGATACTGCCATTCAAGGTGTTGTTCAAACAATTGTAAGTTTTGGTTTTACTCCAGGAATTATTCTTGCTCCGCTTTTAATAAAATGGCTAGGCAGTCGTGGTTCAGGTGTAATATTCCACGCACTAAATGCTGCCGCTGCTCTATTAATGTTATTTACATATAAAAGCGGTGTTGTAGTAATGTTAATATGTTTGTTCCTATACAATTTTGCACTAGGTCCACAATACATTATCCAAAATACTATTATGTCTGACGGATTTGATTTCCAACAAGATAGAGATAATGTCCGTCTTGAAGGATTTGCTCAAAACTTCCAATTAATGATTTCTACTTTAGGTACTGTTGCATCTACTCTAGCATTTACTATAATATGCAATAAATATAATGTAGGTACAGTTACTAATGCTCAAGCAGATTACAGTATGCTTATTGACCCAGCAATTAGAAATCCTTTTTATGGTGAACTTATTTTACTTGTCGTTATTGCAAGTTTCCTTGCTGCAATTCCTTTTATATTTACGACATTAAACAGAAACAAAATGGCCATTATAAGGGAAAACTTGGACAGAAAAAAAGTTATTGCAGACAATCATTTGGAAAATGCTACTTTAGAGGAAATTGAAGAGGCATACAACAACTTCCTTGCTGAAAAAGAGGCTGAAAGACAAGCAGAAATCGCTTTGGCTGAAAAAGAAAAGGCAAGAATTGAAGAAAAACAAAAAGAAGAAAATCTGGCAAAAGAAGCATACCTTGCAGAGCTTGAAGCGATTAGAGCAGAAATTATTGCAAATGGCGGAAGCTCAAAAGATGCTGAAAAAGCAATTAAAGAAAAAGAGGCGGCTAGAAAACTTGAGTTAAAAGCAAAACGAAAAGAGTCTCTTGCAAATATTGTTGCAGAACAAAAGGCTTTAAGTGCAAGAAAAAAAGTTTTTGTTGCTGAATGGAAAGTAAAAGCAATTGCAGAACATACTGAAATTGTTGCTACAGCGAAAAAAGATATTGAAAATGCAAAATCTGATTTTGCTCAAAATTTAAGTAATTATAAAAAATTATTATCTGATAAAGAACTTGTTGCTAAATATAAAACTGATGCTATTCAACTAAAAATTGACTGCAACGCAAAAATTAAAAATTACAAGTCTGAAAAAGCGAATAAACTTGTTGCAGAAACTGCTCGTTTTGAAACAGATAAAGCTACAATTGCTAAATTAAAAGACGAACTTGTAACTATTAAGGCTGAACATAAAGTTAAACTAGATAATTATAAAAACAATTATAACAACTCAACTAAGCCAGAACTAGATAATTTAAATAGCAAACTTAAAGAAACAACAGATACAACTGCAAAAAATGCACTAATTAAACAAATTAAAGATATTAAAAAAGCTGCAAAAGTTGCAAAACGTGATATTAATAAAGAATATAGCACTAAAAAATATCAAATTATAAACAACATAGACCGCTTGTCTTTTGCACATTCCTCTGCAATTAGTCAAATCTCAGTTGACTTTAATAAGCAAATGGACGCTATCAAAAAAGAAAAACACAATGCTAATAAACTAAAAGCAATGAAAAAAGAGATAGTTCAAAACAAAAAAACTGCTATTGCTGAGGCAAAACATAAATCTCAAAGCATTAAACTTTGGTTGAATGTTTTGGCAAGTGAGGCTTTTGCAAAACTTATTACTGAAGAAGCTTTAAATTCTGTTACAGCTGAATAATTAATAATTAGAGTTGCATATTGTGAAATTATATCATTTTTATAAATTCACTACTGCAACTCTTTTAATTTAGGAGAAAATTATGAAAAAAGTAATTGTAGTTTCAAAAACTCACCTAGACTTAGGTTTTACTGATTATGCCGAAAAAGTTAGAGAAAAATATCTAAAAAGCTTTATTCCGTCCGCAATTGACCTTGCTGAAAGTTTAAACAAAGATGGCAAAAAGAATTTTGTTTGGACGACTGGTTCGTGGCTAATAAAAGAAGCTTTGGAAAGCGGAGACGAAAATTTAAGGCTTAAAACAGAAAAAGCTTTGCGTGAAGGCAATATTGCCCCTCACGCACTGGCATTTACAACTCATAGCGAACTAATGGATAAAGATTTAGTTGAGTATAATTTATCTATAGTCGATAAAATAGATAAAATTAGCGGAGTTAAGACTATTGCAGGTAAAATGACAGATGTTCCTGGGCATACAAAAGCTTTAGTGCCTATACTTGCAGACCACGGCATAAAACTATTATACATTGGCATTAACACTGCTGCAGCTTATCCAAAAGTACCTGAATGTTTTGTTTGGAAATGTGATGGCAAAGAAGTTGTTGTAATTTACGCTGACGGCTATGGTGGGGAATTTAAATGCCCTTATATTGACGAAATATTGTATTTTGACAATGCTGCCGACAATCACGGCACACGCAGTAGCAAGGCTATACTTAAAACAATTGCTAAACTAAAAAAGAAATATCCTGATTACGAGGTATCTGCTGGCAGATTGGATGACATTGCTGAAAGTCTTTGGGCAGTTCGTGACAAATTGCCTGTTGTTGAGGAGGAAATTGGCGACACTTGGATACACGGAGTTGCAACCGCACCTTTCAAAGTGGCTGCTTTACGCAGACTTTGCAACTTAAAAACTAAATGGCTTGCAGAGGGAAAAATAACTAAAGATAGCGTAGAATATCAAAAGTTTGCAGACAATCTAATTTGCATTTGTGAGCATACTTGGGGTATGGATAGTAAAATGAATTTTTGCGATACCATAAACTACGAAAAAGATAAATTTAAAAAGGCTAAAATTTATAATATTGTTAAACCTAAAAGGATTTTTGGTGACTTCCCTTACAGATTTTTAGCGTTTATCTCAAACAAGTTTGGTGATGCTAAATACACTTACGGACGTATTGAAAAGAGTTGGCTTGAACAATCTTTATACATTGATAAAGCTATATCCGCATTGCCAGAGGAATTGAAAAGAGAGGGTATGTCTGCTGTTGACGAGTTGGTAACAACAAATATTCCAAAAATAGACGAGTCTTTACCATATGATTTTGGTTCAAATATTACTTTTGGGGAATGGACTTTGGCAATTGGTAAATTTGGCGGTGTAAATTTATACTATGCTGATATACTTATTCTTAATGGCATTGACAAGCCTTTAGTTAACTACCGCTCTTATGGTGCAAAAGACTTTGAACTATTTGGCAAGCAATATTTAAGACACCATAAACAATGGGCAGTATCCGATAATCTGAACCCTGGCTTAAATGGTCACGACAAATACCCTCAAGGAGTATTTGATTATCAAATTAAAACTTGCTCCTCTATAAAAAATGAGGATAATATAAAAATCTTTGCAAATTTTGAATGTGACCAAATCGCTTGCGATAAAGTTGGTGCTCCGCACAAGCTTGCCGTAGAATATACTCTTTCAACAATTGGTTTAAATGTAAAAATAATTTGGAAAGAAAAAGATGCTGTTCGCTCAACAGAAAGCACTGCCACACATTTTTATCCAGTGTTTGATAGTATGAATTTTGTAAAAATCTCTTCAAAAATCGACCCTAAAAGAGTTGTATCGGGTGGTGGACGTAAATTATCAGTTATCCAAAAAGCAGAGTTTAAAAAGCAAAATATCTCTTATGAGCTTAGCTCTATAGAGTGTCCTCTTGTTGCAACAGAGGGCGGAAATCTTTTGAATTTTGATAATAGCGTTGCAGATATTGAAAATTGCGGTTTAACATTTATACTACATAACAATATGTGGGCAACCAACTTCCCTCTTTGGTATGATAGCGATGGGATGTTTACTTTTGACATTAAAAATATCAAAAACTAATAATTTACAATAGGCTTTTAGATAAATGGTATTTTATCCAACCTAATGTTATCATTGTGAATTAATAAAAGAAAAAGCTATAATATAGCTCACATTGAACCTAATATTATTGATAAATTAACATTAATAACAACTTTGCATTGCTTGTTTTTAACATTTCACTCTCACAATTATAACTCCTTTTAATCAATATAAATTGTAATATTTTTCATACTTGTAATACACATTGATATAATAAATGCAACTATTGCCCTACTGATATTTAAATATCAATTTTAACTTTTATTGTTAGTAGTTTGTATTTACTTTCCACTAACTCGCTACGCTTGATATTTATTTGCGTATAGCTAAAGCTTTTATATTGACAACAGCAATGTGAGTAGTTATTTTATAGTCAAAACCACCAGCTAAGCTGGTGGCTTGATTTTGCCTCCTTAGAGTATGTACCTTTCCAAGTCTATAGGCTTATCAATTTACCAACAATCACAACTATTGCCCTACTAATATTTAAATATTAATTTTAAGCTTTTATTGTTAGTAGTTTGCATTTACTTGCCACTCATTTGCTACACTCGATATTTATTTGCGTATAGCTAAAACTCTTATGTTCACACCAGCACAGCTAGTGGTTGTCTTTACCAACTACAAAAAATATCTGACAATTAAGTCAGATATTTTTTATCTTTTAATATGTTCCAAAAATTCTATCCCCTGCATCTCCAAGACCAGGCAATATATAACCATTTTCATTTAAACATCTATCAACTTTTGCAATATATATATCCACATCAGGATGTTGCTCAGTTACTCTTTTTATTCCTTCAGGCACTGCCAAAATATTTAGCATTTTTATATTCTTTGCTCCTCTGTTTTTTAATGTTTGAATTGCAGCACACGCTGAACCACCCGTTGCAAGCATTGGGTCAAGCAAAATAACCATTTTATCCTCAATATTCTCTGGCAACTTGCACATATATTCCACTGGTTCTAATGTTTGCTCATTCCTTGCCATTCCTATATGTCCAACTTTCACAGCTGGCAAAAGTGCTGTAACGCCATTTACCATACCTAATCCTGCCCGTAATATCGGCACAATTACAATGCTGTTTTCCTTAATAACTGTTTGCTCAACTTGTTCAAGTGGGGTTTTTACCATTATATTTTTTGTTGGAGCGTCTTTTAAAACTTCCAAAGTTTCCAACATAGCAATTTCTTCAATTACTTCCCTAAATTGTTTGCTTTTTGTGGTCTCATCTCTCAAAATTGCAATTTTGTGGTCTATCAAAATGTGATTTATCAAATGTACTTTATCCATAAAATTTACCACTGCCTTATTTTTTAACCACATTTATATTAATTGTTGCAGTTACATTTGCATAAACTTTAACCTCTACTACAAATGTACCAAATGCCTTGATTGGTTCTTTAAGGTTAACTTTCTTTTTATCAATATCATAACCACTTTTTAGCAATGCATCGCTTATTTCCTTTGCAGTTACAGAGCCAAACATTTTACCATTTTCACCGCAAGCAATTGGACAAATAATAGTGTTACCATTTAATCTTTCTGCAAGTTTGATAGCCTCTTGTCTTTCAATTTCAAGTTTCCTTTGTTCACTTGCCTTTTTTTGATTTGTTTCATTTATAACTTGATTTGTTGCTTGAATCGCCATTTTCTTTTTAATCAAAAAGTTTTTTGCATAGCCGTCATTTACCTCTATAATATCACCTTTTTTGCCGTGTGACTTTACATCTTGCAATAATAAAATTTTCATATCTTTCTCCTTTTTAAGGTTATTTTTAAGTTTAAACTCTAACTTTATTATACTTTTCTATAATATTGTTGTTTAATTTTTCAAAAATTTATTAAATTTTCTAATCAATTTTATGATTTTTTATAAATTTATAAAACTTAAATTAAAGTTTATTCACCATATTAATGGCTACTTTTTTATTAATAATAATTAAGTTATTACATAAATTTTTACCTATAAAACATTAAAATAAGCCATAATTAAGTTTATTCTATTTAAAACCACCACTCACTTCTATCACTTGCCCAGTTATAAAGTTTGCTTTGCTAGACGATAAATACACTGCTGTTTGTGCAATATCTTCCGCCTCACCTATTCTTGAAAGTGGAGTTCTATCTATTAAATCGTTAATAGTTTCCTTACTATGCACTTTGTTCATATCCGTATTTATAACGCCCGCAGCAATGCAATTTACTCTAATATTACTACTGCCGACCTCTTGTGCCAAAGCTTTTGTAAAACCTATTAAACCCGCTTTTGATGCGGAATAGGCAACCTCCATACTAGAACCATATATCCCCCAAACACTAGATATATTTATAATGCTACCGCCTTTATCCAACATATGTGGTATACATTGATTACACATATAAAAAGCACTATCCAAATTGGTTGACATAATATTACGCCATTCACTTTGACTTAAGTCCATAAGCAAATTATAATTAGCAATACCAGCATTATTTACTACAATATCTATACTGCCAAAAACATCCAAAGTCATTTGTACAAAATTTTTAACGCTATCATAGTTCCTTACATCGCATTGAACTGCTATACAATTAAGGTTACCATTGCCATTTAATTGATTGCTCAATTCCATAGCTTCTTGTTGGCTTTTATGGTAACAAAAAGCTACTTTGTAGCCTACCTCTACAAAAGCTTTTACTATTTCCTTTCCGATACCTCTGCTACCGCCAGTTACAATCGCTACCATATTCACCTTTTCATTTTTTGTTTTTAACATTATACCATAAATTGCTAAAATCGTCAATATCAAATTTACAAGTAAATAGTGATTTTTTTGTATTTTAAATTTTAAAAATTTATTTTCTTAACTATCTTTTAATGTTTTTTTGTTATATTTTTAGTGTCTTTATATTGTTGTTATTTTTTTTGCGACTTAATAAATTTTTTTCTCTTTTGTATTTGGGACTTTTTATAGTGTTTGTTTTAAATCTTTTTCAATAGTTTTTGCTTTTACTTAAAATGACAATATCCCTTTCATTGCTGAAAGGGATATTTAAGTTGTTAAAGAAAACATTAAACTTATAAATTTAAAAGTATTATTTAACTATCAAATTTACCATTAAATTAATAGGGTTATATTCACCTACTAGGAACTTAGTTACTGAGCTGTTATTGATAACATTAACTATCTCAGTAATCTCAAATTGTACTGCGATTGGATATAGAATTGCAAGAATAATATATATCCACAAAGCTCCTTTGATGATATTCAAGAAAGCACCCAAAAATCTGCTCCACAACGCTTTTTTATAAGGCTTTCTAGATTTTTTGATAACGATATTTATAATGAATGTGATTAGCTTTATAACAACAAAAACGCAAATTGATGCAATACTCAAACCAATATATTTTACAATTTGGTCAACATTAATATTTAATTCAGCTGGTAAAGATGCCAAAATATTACGTATTGGTGCTTCAAGTTTCATATTAACCAAGAATAGGTTTCCTAGATATACACCGCCAAAATATATAATAAGAATTATCAAACCCCAGCTAATTATAGCTGTAACTGGTTTAGCACATCCTTTTAAAAAGCCCCATAAAAAGTATAATACAATAATAGCAGCAAGAACTAAATCAATAATTATATTATTAAAAGTTGTCGCTGAAAATATTAAACTATTCATAATATCTCCTTTTTAGTTTCTGTATAGTATATTTTATTACATATACTATTTTACACTATTTTATTTATAAAAGCAATAATTTTTTTTAGTTTTTATTAAAAATTTTTTATATTAGTGAATTTATTCCCATTTTTTAGCAATAATTAACCTATTAACATAAAATAATATTGATTTTTGAGGTGATTATGGTAATTTGTTGTATAGGGACTCCTAAAGTCAAAGGTGATAGTTTAGCACCTAAAATAGGGGATGAATTGATAAAAAGCAATATAAATGCATTTGTTTACGGCACAAGTCAATATCCTATAACCGCAATCAATTATATGACTTTTTATAATCATATTATAACTTGTCATAAAAATGATTTTGTTATTGCGGTTGATTGTGCATTGGGAAATAAGACAGAAATTGGCTCAATTAAAATTACAAAGCGTGGAATTTGCCCAGGAAAAGCTATAGGAAAAACTCTACACAGCATTGGAAATATAGGTATTTTAGGTCAAGTTGGAGACATTGAAAAACAACCTTTTGACGAACTTAGAAATACTCCGTCAATAGTTTTAGACAATCTTGTAAGCAAAATTACCTCGCTTATAATTAGTCTTTCTGACAGCATTTACCTTAACAAAAAAATGCAAAAATTATAAAATAATACCGATTTTTGATAGTATTTTTACAAAAAGTAGCGATTTTCAATAGATTTTCGCTACTTTTTATTGTGTTATTCCATCTTTTACAATTATTGTTTTTTCACACTCACCGCTATAGCTTGTACAAGTTAGCAGTGTTTGAACACCTCTTATATGCTCTAATAATTTTGATTGACGACTATTATCTAGTTCACTCAAAACATCGTCTAAAATCAAAATTGGTTTTTCCCCAGTTTCAAGTTCAAACATTTTAACCTCGGAAAGTTTAAGTGATAATGCAGTTGTTCGCTTTTGTCCTTGAGAACCAAACTTTCTAACCTCAATATCATTTATTTTGATATTTATATCGTCTCTGTGACAGCCCACCGATGTGTATTTTAAATGTATATCTTTATCATAACTATTCTCAAGTAGCTTTATAAAATTCTCTTTCATTACTTTCAAATCGTCTTGAGCAATTTTACTTTCATACTCTATTATTAAATTCTCTTCCCCACAAGTAAGTTCTTTATGAATTTTTTCAATCACGATTTGCATTTTTTTACAAAACTCATATCTTTCATTTATTATTAAACTTCCAAGTTCCGCAAGCTGACTATCCCAAATTGGCAAAGTTTCTTTTATAGTTTTTATATCGTAACAATCTTTTAAAAGTTTATTTCTTTGAGCTAATACTTTATTGTATCTTACCAAAGTATTGTAGTATGATTTTTTTTGTTGAGATAAACTTATATTTAAAAAGTTTCTCCTCAATACTGGTGATTCTTTTACAATATCCATTTCATCTGGACTAAAGTATACTACATTTACCATACCAATAAGCTCATTTATTTTTTTTACTGGTATTTTGTCAATAGCTATCCTCTTTTTACCTTGCTTGTCAATATTAATTTCTATAAAATGACTCCTATACTTTTTTGATACCTCAACTTTAATATAGGCATTTTCATTATTCCATTTAATAAGTTCCTTATCTTGGAATGTGCGTGGTGACTTACCTAACCCAACATAATAAATGCTTTCAACTAAATTTGTCTTGCCACTTGCATTGTTGCCAGCGATAATATTCAAGCCATCACTAAATGTAACGTCTTGTCTTTTATAATTTCTAAAATTTGTAAGTTGAACTTTTTTTATTATCATTCCTTTATTTTAGCATAATTGTATTTTTTTATCAATAATTTTTATACACATTAAATGCTAATAAGCAATTAAATTTGCTTATTATTTTTACAAATTTATTCATAAACAAAAAAATTATAAATATTTAACTATTTTAACAAAAGAATTTTTAAATACAATTTTATAAATATATAAACTACTCTATATTTATTAAATTATTACCCTTTTTAAAAATAAATATTTTTATATATAAAAAGCCTTGAAAATATTTTTAAAAAATAGTATAATATTGTTATGAATAATAATTTAGCAGAAATACAAGAACTTTGGAATAAAGCACTTCCAATTATATCAAAATCGGTTTCTCAAATTTTTTACGATGTTTTCATCGCAAATTTAGAACCTATATCAATTAGCGATAATAAGTTTATTCTTATCGCTCCATATGAGTCGTGCAAAAATTCCATTAATAAATCATATAAACCTATTATTGAAAAGGCAATAATGCAATTCAATCCTTACATTGAGGGTATAAACATTATTACCCCTACTGATGTTGATGGTTTTATTGATGCACCAAAATCAATCATTGCAGAAGCCGAAGAAATTATTGAGGAAGAAAAACCAAATACTAACTCAAAAGATTATTATACCTCTTTTGAGGAAAGCTACTCTTTTGATAACTTTGTTACTGGTGGCAGTAATAAAGCTGCTTTCGTTGCTGCAAAGACTGTAGCGGAAAATCCAGGAGTTCAACATAACCCACTATTTATTTATGGTGGTGTTGGTTTAGGTAAAACTCACATTATGCACGCAATAGGTAATTTTATAAAAGCAAACAATTCTAAAAAGAAAATTATCTATATGACATCTGAGAATTTTACTAATGATTACATTGATAGTATTAAAAATAACAATTCAAAAGATATGAATAGGCAATTTAGGAATAAATACCGCAATCTTGATGTACTTATGATTGACGATATCCAATTTATATCTGGTAAACCTAGTACTCAAGAGGCTTTATTCCATTTGTTTAACGAATTATATCAAGCAAAAAAGCAAATTGTTTTTACATCTGATTGTCACCCTAAAGAAATTGACAATATAGATGAAAGATTAACATCACGCTTCCAAAGCGGTTTAACTGTTGATATTAGCAGTCCAGATTTGGAAACTCGTATTGCTATTTTACGTAAAAAAGCTTACAATAAAAAATTTGACGTATCTAATAATGTTATAAACTACATTGCCGAATGTATTAATACTAATATTAGAGAACTTGAGGGTGCTTTATCTAAAGTTATTTTCTATTGCACTTTAAACAATATAAAGGCAGATAATTTAGATATTGTAAATAATGCACTAAAAGACGATATAGACAATATTAGCGGTCCTATCACTATGAATACTATTCTAAAGTGTGTATCCGACTATTTCCAAGTTGACCAAAAAGACTTGATTGGTAAGAAAAAAACAAAAAATATTGCAGAAGCAAGACAAATTGCTATCTATTTAATATCTGACTTAATTTCTATACCTCTTGTTTCTATTGGTGACTTTATGGGCGGACGTGACCACTCTACTATTATTCACGCAAGGGATAAAATAAGTGGACTTATTAGCACTAATAATAAGTACGCAAAATATATTAGAGATTTAACAGAATTTATCAATAAAAAAGCTTAATTTTGTATTTTGTGGACAACCTATATTTTTTGTGGAGTAATGTTTATAATTTACACACTTTTATCCACAAATTAATAACTATATATTTTATAAAAAAATACATTTTTTCCGCTTAAATTAAAGGTTTTATATTTTAAAATTATAGTTATCCACATTTCAACAGGTCTTAGTATTTTTATTATTATCAATTAATACTAATAAATAATATATCAATAAATGATTGCCAAAAAAATTAAATTTATACTTTATTTATTAAAATACTTAAAATCTAAAAAAAATACATAATATTAGAACAATAAAATCTAATTAATATAAACAATTAAAGTTATTGTTAATAAACATTAAATAAGATAATTAAAATATAAAATTAACAAAATTTAATAAATATAAAACATAATGTTATAAGGAGTAATTATGAAATTATATTGTAACGGATTAGAGTTAAGTGATGCTCTATCAAAAGTAACAAAAGCTATAAGTGGTAAAACAAATGCACCAATATTAGAGGGTGTTAAAATTGAGGCTTTTGGCGACAAACTTACTTTAACTGCTTCAGATACTGAAATTACTATTGAAAATACAATCAATGCAAAAATAATGCTTGAGGGTGTTATTGTTGTTCCTGGTAAGCTTATGAATGAGCTTGTTAGAAAAATGGGAAGCCAACAAGTTGAGCTTGAGTGTATTGACGAAAAAGTTTTAAATATTAAATATATGGATTGTGAATCTAAGATAATGCTATTTAGAGCAGAGGAATATCCTAAATTTGTTGACAATGATTATGATAATGTAATTAATATGTTGCAATCACAATTTAAAGATATGGTAAATAAAACAGCATTTTGTGCGGCTATTGATGATGCACGTCCAATTTTAAAAGGTTGTTTACTAAAAATTAAAGGAAAAGACATATCTTTTGTTGCAATAGATGGTTTAAGACTTGCAATTACTAAACAACAATTAAGTATGCCAAGTGGTGAAATTAATGCAGTTATTCCAGCAAGAGCTTTAAATGAAATATCTAGACTTGCTGGTGATAATGATGAAATTATGACTATATCTGTAAATAATAAAAAAATTATGGCAGATATGGGACATACAAAAGTTATTGCTCAACTACTTGAGGGCGAATTTGTTAATTATGAAAGAATTATTCCTCGTGAAAGCATTACTGAAATTAAAATTAATTGTGAGCAACTTGAACAAACTTTGGATAGAGTTTCTATTATATCTAGGAATGTACAAGCTAACCTAATTAAAATTGAAATTGCTGATAATGTTATGAAAATTGATGCAAATGCGGATATTGGTAATATTAATGAAAAAGTACCTGTAAGTATGCAAGGTAAAGATATGAGGCTTGCTTTGAACTCAAAATTCTTATCTGATTGCTTAAAAGCAGTTGATACTGAATATGTTAAAATTAATTTTTCATCAAGCATCCAACCTTGTACCATTACTCCACTAACTGGTGATGAATTTTTATATTTGATTTTGCCTGTAAGGTTGATGGGTTAATTTATGAAATATTGCCTACTAATTAATAGTAAACATAATTTAACTTACAATATAAATACTGAAAAAATTATTTTTGCAGAGTTTAATATTTTAAATGAAAAATATAATTTTGCAACAAATATTAGCATTGAGGATATTTGTGATATAAAGTATTTAGTTTTTGAAAGTGAAAATATAGATAAATATTTACCTAAAATAAGTGATTTAACTTTTGTTTTAGCTATTTTTGAAATGGTAAATGGTTTATTAAAGCCAATTGCTAAAAATAATTTGCAATATATAAATAGTAATATAAGTAGTATGCTAAAATACTCTGGTAAAACAAATGAGTATTTTACAAGACTTATGATAAATATTGCAAGTAATTTGATTGAAAAAGAGGAAAATATAAATTTATTAGACCCTATTTGTGGTAAAGGCACTACCCTTTACGAAGCACTTATAAAAGGATACAATTGTTATGGAGTTGAGATTGCACCAAAAGTAGTTGACGAAATAGCTTTATTTTTAAGAAAATATTTAGAGGGTGAAAAGTATAAATTTAATAGTAAAAAAGAAAAATTTAGCGGTGCAAATAAAAGTTTTAAGGCTGAAAAATACATTTTTGAAATAAATAAAAATAAAGAAAGTAAGCAATTTAAACATTTTGAGGTTGTATCTGCAAATACAATTTATACTGATAAAATTTATAAAAAGGAATTTTTTGATATTATTGTAGGTGACTTACCTTACGGAGTAAAATATAGTAATATTACAAATGAAAAACAGAGTTCTTTTACAAGAAGCCCTAAAGAATTATTAGAAAAAAGCCTTGATGTTTGGTGTAATTGTTTAAATAAAGAAGGAATAATGATTTTGTCTTGGAATACATTTTTACTAAAAAAGACAGAGTTTATTGAGTTGGTAAAAAATAAAGGATATAAAGTTATAGAAAATGATAATTTAAATAACTTTGAGCATAGAGTTGACCAAGCAATTAATAGAGATTTTATTTGTATAAAAAAATAAGTTATAAATAAATTATTTATAAAAATATAAAATTTAATTAAAATTAAGAATATACAATTTGTAATTATTAATTATAAGTTGTATATTTTTTTATTTTTATAAGTTAATTTTAATAATATTTTTTTAAGTAATGATTATAAATTTAAAATTTATAAGTGCTTAATAACAAGATTAGTAATTTTTAAATTAAAAAAATGATTATATTATTATAATGATAAAGATAAAATATTATAAAAAATAAAATATAATAATTTAAATGTTATTAGTAAATTTTAATTTAAATAAAATTATAAAATAGATATAATAAAAAAAAGTAACTAAAAAAAATATATTAAAAAAATAAAGAAAATATAAAAATAACACCGATTTTCGGAGAATATTTTAAAAAATTTACTTTTAAATAAGTAAAAATATTTGCTTAATATAAACTTATAGAAGTAAATTTTAAGCCCGCTTAAATTTTGTATTGCTAAAGTAATAAAGCTTGGTTAAACAAGCACTTCAATTTTTATTTAATATAAGTTACTGCAAAATGTGGCTTAGCCACGCTTATTTGGGTTAAAATAAAATAACTTTATTAGTAAGTATATGTATAGTTTTTAATAATATAAATTATAAAATTTGGATAAGTTAATATTTTTATATAAAAATAAAAAGAAATATTAAGTTTTTAAAAATACATTAATTAAAAATTAATAAAAAATGATATTATTATAAATTAATTGATAATAATATGTAACCTTTAAATTAAGAAGAATAAGAAAATATTATATAAATAAAAAAAACATCTACAAAAGTAGATGTTTTTTTTTGTTGATAATATTATTTATCAGGTCAATATAAGTTTCTTGTACAAAAGTACCCATACAACGTCAACCCAACCAAAGAATGGAATAATAATTGCCAAAATCAAAGCAATAATTTGATTAGTTCCTTTACCGTGGATGAATGCAGATAGACGTACTACGATTTCTGTAATCCAACCAATACCAGGGATAATAAGAAGTAATACTTGTACAAGTCTTGGTAATTTTTGGAATGAACTATTAATACTTGCCATAAAAAAACCTCCCTACAAAAGTAAATTTATATTTTTTGTTAAAATTTAACATTTAACTATAATATAGTATATCATTAATATATGAATTTGTAAATAAATTATTAAAATTTTTAGTTAAATTTAGCTATTTTTTTACATTTACTATATATTTTATTTAAAAATCTAATATTTTTATTGGTTTTTTAAAGAGTCAATTAATTCATAGATTCTTTGTAAATCGTCTTTAGTGTAGTAATCTAAATAAATTCTACCTTTATCCTCATTACCTATAATTTTTACTTTTGTTGCAAAAATTCTTTGCATATCATTACAGAATTCTTTTAGTTCAGAAGAAAGCTTTATTTGTTTTTTAGGCATTGGCTCATTGTTATTATATGATTTAACCATAAGCTCTAAAGTTCTAACACTTAATTGTTTATTAGCAGCAGCTTTTGCGTATTTTATTTGAACATCAACGTCATTTAAGCTAACTAGAGCTTTTGCGTGTCCAGCAGAAAGTTTACCATCAATAACAAGTTGCTTAACTTCTGGTGGTAAAGTTAATATTCTAAGGCTGTTTGCGATTGCTGACCTACTCTTACATAATGTTTTAGATAATTCTTCTTGAGATAAATTATATTCATTAATAAGATTGCTATAAGCAATAGCCTCTTCAATAGGGTTTAAGTCAGAGCGTTGAATGTTTTCAATCAAAGCAATTTCCTTACACTCTTTATCGTTATATTCCTTAACCAAAACAGGTATTTTAGAAAGCCCAGCAATAATGCTCGCTCTATATCTACGCTCACCAGCAATAATGATATATTTTGAACCCTTTTTAACAACAGTTATTGGTTGAATTAAACCATAATTTTTAATACTGTCAGCAAGTTCGTTTAATTTGTCCTCGTCAAAGTTCTTACGTGGTTGGTCTGGGTTAGGAATTATCAAATCAATATCAAGCTCCTCAACACCTTTGTTAAGAACGCCATTTGAATCATAAGTTGTAATGTCTGATGCGTAATCACTAAATAGTGCATCAATACTTAAGCCTTGACCTGTTTTTTTCATAATTATACCTCTTGAAAATATGATTTTTATTATTTTATTTATGTTATAATATGTTGTTTTAAAATATCTTTATTTAAAATTTATACTAATTTAATTTTTAATAAATTAATTATAATGCAATCATTTAATATAAATAAATATTAAAATAAAATATAAATAATTTAAAATATATAGCATTTAAAAACTATAATAAATAAATTTTTATTATTTAATTAAAATACCAATTATAATTGATTTATTTTATAATTAAGCTATAAAAATTGTTATTTAATACCGATTTTTGAAAGGTATTTTTAATTATTTATATATAATTAATATATTAAAATCAAAAATTGTTAATTTTATAAAGGATTAGTTTTAGGTTTATTACCGCTTCGTGGATAACATTTATTACATTTATCCAAACTTTCCACAATAATTATGCTACGAAAGTTATCCTCTAAATTATAGTCAATTTTATCAGTTAATTTACAATTTAATTTTTTAAAAGCATTATCGCACAAGCTAAGCTCATTATCTACATTTAAAGACTTATAACAAATTGCTTTGCCGTGTGGCTTTAAAAGTGGAACTAAATATTCAAGTAAAGTTGGCATTCCAGCAACCGCTCTTGCTGTAGCAATGTCAAACTTATGTCTATTTGTTGAGCAATATTCCTCTACTCTAGAATGTATTGCTGTGCAATTTGTAAGATTAAGTTTTTCAATTACTGCATTTAAAAAGTTTATTCTTTTGTTTAGGCTATCAATCAATGTAAAATTGACATCTTTTAAAACTATAGCAAGTGGCAAAGCAGGAAACCCAGCACCCGAACCAACATCTGCTACCATATTATTGTTTTTAAAAAATTTGTAGCCATATAAACTATCTGCAAAATGTTTTATAATAACATCATTTTTTTCAGTTATACTTGTAAGGTTAAATATTTTATTATATTCAATCAATAAATCATAATAAGTTTGAAACTTATTTATAGTATCTTTATCAAAAGGAATATTAAGTTCATTTAAATATTTTTCTAATAATATCATTATACACCATTTTTACAATAAAGTAAATAGTTATTTTTTAAATAAATAAATCATTAATACAGTAATATCTGCAGGGGAAACTCCGCTTATTCTTGAAGCTTGTCCTAAATTAAGAGGTTTTATCTTATTTAGCTTTTGTCTTGCTTCAAGTCTTAATCCATCAATTTGAGAGTAATCAATATCCTCTGGTATTAATTTATTTTCTAGCTTTTGAAGTTCCTTAATACTAGCATTCTGTTTATTTAAATAACCCTCATACTTAATAGTACTTGCAACCTCTGCCATAATGCGTCTGTCAAAATCTTTTAGTTCGTCAAAGTTGTCAATAAGATTATCACTTGTTATATTTGACCTTTTAAGCATATCTTTATAAGAAAGTGAGCAGTTTGGTATGCTCTCGCCAATACTTTCAAAAAATTTGCCATAAATTTTAGGACTTAAATTAGTATTTAAAATAGTATTATATTCTTCTATTTTATTAATCTTATCTTTAAATTTAGAATATCTTTCGTCATTTACCAAACCTATTTTTCTGCCGTATTCAGTAAGTCTTATATCTGCGTTTTCTTGCCTTAGATTTAATCTAAACTCTGCCCTTGCCGTCATCATTCTATAAGGTTCATTTGTGCCTTTAGTAACTAAGTCGTCAATCAAAACTCCAATATACGCCTCATCACGTGATAAAATCAATGGTTTTTTATTATCTATGTATTGATTTGCATTAATACCAGCAATTAAGCCTTGGGCAGCCGCTTCTTCATATCCGCTACTGCCGTTAATTTGACCCGCCATAAATAAGCCACCAATATGCTTTACCATAAGTGTCAAATCAAGTTGCATACTATCAATACAATCATATTCAATAGCGTAAGCATATCTCATTATATTGACATTTTCCAACCCCTCAATAGACCTATACATATCAAGCTGAACATCAATAGGTAAACTGCTTGACATACCTTGAACATACATTTCGTTAGTAAAAATGCTTTCTGGCTCAATAAAAATTTGATGTCTGTCTTTATCTGCAAACCTCATAACTTTATCTTCAATACTAGGGCAATATCTAGGACCAACAGATTTGATAGAACCATTATATAGTGGCGAACGATGTATATTATCCCTTATTATTTTATGCGTTTTTTCGTTAGTATAAGTTAAATAACAAGGAATATCCATAGAGGTATAATCGTCATTCATAAATGAAAAAGAATATATATTTTTATCACCATACTGCGGTGTCATTTTAGAAAAATCAATTGTACTTTTATCTACTCTTGCAGGTGTACCAGTTTTAAAACGGCGAATATTAATACCTAAATCAATTAAGCTTTTTGTAAGCTTATCACTGCGAGAAAATCCGCTTGGACCTTCCTCTTTTCTATACTCACCAATTACAATATTAGAATTTAAGTAAACACCAGAACAAATAACTATTGCATTACAATAATAAGTACTTCCCATAGCAGTTTTTATACCGCAAACTGCGTTATTTTCAGTTAAAATTTCTGCTACTTCACCTTGTAATAAGGTAATATTCTTTTCATTTTCAATAGTTTTTTTCATATTAAGGTGGTAACTTGTTTTATCCTCTTGACCCCTTAAGCTATGTACTGCAGCACCTTTGGATAAATTCAACATTCTAAGTTGAAGTAAAGATTTATCTGCAGCAATACCCATTTCACCACCTAAGGCATCTATCTCTCTCACTAAATGTCCTTTTGCAGTACCACCAATATTAGGATTGCACGCCATAAAAGATATGCTATCAAGTGATAATGTAACTAATAATACTTTTTTGTTAAGGCGTGCCAAAGCGAGTGAGGCTTCCACTCCACTATGACCCGCTCCAACAACAATTGCATCATAAAAACTATTATTAATCATATACACCTTTTCGCACTTTTATTTTCAGTTAATTTAAAATTTAGCTTTTGTAATTAACAAATTTTTGCAATTTAAACTTTATTTAAATAAAAATTAAATTGTTATTTATAAATTTTATATAAAAAGATTGTTTAAAGTTTTTTTAACATTATATATAAATTGTTTTATATATTTTAAGACAAAAAATTTACTTGTCTTTCTCTTTTTTAAAAAACATTTTTAATCTGTCTAAATGCAATTAAAATTATATCTTTAACTACTAAGTAAAAAACTTATAAATAATATTTTAATAAAAATTATAAGTCTATTAATTGAAACAATTTTTATAAAATTATTAGCTAACAACTAATTACTTTTTAAAAAATTATAAATACCTATCAAAAATCGATATTATTTAATACTAATTTATAAAAATAATAAAATTGTAATAATGCTAGTTAGTACAAAAATACCATATTGTTTTATTGATAATAAATTGTAATAAAAAAACTATTATTCAAGCTTATTAATTGAAAGCTTTATAATTATAATGTATTAACAGAGTCTGTAATATAATATCTAATATTGATAATACATATTTATATAATTAAAGTAAAGTTCACAAACTCTAAATAATTATAATTTAATAAATAATAACTTATCTATTAAATAAAATATTGTTTATTTACCCAAACAAAACTTACTAAATATAGTATCAATAATATCCTCGCTTGCAGTATCACCAGTGATTTTGCCAAGCTCAAAATAAGCTGATTTTAAATCAATCAAAATACATTCAGTTGCGGTATTGTCAGTATCTGTACAAGCATTGTCAATTAAGCTATATGTGTTTTGTAAAGCCTCTATATGCCTTAAATTAGTTATTACATCACCACTTGAATCAACTTTACCATCAATAAAGTAATTGTAAATATTATCTAATATACTATTTATATTATCGCAATTTTTTGCACTTATAAATATGCCGTCTTTATTGCTTTTATCTTTGCCTAAATCTGCCTTGTTAAAAACTTTTATTATAGGTTTATCTTTAAACTTATTATAAAGCTCTAATTCCTCATTTTTGATAGCCTTATTAGCATTAAGCATAAATAATATTATGTCTGCATTTTTTGCACTATCTAAAGCCTTATCAACGCCTATTTTCTCAACAGTGTCAATCGTATCACGAATACCCGCCGTATCAATAAAATTAATAAAAATGCCCTTATATTCCACTCTTTCCTCAAGAGTATCACGAGTAGTACCCGCAATGTCAGTAACAATTGCCCTATCCTTGCCAAGCAAACAATTAAGCAATGATGACTTTCCTATATTAGGCATTCCTATAATTGCAACATTAATACCATTTTTTATTATTCTACCAAGTTTAATAGTGTCTAAAAGCTCTTTAATACCGATTTTCACGCTATTTAATTGTTTAGGTAGGTTTTCTCTTACCTCTTCCTCTAATTCCTCTGGATAATCTAAACTAGCCTCCAAAGATGCTGTTATATCTAAAATTTGAGATAAAATATTTTCAACTCTTTTATTCAAGTGACCGCTCATTTGTCTGTAGCCAGCATTAAGACTTGCAGTGTTTTCACTATTTATCATATCTATAATGCCCTCAGCTTGAGAAAGAGAGTATTTACCATTTAAAAAAGCACGTTTTGTAAACTCACCTTTATCTGCAAGAACTGCACCATTAGCTATTAAAGTTGAGATAACCTCCTCAAGTAGTCTAGCTCCGCCGTGACATTGAAATTCCACTACATCTTCGCCAGTAAAGGAATGAGGTGCTTTGAAATAAACAGCAAGGCAACTATCGTAAAATTTATTGCAATTAAGCTTTCCAAGATACATAAAGTTAGGGGTAGCATTACAAAAATTATCAAGCTTTTGTGTGCTAAAAACTTGACTTGCTATATTCAGTGCATCTGTTCCACTTAATCTGACAACACCAACAGCACCAGTGCCAAACGGCGTTGCAATAGCAGTAATAGTTTGTGACATATACCCTCTTTTCTTGTTTAGAATAAATATATTGTATCTATAGCCTTTAAAAATTTAGTTTAATAAAATTTATAAAGTGCTTAACTTTTTCAAAAAATACTTTTACTAAATATAAGTTAGTGATAATTTTATTTTAGCACTTTTATCAATAAAATAACTTTTTATAGAGTTATAAACAGCTTTAAATAATAAAATTATGTGTTGCTATAATATATCCTAAATTTGAGAAAATTCAAATAAAATCAAGTCTAAAGTATTTTTATTATAATCAAGCCCTATATAAGTTGCAGTAAAAATAGCTACTGAATATACGCATTCAAGTGATTATCAGTTTTCACAAAATAGCCATTGATACATAAATAGAAAGTTTTATATAATTAAACAAAGATAAGTAAATTTAAAACAAGTAAATTTAAACTTATATTAAAATTAATATTGCTAAACCAATTCTTTGCTATGCAAGTTTTCTCATTTGAATTAACTCTGTTAATAGCTAAATACATACTGAATTTTTTCACTTTCCAATAATTAATTACTTGTCATTAAATGAAAGAACTCAAATAATACAAAAATATTGTATTTAATAAATAAAGTTAATACCATTTAATTAACATTAACTAGTGCAAATTTTATTTTGGCTCTTTTATCTATATCCATAAAAAATACTTTTTTAAGTATATAGATAGCTTTTAATTATTAAAATTATGTGTCGCTACTATGTAGCCATTAAATTTGAAAAACATCAAATTTTACTCAAAGCTAAAGTACTTTAAAGCATTAATCAATTCTTATACAATTTTAATAAAATAGTTACTATATCATTTAAATAATAAACTTTTCTTTAATAAAAGCAAAAAGAGCGAGTATCTTACGCTCTTTTATTTATTATTAAAATCTTTTGTTTTTTTGTCCAAAAGAACGTGTTTTTCCAGTTCCGTATTTTTTGAAATTGTATTTTGATTCACTATCGTACATATTAGTTTCTTTCTTAATAGGTGAAATTACTACATATCTGTTTGGCTCTTCACCTTCGCTGGAAGTTGTTACAAATGCATCGTCTTGCAAAGCTGTATGAATAACCCTACGTTCAAATGGATTCATTGCTTCAAGCTCAATGCTTGTACCTGTCTTAGCAACCTTTTTTGCTAGCTTGTAAGATAGCTCAGTCAATGATTTGGCACGCATCTCACGATAACCCTCTGCATCAATTATAAGACGCTTTTTAAACCTTGTAGTCTTATTCGCAACTAGTAAGCATAAATATTGTAAGCTGTCTAATGTTTCGCCACGATAACCAATAGCAAAATTAGTATCATCACCTTTTATTATAATGTGCAATAAATCTCTGTTTGATTTAAAATCAAGCTCGCACTTTAAACCCATATCACAAAGTAATTTTTCTAAAAAGTTCACAACTGGTAAATCTGTTTCGTGTAATTTATTAGCAGGTTTTTCAATAGTTTCTTGTGTCATAGTAAAGCTATCTTCTACGTCCTCTGTTGTAGCTTTTTCGTAATCTATTTTGTTAATTTCCACCACAGCTTTTTTAAGAAGTCCCGATTTTTGAATGATTTTTATGTCAGCATCTTCTTTAGAAATGTTCAATTCACTAAGTCCAATTTCAATAGCTTCTTCTACTGTTTTTGCTCTAAATTCCATTGTATTCTCCTTATATTGGCGTTACTGATTAGCTCTCTTTTTATCCTTATTCTTAATAATAAAGTTAACTATTAAGTTGAAAACTGTAGAGAATAGTGAGCTTATAAAGATATATAATGCAAATGCTGATGAATAGAATAATGAAAATACTCCAAACATTACTGGCATTATATAATTCATAAATTTTTGAGTTTTTTGTGCAGACTTTTGCTGTTCCTTAGTGCCTACTGCAGATTGTGCTTGTGTTGCACCCATAAGCTTTGCACTCAATATTGATGTGATTATAGACAATATTGGTAATATCAAATATCCATTCCATTTTGCAATATTCCAAAAACTAGTCGGATTATGTGCTGCTGCCGCTGGTCCAATTAATGTCGCATACCAGTTAGGTATGTTTGCAATATCTGGACGAGTAGCATTCAATGCACCCATTCCACTACCTACATATTGCTCCATAGTTGGTATAACTGCACTCCACGTATCTGGCATATAGATATTTTTTATCCATAAAAAACTTTCTGGTTTATAAAATGAAGCAAGTACGGCTTCGTCTACTATTCCGCCATTATATGCCTCTGCAATTGTATATACGATTTTTTCATTCTCTACTCGTATATACTCATTAAAGCCACCCAAAACTACAAAGAAAACTACCATTGTTACTATCATTGGCAAACAAGAACCAAGCATTCCTGTCATTTGTCCTCGTTGCAGTTCCGCTTGCTTTTGTTTTAGTATTTCAGGCTTATTTGCATATTGTTTTTCTAGTTTTTCAAGCTGTGGACGTAATCTCTCCATAGCTAAGCTTTGTTTACGCATAGAAAACTTTTGCCACAAATCTAATGGTAGCAATGCAAATTTAAATATAAGCGTAAATACTATTACTGTTACACCAAATATCCCTATTCCTCCTACGCCGTTTATACCATTGTTTAATAGGTCTATAAACTTCGCTATAAGATTCGTATGTTCAGGTGCTGCAGCCAATAATGTAATAAAATTTGTCATAATAGCCACTTAGCATTTCCTTTATAATTATTTTTAACTGGGTCAAACCCACCCTTTGAAAATGGATTACATCTTAATACCCGATATGTACCTAATGCTATCCCCGCAACTACTCCTCGCTTTGCAATCGCTTGTTGCATATATGCGGAACAAGACGGCGTGTAGTGACAGCTATTCGGCAATAACGGATTAAGACAATATTTATAATATTTGATTGGTGCAATAAAAATTTCTTTAACTATTTTCATAATTGCTTTCCTTATCGTTCAGTTTAAACTGGCTTAAGTTCCTAAAATTAACAACTTTTATTCTACATAATTAATTTTAACCAATCTAGTTATTTTTTTATTTATGTTTTTTATTTTTTTTGTCGAAAACTTGTTATCTTTATTTGTGCAAATTCTCTAATTCTACTACAACTCTACTCTCAATAACCACTTGTTATAAAAACTACAGAAACGCAGTAATTATTGAGTAATGCTATATGAATCAAAATAATAATATTATCAACAAAATTCACTCTTTATACTAAAACACTTTTAACTTTATAGTTATCAATATCGCTATTCGCAAGTTTTTTCTCTAAAGCTTTCAATTGTGTTACAATGCCATTTTTACTAAATTTAACCTATGTTTACAACAAAACTTGCAAACCAAGCTCCATTTACTAATCTACCTTTAACTATAGTTACGCCAAAGCACATTGTTTCTTAATCTTTTCAATATCAAGTTGACCGCTACAGCCAATTCCAATAATGTAAATATTTTCTCTATTAACTCTGTGTTCAGTGATAATTTAATTCATACTATATGTATCAAAAGCTTTTAGAATAACAGCAAATTTTCAATACAATTTTATCAAAAAACTTAATTATACTAAATACTAAAGTAAATGTGCAGTAATAATAGTGTAACTAAAACTATTTATAGTAAACTTAATACCATCAATTTCACAGTACCAGTTCTTTCCTTGCTTGTAAATATAACAATTCTCTTTAGTAATCTTGCTTTTGCAAAACTCAACAACATTAATATCGGATAGCCTCAAATTTCTTTTTATCCTATCTACTCCCATTTCCGTTGTGTGTATTTTATTCAAATTGCATATTATATCGTTTTTATTCATAATGAAACTAATTCCTTAAAACTACAATTTGACTATTCAGTAAATTGTCTGCAAGAAAATCGTCTACTAAACAAACTCATAAATCACGCAAAATACAAATTGCCCTCTTGCAATATTTACCACCATTTGATACTCATTTTACAGCTTTAAAAGCATTTGTGTCCGTAACTACATTCACCTTTGTCAATAAGTATTTCATTGATTGCAAAAGCTGATTATAATTACAGTCTTTTGCTGGTTGCCTTGCAATAATAACATAATTGTATTTATTGCTTAAATAAGGAATCATTTTCCTAAAGCCCTCTCGTAGTCTGCGTTTTACTTTGTTCCTAACAACAGCTTTACCAAGTTTTTTGCTTACGGAAAAGCCAACTTTTAAATTGAATTTTGTTGGTGCAATTGTTAAAACTAAATTTCTATCGGCAACAGATTTGCCATTTCTATGTATATATTCAAAGGCTTTTGACGATTTTAATCTATAAGTTTTATTCATATCGCCCCCTAAACATATAACATTTAGTTAATAATTAACCAATTATATACCCAAAACACTTACTCTTTCCAGTTTTTATAACAATTAATTATAATTCGCCAAATTAAATGCAAATAAATTTGCAATTCAAACTTTAACTTAAATAACCAAATTACTAATCTGTAATAAAAACTAAATAAAACAATGCTCTTGCTCTAAAATTTGCCACAAATACCATTTAAAATTATTGGCAAATATATAGGCAAATTATTACTCAAGCTAGTACTTCAAGTATACCAAAACCAAAACATTGGCATTTACCAAAATAGGCTGTAATCAGCCTAAAATGATAAAATTACTACCCTAAGGTTGTGTATTAACCCTCAATTAAGCTGATAGTCTTGCTCTGCCTTTGTTTCTTCTTCTTTTGATAACATTACGACCTGAAGCAGATGCCATTCTCTTTCTAAAGCCGTGAACTTTACTTCTTTGTCTTTTTTTAGGTTGATAAGTTCTTTTCATTTTTATATCCTCACTTTTGTTAGTTTATTCAATTGGATAATGTCAAAATCTATTAATTTAATTCCATTTGTTTGGAATATTAAAAGACCAAAACACATAAATTCGATATTATTATATATTAAAAATAATGTTAAGTCAACCGATTAAACTTAATTTATATAATTTTTATACCTTAATCACTAGTAAAAATTATGTGCCGTTAAATTTGCTAAAACTTAAATTAAACAAAATCTACCATTTTTAATGAATAAATCAATTTGGCACAATTTTGAATAAACTTCAGCAACTATCAAACGCCACTGCGTGTCCCTTGTCGGGTTTCCCA
>CAJTZR010000001.1 GCA_910584035.1 uncultured Christensenella sp. | reverse complement strand
TCTGATACTCCCCTATAAAAATGGCTATTTATCAACTGTTTGTTGTGACATAGCCTTTTATTTTTATATAATTGTTTTACTAAAACTAATACATAGTAGTTCGCAATATTTTTAGCAACTATGATTTTGACTTAAAATATTTACAATGATAAAGTAAAAATTAGCAATATAACATTTTAATTTTATTAAAAATTGTTACTTCATTTTTATTTAGATTAATTTAGCAAACTTACTTTGTATTTTAAGCGTTTTTTTTACAATTATACTACAATTTAAATTGTATTTTTATTGGCTGTAGATTAAAGCTTTTTAATAAGTTTTAAATCGATTCTGCCTTTGTCGTCAATTTTAATAACTTTTACTAAAACTTTATCATCAATATTTACAACATCAGTAACTTTTTCTACTCTATCTTTAGAAAGTTTGCTGATGTGAATCATTCCGTCTTTACCTGGGGCGATTTCAACAAAAGCACCAAAGTCCATAATTCTTACAACTTGACCTTCGATTTCGTCACCAACCTCTGGGTCTTTTGCAATTGCAAGGATAATCTTTTTAGCTTTTTCAGCCATTACCTCATCACTGCTTGCGATAAATACTGTACCAGTATCGCTGATATCGATTTTAACACCAGTATCCTCAATAATCTTGTTGATAACTTTACCACCGCTACCAATAACATCACGGATTTTGTCTGGGTCAATTTCAAAAGTTAAAATTTTTGGTGCATATTTAGACAATTTGTCATTAGCTTTTGGAAGAACTGCCAACATTTTGCCTAAAATTTCCAATCTACCCTCACGAGCTTGAGCTAAAGCTGTACGTAAAATTTGCTCATTGATACCTTTAATTTTGATATCCATTTGAATTGCAGTGATACCAGCTTCAGTTCCAGCAACCTTAAAGTCCATATCGCCAAGGAAGTCCTCTAAGCCTTGAATATCTGTCAAAATTTTAACATTGCTCTTATCTGGAGTGCTAATCAAACCCATTGCAACACCAGCAACTGGTGCTTTAATTGGAACGCCCGCATCCATAAGTGCCAAAGTACTACCGCAAACACTTGCTTGAGATGTTGAACCATTTGAACTCAAAACCTCACTTACTGTACGGATAGCATAAGGGAAAACCTCTTCACTTGGTAAAACTGGTTCCAAAGCTCTTTCAGCCAATGCTCCGTGACCAATCTCACGGCGTCCTGGGCTTTTAGCTGGCTTAGCTTCGCCTACGCTATAGCCTGGGAAGTTATAGTGGTGAATGTATCTCTTGAATACTTCGTCATCAAGACCTTCCAACTTTTGAACTTCGCTGATAGTACCTAGTGTAGCAGTTGTCAATACTTGAGTTTGACCACGAGTGAACACACCACTGCCGTGAACACGTGGTAAAATACCGTGTTCGCACCAAATAGGTCTAATTTCTTTTAAAGTACGTCCGTCTGGGCGAATGCCTTTTTCCAAAATCTTAGCACGTACCTTTTCTTTTTTCATATTGTAAAGTACTTCTGCAATATCTTTCTTTCCGTCTGGGAAAATGCTTTCAAAGTGAGAGAAAACATCTTGCTCCAAAGCTTCCTCAAGTTTCTCACGTGCTTGACGATTGAACTCCTCTAAAGCCTTGTCCATCATTTTGTCAGCATATTTTCTAACTTGCTCTTCAATAGCAGGGTCAGCGTGATAAATGTTAGGAACGATTTTTTCCTTACCAATCTCTTGTTGAATACCCTCAATAAATGTAACGATTCTCTTAATTTCCTCGTGACCGAACAAGATTGCACCAATCATTTGTTCCTCTGTAAGCTCGTTAGCACCAGCCTCTACCATTAAGATAGCGTCCTTTGTACCGCTTAGGCTTAAATGCAATCTGCTCTTTTCTCTTTGCTCTGCACTTGGGTTGATAACATACTCGCCATCAACAAAACCAACGACTACAGAACCAGTAGGTCCAGCAAATGGAATATCTGAAATTGACAATGCAACAGAGCTACCAATCATAGCGTAAATCTCAGGTGGAACATCTGGGTTAACTGAAAGGCAAGTAGCAACTACAGATACATCGTTATAAAAACCCTTAGGGAATAATGGTCTTAAAGGTCTATCAATCAAACGGCAAACCAAAATGCCTTTATCGCTTGGACGTCCCTCTCTCTTTTTAAAACCACCAGGAATTTTACCAACTGAGTACATTTTTTCCTCATAATCAACATTCAATGGGAAAAAGTCAACGCCATCTCTTGGCTCTTTTGACATTGTAACGTTAACCATTACTACAGTTTCCTCACACTTAACAAGGCAAGTGCCATTTGTCATACCACAATATGCACCAGTTTCAATCTCAACCTCTCTGCCACCTATTGTAGTTTTGTAAATTTTTCTGTCTATCATTTCTCCTCCTCTATCTTTGGTCATCCAAAGATTATCAACCGACTAGTTGAAAAATTTATATATAAAATACTTATACCAATTTAATTGTTTTAAAAAAATCACCCGAACACTTTACTATTCGGGCTATTTTTATTACTTTCTTAGGTTTAATTTAGCGATAATTGCTCTGTATCTTTCGATATCCTTATTCTTTAAATAAGTAAGCAAATTCTTTCTCTTACCAACCATTTGCAATAAACCACGACGGCTGTGGTGGTCTTTTTTATGCACAGCAAAGTGAGCTTTTAAGCTCTCGATTCTTGCAGTTAGCAAAGCAATTTGTACCTCTGGAGAACCAGTGTCGCCCTCTGCTTGAGCAAATTTTTCAATAATTTGTTGTTTAGTAAGTAATGTTAAATCTTCCATTTTACTTCTCCTTAAATATAATTTATTCCATTAACCAAGTAAATCATCGGAGAGTTGATAAACATAGTCAAAGGTATCGTCAATATAATAACATAAAATAAATAGCGTGTAAACTATTTTTTGTTATTTTTTGTAAATTACGCTCTATTTTTCAAAATTAGTCAAAATATTACTAAAAAAGTTTTCCTTTTCGGATAGAATTTTCTCTTCCCTATCCAAATAAACATCTATCCCCTTAGGATTGGCAAATCTTTCCAGTCTATTTTCCTCATTCCAAACACGCTTACTGATTGCACCAGCCCCACAAGCAATAATACTATGAGTTTCCTCCATAATATCCACATTGTAAATGCAACCTTTACCACTTTTAGCATATCCCGTGTTATCCAAGTTCCCACTCATATACTTTTGGCGGTACATATAGTATGGTTCATAACCACTTGCCATAATCGCCGAGCGAGAATAATCTATCATTTGTTTTGGCAAAAGTTCGATTTTATTGTCGTATTCTGCAAGTTTTAAGTTGCTTCCCTTTTTGATTGCAAGTGTATGTATAGTAATATTTTGCGGATTAAGTTTTATAGCTTCGTCAACAGAATACTTGAAATCCTCAAAGCTCTCATTGGGTAACATTGCAATCAAGTCCATATTTATATCAAAATTAAACTTTAACGCCTCGTCATACACTCTGTAAATATCCGCTTTTGAATGATTACGTCCAATTAATTCAAGCGTTTTATCATTAAAAGTTTGTGGATTGATACTTATTCTACTAACACCGCAATTTTTCATTACTTGCAATTTTTCCAAAGTAATGGTATCTGGCCTACCAGCCTCAACAGTAAATTCCTTACACTTAATTTTGCTAAGACAACTTATTACCTTTGCAAAATCTTGTTCATTTAAACTGGTAGGAGTTCCACCACCCACATATACAGAACGCACTTTTACACCTAGCTTGTCCACAAGTTTAATACTATGCTCAATCTCTCTACAAAGTTGTTCCACATAAGGTGTTATCCACTTTTTTATTTTTCCTAACTCCGCAGATATAAACGAGCAATAACTGCACCTTGTAACGCATATTGGAATGTTAACAAAAAAATCAATTTCCTTATTGTTATGCGAATATATCTCTTTTTGGTTTTCGCAAATTCGTCTTATCCAGTCCGCACCTTGAGTAGGAACTCTCAAATAATCAGTAAAATACTTATACGCATCTTTGCCACTTTCCAAAAGTTCGTGATACAACTTAGTAGGTCTAATTCCCGTAAGCGAACCATATGGCAAAGTTACTCCAGTAAGCTCGCTAAGCAAGTCATAAAGCATAATTTTTGCAAGTCTTTTTATCTCACTTTTCTGCTTAATTTGTGGCAAATTTTCAATTTGCCCCCGATTTTCGATTGTTTTTTCTTTAAATTTTAGTCGTACAAACTCATTTTCAATTTGTATATGGATAACATTTATCTCTTCCTTTTCCTCATACTCTACCATAGGTGAAAAAGCTCTTACAACATCCATAAAGTCTTGCATAAAATCGCTGTTTGTAACAATTTTTAACTCCATAGAATCATATTCCTTTCTCTCTCATATGCAAGAGTTGTGCTGTCCCCGTGTCCAGGATAAACGACATAATCGCCGTCCAAACCAAACAATTTATCTTTAATAGAATGTTTTAAATCGTCAAAACTGCTATCTTCAAAATCGTATCTGCCATAGCTATCCAAAAACAAAGTATCGCCAGAAAAAATTACATTTTTTATAACATAGCATACTCCACCCGCAGAGTGTCCCGGGGTGTGAATAACTTTAATTTCCAAGTCTTCAAAATTCAAAAGTTCATTGTCAGCGACAAAATTGGTTGGTTCAAAAGGTGTTATTCTAAATCTTTTTAACCAGTCCAAACTATGTTCGCCATTGCATTTGCCCTCGTCTAATTTATGGATATATACTGGTACATTTTTATCCAAAAACTCTTGCACACCTTTTATATGGTCAAAGTGTCCGTGAGTTAAAAGCACAGCCAAAACTTGCAACCCCTCCTCTTCCACAGCGACATTTATCACTTTAGATGCAGGGTCAATCACCACGCATTTATTTCCAAATTTTATAATATAGCTATTGTTTTGCAGTCCACCATTAACTATTTTTTTAACGCTGAACCCATCAAATTCTGTGTACATCAAATACTCCTTCTATGCCACGCAATTTATTTATCATATCGTCCAATTCTTGAATGTTAGTTATATCTACACTAATTGTTATAATTGCATTTAAATCGTCACCAGCACGCATATTAACCGCATTAAGTGTTTGCTTTCTGTTTGCGAAAAACGTTGTAACATCTACAAGCAATTTGGATTTATTAATACAATTAACCTCTAAGTTTGCTGTAAATTGAGAGGACATATTACTTGACCAGTTAGCCTCAATTATACGCTCGTCCTCAATATGTTTCATATTTGGGCAGTCCGCTCTGTGAATAGAAACACCTCTACCACGGCTGATATATCCGACAATCTTATCACCAGGAACGGGGTTACAACAATGTGCAAGCCTAATTAAAAAGTCGTCATAACCACGTATTAATACGCCCGTACCTTTCTTGCTAGTAGGCTTGTTGCTCTTAACTCCGCTGATAATTGGTGGCATTTCCGCACCTGACTTCTTAAAACAATCAATTAGCTTTAAAATAACCTTGTTTGTAGTTAGGTTGCCATATCCAATTTCCGCATAAATATCGTCCATATTGCCGTTAGCACCATAACGATTTTTAAAATATTTAAGCCATTCCTCATTATTTAATAATGCAGAAAGATTATAATTTCTATGTTTAGCTTCTCTCTCAAGCATTTCTCTACCACGTTTTATGTTCTCCTCACGCATTTCACGTTTAAAGTATGCTCTAATTTTGTTCCTTGCACTGGCAGTTGCAACAAACTTTAGCCAATCACGGCTAGGTCCTTTTGACGCATTTGAGGTTATAACCTCAACAAGTGAATTATTTGTTAGCCTTGTATTGATTGGCACAATTTTGCCGTCAACCTTGATTCCAACACACTTATTGCCAACTTCTGTATGTACAGCATATGCAAAATCTATACCCGTAGCACCTTTTGGCAAGCTTACTACTTTGCCTTTTGGCGTTATTACAAACACCTCGTCTGGATACAAGTCCACCTTAAGCGACTGCAAAAATTCTGCATTGTCACGCAAGTCCTTTTGTACTTCCATAATGCTACGTATCCATTGCATACGATTATCCATAATGCTTTGGTCGCTAGTTAGTCTACCTTCCTTGTATTTCCAGTGAGCGGCGATACCAAACTCCGCAATATCGTGCATTTCGTGAGTTCTAATTTGTATTTCAAAAGGCGAACCATATTGAGATATAACTGTGGTATGCAAAGACTGATAATTATTTGTCTTTGGCATAGCGATATAGTCTTTAAATCTACCAGGCAATGGTTTCCACATAGTATGAATTGCACCCAAAACGGCATAGCAATCTTTTATAGTATCAACAATAATACGCACAGCTATCAAATCGTAAATTTGTTCAAACTCTTTACCACTCTGCATTTTTTTGTAAATGCTGTAAAAATGCTTAGGTCTGCCATTCACCTCGCCGTCAATTTTCATTTCCGCAAGCTTTGCCTTAATGTCTTTTACAACATTTTGCACAAACTCTTGTCTTTCCACCTTTTTAGAAGATATCTTTTGCACTAAAGCATAGTAATCATCTGGGTTAAGGTAACGCATTGCCAAGTCCTCTAGCTCGCCCTTAATAGTTCCCATTCCCAGTCTTTCTGCAATTGGTGCATAAATATCAAGCGTTTCTCTAGATATTTCTTTTTGTCTATCTGCAGACTTAAACAACAATGTACGCATATTATGCAATCTATCTGCAAGTTTGATAATGATAACCCTTATATCATCACTCATTGCAAACAGCATTTTTCTCAAATTTTCTGCTTGTTCGTCCACACTAGACTTAAATTGTAATTTATTTAACTTAGTTACACCATTTACAAGCATAACCACAGACTTACCAAATAGTTCGTTAAGCTCCTCAGAGGTATGCGGAGTATCCTCAATAACATCGTGCAAAAATGCCGCCATTACTGTCTCGCTATCAAGCCCCATATCTATCAAAATTTCACTCACCGCACAAGGGTGAACAAAATAATCTTCACCCGACTGACGTTTTTGTCCCTCGTGTGCTTTTTTTGCGAACTCATATGCTTGTAAAATTTTCTCATATTGTTCGGTTGGATACTGGTTTTTTAATTTAATTAGCACTTTTTCCTGCATAAATTAACTCCTTAATCCTTTGATAAATAATACTACTATCTAAACTGGTCTTTACACTGCTATCAACATAAAAACCACCTTTAAGCTTGATAATTTTAAGTTCATAAAAGACAAACATTGCCATATAAAAAGCAATCTTGTTGCCTCCGCCTTTCTTGCAATACTCACTATATAATTCACCAAATGTCGCAATTTTTGTATTTTCTAAAAGTAACTTTTTAAGTTCCACAAATATTGCACGCATTTCGTCTAAATTAGGAAAGTTTTCTCTAACAATTTGCAAATAATCTGAAAGCATATTGTCTTTAATCATATACACTTCTGCATTCATATTTAATTTGTAGTAATCTATTACTCCTAAACTAGGCAAAGTATCAAGTATAACTATTTTTTTGTAGAATGCAAGATTTTGTCCCATATCTAAGTCCAAAACTAATCTGTTTAATGGGTTGACATCTGCCAAAATACCATTGTCAATTTTGACAATTCTATCACCTAGCAATTGCGAATACTTAGCAAAAGTTTGGTCACTATAGGCAAGGAAACAAACACCATACAAATCGTTATCAAACAACTCGTCAATGTGTTTTTCCTTAATGTATTTTATTTTAAAAACACTACTATTATCATATTTTGCATAATAGGCGTATTTTATTGCCAAGTAGTTTTTATCAAACTCAAAATTATTCCAATCAAACTCCGTATCTTGCACTACACCTTGAGCGTAAATTCTGTTAGCAAAAGTACGCACGCCAAAATCGCAAAGCATATTGACATTACTGCTACTATTGATATTTTTCATCTGTTGCATTCCGTCAAAATACACCAATTCGACATCGCTTGTACCTTTGCTTTTTATGTGTTTTGTAGTGGATATCCTGCTGAAAATCGGGGTATTTATGCTAATATTGTATTTTACCTTAGGATTATCCATACCATATGGCTCAAGTTTGGAAAGCTCTGTAATGCCCTCTAAAGACAGCTCATCCATATTCCTTTTTAGGTCAAACTCTGCCTTTGGCACAAACAAATTTTTATCCAAAGTACGTGCATATTCATTAATTGCAAAACTAAAAGCCTCAATATTTTGCTTTTTGCAAGTAACACCGCAAGCCATTGTATGCCCACCAAAATTATCTAAAAATGCCTTGCAAGCAGATACACACTCATAGATATTTACACCAGCGATACTACGTGCAGACCCTTTATATACATCACCATCAGAAGTCAACAAAATACTAGGTCGATTAAACATACTAGTAATTTTTGCACTAGCAATACCCAATACTCCCGCTTCCCATTTGTCACTATACATTACAATAATTCTATTGTTTACTAAATCATAATCTTCAAGCAAATGTAAGCAATCGTCAACCAAATCGTCTGTAAATTGTTGCCTTTCCTTATTGTAAAGATTTGCTTGTTCCGTCAAACTCTTTACATAAAAATAGTCATTGTCAATAAACATATTTACAGCTTTTTTGGAATCAGCTAATCTACCAACTGCGTTAATACGTGGTACTATTTTAAATGCAACGTCTGTGCTATTAACTCTTTCGCTTGGAGATACCCCAGCGACCTCAAGTAATAATTTAGTAGATTGCCTTGCACGGGCATTGATTACGTCAATACCATAGCTTACTATAATTCGGTTATCACCTTGCAAAGGTACAATATCTGCAATAGTCGCAATAGCACAAATATCAATAAAATACATTAAAGTTTTTTCGCCACCGACTGCCTCGCACAACCTCAAAGCAATACCAGCACCACACAACTCATTAAATGTATGCTCAAATCTATCCACTTTAGGATTAACCACTATACAATTAGGCAAATCTTTAGGTGGTTCGTGGTGGTCGGTAACTATAAAGTCAATGCCTAACTCGTCAATCGCATAGTCAATATCCTCTTTGCAAGTAATACCGCAGTCAACAGTAATAATCAAGTCAGGATAAAATGTTTCTGCAATTTCCTCTAAAGCTTCCCTATGTATGCCGTACCCCTCTTTTTTGCGGTTTGGAATGTAAAACTTAACATCTAAACCAAGTGAGGTCAAAAATAAATATAAAATACTTGTTGCACACACTCCATCACAATCATAGTCACCATAAATAACAATAGTTTCGTTATTTGCCACCGCCGCTTTAATGCGGTCAGATGCCTCTCTCATACCAGAATAGCTGAAAACTGGTGTTAAATTTGCAATATCTGGAAACAAAAATGCTTGAATATCTTGAACATTTTCAAATCCACGTATAGCAAGAACCTCTGCCAAATCTTTGCCACACCCAAGAGTGTTACTTAATTTGTCAGCCAATTCCTTATCTATTTTTTTCTTTTGAACAAAAGTTCCCATATCCCAAACCTCATTGATTGTTTGTGTTAACAAAATTGTATTGTATAAACTATTAGAAGCAAATTTTAAGCCAGCTTAAAATGTTGTATTGCAAATGCAATACACTTGCTCTACAAGCACTTCTAGTTTGAATTAACGTCAGCTACTATCAAATGCCACTTCGTGTCGCTTATCGGGGTCCCCATAAAATAGCTTTTTTATGGGGGTGTATAGACAGCTTCCAATAATATAAATATGATTTTTAATTAAATCTCAACAAGTAATTTTTACTACATATTAAAATAAAAACATAATGTTCAGCCTAATTAAGCAGATGTTAACTATCCCTCAAAGTGTCTTAACTCTCATCCACAATTTAAGATAAATTTTAATATTAGTATAAATTTAATTAACATTAAAAGTTCAAATTGCTTGTACTTTTTACTTATTATTGCAAGTATTGTGTGAAATAAGCTCAGTCACTTGTAAATATATTTGTAACTGCCACCATAAATATTTAACAAATACATATTTACTCAAATTACTTTATACACTAAAATAATACACCAATTTTGATAATTTTTCAATACATATTGCATAAATATTTTATTATATTTTCATTTTTCCCTAAATTCCTTACCAAAAGCTACCTATATAAAGAATAATTTACTCATTTATTTAATCAAAATCAAGATATTATAACAAACAAACTACTTACTTTTTGTTCATACTTAACTTATTAATGCCTTAATTGCCTAACTATTGCTATAAAAAGATTAATAAAATAATTATTAAACTTACAATATATATTTCCATTTTTAATATTACTTTATTGCCAACATAAAAATTTTCTTAATACTTACAAATCTATTACCTTTCAATTTAGTGCACGCCACCAGCTTAGCTGGTGGCGTGCACTTAACCTATAATGCTTTATTATAAGCAGGGATAACCGCTTCTCTTAAAATTTGCCAACTGTGTCGCTTCCAATCGCCACTCAAGTGGCGGTTTTTATTTATTACTTTTCTTTACTAACCATAAATAGGTCTAAATATTCTTTTATTGTTATTTGTTCATTGCTATATCTTTTGTATTTGATTTATTATGTATTTCTCTCTTGCTCTTTTATTTTTCCATACCGTATCCAAATAGTAACCTCTACACCAAAATACTCTATTCCCATATTGTAATTTTACATATTTATCAAATATCATTATTAAACTTTTTCCTTCAATATATCACATTAATTTTCATATACTTAACTTAGGAGGTATTGTACTTACATATGTATATGGTCAGGACACGCTTCTGTTTCCATTATTTGTACGCCTTCTATCCGCATAATTTTCTTAACATTACCCTTATATCATTTTTATCTTAGCATATATTACTTGTCTGCTTAATTTTGGTGCAAATACTATATGATAATGACATCTTTACTTAGTGTGTAATAAACTATTTCAATTGTCCATTTTTAAATACTCCTATGTATTAATATATAGTCCATACTCTATATTAAAAATTAGTATAATTTATTAATAAACAGCAAAAGCCTTCTTTTGATTCGCTAGAGTATCTAGTGGTTTCGTAAAACCAATAAAACGAACTTTTGATTTTACAAAAAGTTCGTTTTATTTTAATTATCAATATTATTTATATTTCAAAATCTATGCCTTGTATCAAAAACATTTATATACAATTTTTTAAATAAAAGATTCAAGGCCTATTCATAATTTTACTTATTGCCATACATTTTATTGTAGTAATCTTTATATTCACCACTAATAATATCTTTCCACCATTTTTGATTATTAAGATACCAATCAATTGTTTTCTTGATACCATCTTCAAACTTAGTTTCTGGTAGCCAACCCAAATCATTATGAATCTTTGTAGGGTCAATAGCATATCGCATATCGTGTCCCTTTCTGTCAGCAACATAAGTAATTAAATCTTCACTTTTGCCTAATAATTTCAGTATAGTTTTAACTATATCAATATTTGATTTTTCATTATGTCCACCAACATTGTAAACTTCTCCAATTTTACCTTTATGGATAATTAAGTCTATTGCACTGCAATGGTCTTCAACATAAAGCCAATCACGCACATTTAAACCATTACCATATACTGGCAAAGATTCATTAGCAAGAGCTCTTGAAATCATAAGTGGAATTAACTTTTCAGGGAAATGATAAGGTCCATAGTTATTACTACATCTTGATATTGTAACTGGCAATCCAAAAGTTCTATAATAAGCCAAAACTAACAAATCAGCACCTGCTTTTGAACTGCTATAAGGACTTGATGTGTGTATTGGTGTTTCTTCTGTAAAGAATAAATCTGGTCTATCTAAAGGCAAATCACCATAAACTTCATCTGTTGACACTTGATGATACCTAATGTTGCCATATTTCCTACAAGCATCCATTAGAACACCAGTGCCTATTACATTAGTTTGCAAAAATATTTGTGGATTTTCTATGCTTCTATCAACGTGACTTTCTGCAGCAAAGTTAACAACAATATCAAAATTATGTTCACTAAATAGCTTGTCTATATATTTAGAATCCGCAATATCACCTTTGCAGAATGTAAAGTTTGAATTTTCCATAACACTTTCAAGTGTAGATAGATTACCTGCATATGTAAGATTATCTAAACATACTATTTCATAATTTGGATATTTTTTTAGCATATAATGCACAAAATTTCCACCAATAAATCCAGCCCCGCCAGTAACTAAAATTTTCATTATATTCTCCTAATATCTTTTTCAAAACTCTTTAAATTAAAGCATTTTTAAATATCTTTTTAATGCATCTTGCCAAATAGGCATCACACCATATCCACAATCAACTAAGCACTTCTTACTTAATCTGCTATTATGAGGTCTTACAGCTGGTGTTGGATATTCACTTGTTGGAATACCTTTTAAATCAACTTTTAAACCACTTATTTCAAAAATTTCTTTTGCAAACTCATACCAACTACAATAGCCCTCATTACTACAATGATAAGTTCCATATTTGTTTGTATTAATAATATAGAATATAAAGTCAGCTAAATCTGGTGTAAAAGTTGGTGAACCAACTTGGTCATTTACAACTTTAATTTGGTTACCATTTTGAGCTAGTCTAAGCATAGTTTTTACAAAATTGTTTCCATTTACTCCAAACACCCAACTTGTCCTAATGACAAAAAGATTATCTAAATGCTTTCTGCAAGCTTCTTCACCTTGATATTTTGTCTTACCATAAACTGAAAGTGGTGCAATTGGACTATCCACTTCAAATGGTTTATCGCCTTTGCCGTCATAAACGTAGTCAGTTGATATATAAACCATTTTAGCCCCGATTTTCGCACAGCTTTTTGCAATGTTTTCACTTCCAAGCACATTAACTTTATAACAAATATCTTGTTCACTTTCAGCCTTATCAACCGCTGTCCAAGCTGAGCAATGTACAACAACATCTGGATTATATTTAACTATATAATTATAAGTAGCTTGTTCATCTGTAATATCAAAGTCATCAATATCAACGCCAATACATTCATAATTTGCTTTTTGTAATCTTTTAACTACATCATATCCAAGCTGACCTTTCACACCAGTAACTAAAACTTTTATAGTAAAATCTTCGTCACTATCGAACAAATTTGGACTATTTGTATCTTTTACTGATAAAATCGGATTAGTTACACCCCACTCAACACCAATTTGTGGGTCATTGTATTGTATTCCTCTATCGTTTTCCTTACTATACAAATTGTCAACTTTGTATTGTACCATAACATCTTCTGTCAATGTAACAAATCCGTGAGCAAAACCACGTGGAATCATTAATTGCTTTTTATTTTCTTCTGAAAGTTCTACTGCAACATATTGCAAATAAGTATCACTGCCTCTTCTCAAATCAACTGCAACATCTAAAATACTACCCTTAGTACATCTAACAAGTTTAGCCTGTGCCATAGGATTCTTTTGAAAATGCAATCCTCTCAATATTCCCTTTTGCTTACTAAATGATTGGTTATCTTGTACAAAGTCATACATAAGCCCAGCTTTGTCAAATTCACCTTTGCTGTAAGTTTCCATAAACCATCCACGATTATCACCAAAGGCAACTGGCTCAACAATATAGCACCCTCTTAATTTTGTTTTAATAAAATTCATAACAACTCCTTTAAATTGACTCTTTACTACATTCAACTTAATCAAATTAACTTATAAAATCAATATAATACTAATTAATATTTTATAACACCTTTTGCAACTTTCCACAAATGTTTGCCATATGGTGATTTTCCATATTTTTCTGCAGATTGTTGCAATTGTTCTTTGTTTATCCAACCATTAACATAAGCAATTTCTTCAAGAACACTCATTTTTATACCTTGCCTTTTTTCTAACAATTGCACAAAATTACCCGCATCAAGCAGACTTTCCATAGTACCAGTATCAAGCCACGCAAATCCTCTACCCATAAGTTTTACATTTAAGGAATTATCTTTCAAATAAAGTGTGTTCAAATCGGTAATTTCTAATTCTCCTCTTGCACTAGGCTTAATTTTTTTTGCCATTTCAACAACTCTATTATCATAAATATACAAACCAGTGATAGCGTAATTAGACTTTGGCATTTTTGGTTTTTCATCAATTGAAATAACTTGTCCTTGATTATCAAATTCCACCACACCAAATCTTTCGGGGTCATCAACATAATAACCAAATATTGTAGCACCATTATTGTTAGCTATAGCTTCTTTCAACATTTTACCTAAACCATTTCCATAATAAATGTTATCACCTAAAATCATTGCACAGCTATCACCATTAATAAATTTTTCACCTATTAAAAATGCTTGTGCTAAACCATCAGGAGAAGGTTGTTCAGCATATTCAAGTTTAATTCCAAATTCGCTACCATCACCTAATAACGCTTTAAAATTAGGCAAATCTCTTGGTGTAGAAATTATAAGTATTTCATTTATCCCTGCAAGCATCAATGTTGACAAAGGATAAAAAATCATAGGTTTGTCATACACTGGCAACAATTGCTTTGAAATTGTCTTTGTCAATGGGTAAAGCCTTGTCCCGCTTCCACCCGCTAAAATTATTCCTTTCATAGCTTACTCCTTGTCTTCAGTATCTAAATCTTGTTCAACTAATTTATTCATATTGTCTACATTAGTTTTAGTCACTAAATTTTCATCATTTTTTGATATGGTTTCAATATTTTGTTGCATTTGTAATGCTTCTTTGTCTTCTTCTTGCATTGCAATAAATTTTTCATGCCACTTATTACGTTGTTTTATAAAGATAATTACAAATGCTACACAAGTTACAATGTTTGCCACAAAAAATGCTAAGAAAATATATTCAATAGGAAGAATATAAATTATTCCTAATGTTCCACCAGCAACCATTAATGCATTTATCAAAGAAATTATTAAAAAAGGTTCCTGTTTATGAGACCGTCCATAAATTGCAATGTTATTTATTGGAATTTGCAATAAATATCCGCACAAAAACATTGTGATAGGAACAATTCCCATAAATCTTTGGAATAGTTCAACTTTTGATTGGAATACCCCTATAGTGATTAAAATGATAAAACTACCTATCAAATAAGTACCAGTGGATAAAATACCACCTCTTAAACATAATTTCTCTGATTGAGAAAAATTTCTGCTAGCTGTAAACATATTTATCTTAGGTACTAAAACATTTGTCCATATTATTGAAATATTAAAACAAGCTTGAATTAGTGTAATTGTAATTCCAATTTTCCCAGCTTGAACTGGGTCATAAACCAAAAACGCCAAAGGAGTGAAAATTTGGAATATAAAATATCCGCTTGACCAACTTAACGCATATTTCCATATTAGTTTTAAAAAACTTTTGCTCCAATTAAACTTGTAATTAATTTTTTTCTTCAATAATTGTATAATTGGTTTATGGAATACTGCTATCATTAGTGACACACTTACAATCGCATTCACTAAATTAGGAATAACCAATGCATACAAGTTACATTTCCCTGCGAGCATTCCAATTGTTGTTCCAGCTGTTAAAATGGAACAAATACAATTATTTATTTGAACATTTTTAATTTGTCCACATCCCTCAAAAAATGTTAATGATATTTTTGATACGAAATTGAAGCCACTAGTAGCTATCATAATTATCCAAGGAATTATCCAGTCAACACCAGCTTCGTGAGTTCGTAAGATAAAAAAACCAACTATAAAAATTATTGGGAAAGCTATTATACATACAGCTCCAGCCCATTTTAGAACGAATTTATATAAAGACGACATTCGCTCTAAATTTACATCATCACCAATAAACTGCTTTTTATCATCAAATCTCAAATGAGCAAATTCGTGAGCAGAAAACTGACCAACAATGGTTGCAAAACCTAAATCCGCAAAAACAGATAACGCAGATAAACTACCAAAAGTATACCAATATCCTTGAACTTCTGGTGATAAAAATAAAGGTATAAATAGCATAACAATAGGACCTTTAATTAATCCTATCAAACTATTAGCTAATGAAAATATTACATCTCCATTAACAAAATTGGCTATCGCTTTTAAATACTTATTTTTTTTCATATTCATCTATCATACCTTTGAAATTATAAATTTAACAATTTATCAATTCCTTTTTCAAAACTTATCTTAGGTATAAAACCTGTATCAGTTGTTAATTCTGTAATATCTGCACACAAATAATTTATTGCATTTTCCCCTACTGGCTCACCATACAATATTTTTCCATTTCCGATTTTTTTTGCTACTATTTCTGTGTAATATTTTAGAGGTTTTTCTTCTCCGCTTCCTATAGGATAAACTTTTCCATCAACACCATTTTTCCCTATTGCTATAAAAGCACTAGCAACATCTTCTACATTGATATAATCCCAAATATGCTTACAATCTGAAATCTTCATAGTTTCACCACAAGTTAATTTTGTAACTAATGAACTTATAAGTGTGGTTGAAGTATCATTTTCTCCATAAACGGATAAAATTCTTCCACTATTAAATTTTAAACCTAAGCTTTGAGCATATCTTTTCCCTACTGTATTACAAAACAACTTAGCATAGCCATAATTCATAGTAGGATTTGGTATGTTACTACAACCAATTTTTTTATTTTGTTTTCCTAGTTCAGCTTGAGAGCCAGCAAAAACAAATCTATAACAATTTGCCTTTTCAGCCAATTCAATAGCAGAAAAAGTCATATCAATATTAGTTTTTTGAACAAGTGGATTATCACGTCTTTCACCATAGACACCATCCCAAGCAATATGAAAAAAGACATCACCAGAAATATTATCCAATGTTGATAATTTACTAAGCTCACACTCAATAATTTTCAGTTTGCTAGAAAGTGGCAATCTATTAATATTTTTTGAATTAGGTCTAACTATTGCGATAACAGTATCACCATTATCTATTAATTTTTTAACTATTGCTACCCCAACCATTCCAGTAGCTCCAGTCACTATCGCTTGCATAATACCTCTTTATCAATCTTTAATTTTGGATAATATATAACTGCTATCCATATTATAAACTTTTCTTAAATATTTTTGGTCACCAACAATACTTGAATAGGTATCATTCAGCCCAACTGCTATTATTTTTTTATCTAACCCATATTTTGTTACTATTTGTGATACAATACTATTTAAACCGCCAATAATATTATGTTCTTCAACAGTAATTATTTTTGAATACTTATTTAAAATTTTTACTAGAGTATCTTCATTAATTGGTTTTAATTTAACAAAAGTATAAATAGCAAATTTTTTACCTGTTTCATTAAAATGTTCTTGATTTGCAATTATACATTCTTCACAAATAGCACCAGTTGTTAAAATAACTCCATTATCACCATCACAGATGCATTCAATATCTTCTAATTTTTTATGTTCAAGAATTGTTTCTCTTCCTTTACCAAGTCTAACATAATTGACACCATTAGAATTTAGCATTTGTCTAAAAGAATATCGTGCTTGTTTTTCATCTGCTGGTGAATATATATTAACATTTGGCAAAGCATTCATTATTGCAATATCCTCAGTTGCGTGGTGCGACATTCCCAATGAACCATAAGAAAACCCAGCCCCAACACATATAATGTTTACACTTGCATTGTGATATGCACAATCATTTCTTATTTGTTCAAGACAACGCATAGTTGGAAAGTTTCCTATTGAATAAACAAAAACTTTTTTACCATTAATTGCTAGTCCAGCTGCAACGCTTAGCATATTTTGCTCACCGATACCACAATTAATATATTGATTTGGTAAATTTTCAATATATTTGTTAAGGCAACCAAATCCAAGGTCACCAGTTAATAATACAATATCTTTATTTTTTTGTGCCTCACAATACAATTCGTCTATAAAAGCATTTCTCATTTATTCAATTCCTCCATAGCACGAGTATAAAATTCTTCTTGAGGGTCTCTATAATGCCACAATAACTCGTTTTCCATAAAAGATACTCCACGACCTTTTATAGTGTTTGCAATAATACAAAGTGGCTTGTCCGAATTATAAATCAATGCATCTTTAATTTGTTCATAATTATGTCCATCAACTTCAATTACATTCCAACCAAAAACTTTCCACTTTTCAGCTAAATTATCGCAATTTGTAACATCCATACATTTACCCATTGCTTGCATATTATTTTTATCTACAACAACTACCAAATTATTTAATTTCTTAGCACTTGAAAGCATTGCCATTTCCCAAACACTGCCCTCTTGACATTCACCATCACCGACTATAGCAAAAACTTTTCCATTGTTATTGCTCATTTTTTTTGCCAAAGCCATACCTGATGCAACACAAACGCCGTGTCCCAAAGAGCCTGTAGAAACTTCTACACCATTCACCCCTTTGTGAGACACGTGACCTGATAAATTACTACCATTCAAATAATAATTTCCAATGTCTGCTTTAGATACCAATCCTCTTTGGAATAACGCAGAATATACAGCTGAACCTGCGTGACCTTTACTTAGTACAACTTGATTTCTATCCATATTTTTACTATCAAAATCATTGTCAGCCAAAATTTCATTGTACAAAACCGCCAAAATATCAACTACAGAAAAAGCTGATGCGATATGAGATGCGTGAGCATTGTGTATCATATTTAAAATAGTTATTCGCATTTTTTTTGCAAATTCTGAATTATCAATCATAAAGTATTAATTCCTTCAATAATAACATTTGTCATTTTTTCAATCATTTTTTCTGTCATTCCTGGATATAGTCCTATCCAAAAAGTTTTATTCATTATTGTATCTGTAACACTTAAATCACCAACAACCCTATATTTTGAAAAGTCTCCACGAATTGTATCAAAACAAGGATGTTTTATTAAATTACCAGCAAATAACATACGTGTTTGAATATTTTTAGACTCAATAAATTGAACAAGCTTGTCCCTATCAATACCATCTTTAACTGTTAACAAAAATCCAAACCAGCTTGGATCGCTGTTTTGAGCTTTTTCTGGCAAAATCAATTTATCTGCGACACATTGCAAATTTTTCTTAATTAACTCAAAATTAGATTTTCTTTTTTCAACGAATGTAGGGAATTTTTCAAGTTGAGCAACGCCGATTGAAGCTTGCAAATCTGTAGCTTTAAGATTATAGCCAAAATGCGAATAAACATATTTATGGTCATAACCCAAAGGCAATTCACCATATTGCCTATCAAAACGATGTCCACAAATATTGTCTTTTCCACTTGGACAAACACAATCACGTCCCCAATCACGCATTGAACGAATAATCTTATTTAATATTGGACTATCTGTATAAACAGCACCGCCTTCACCCATTGTCATATGATGAGGTGGATAAAAGCTTGATGTTCCAATATCACCTATAGTACCAGTAAATTTCCATTTACCATCAATATAGTATTTGCTTCCCAATGCATCACAATTATCTTCAACTAGCCATAAGTTGTGCTTTTTGCAAAAATCTTTCACTGCTGACAAATCAAAAGGATTTCCAAGCGTATGAGCAATCATAACAGCTTTAGTTTTATTTGTTAATGCTTGTTCAAGCATTGTTACATCAATATTATATTGAGGCAAAGTCATATCTACAAAAACAGGTATAGCACCAAACTGAATTATTGGAGCAATTGTAGTTGGAAAACCTGCTGCTACTGTAATTACCTCATCACCACGCTTAATAGCTCTATCTTTTAACAGTGGTGATGTTAAAGTCATAAACGCTATCAAATTTGCTGACGAACCACTATTAACCAACGAACAATACTTATTACCTAAATATTTTGCAAGTTTTTGTTCAAATTCATCAGTATATCGACCACTTGTCAGCCAAAACTCCAACATACTATCAGCAAGATTTATCATTTCCTTTTCGTCATAAACTCTTGCTGCATAGGTAATTCTATCGCCATCTTTATATTCTGCTTTTTTATGATATTTCTTATAGTAATCTGCAACTAAATCTAAAATTTGTTGTTTATCTTTTTCTTGACTCATAATTGAAAATACTCCTTTATTTGTTTTTCTGTAACACTTATTAATTCTTTTTTGTTTGAATATGCCATATACCAATCCACAGTGTATTTAACTGCATCATTTATATTCCATTTTGGATACCAATTTAATCTTGATTTAGATTTAGAACAATCAAGCTTTAGAAAATTAGCTTCGTGCGGTCCGCCATCATATCGTTCAATCCAACGAGAATCTTTCCAATTATTACAAAACATCTCAACTATTTTACCAGTACAAACACAATCACTTTCATCTGGACCAAAATTATAACAACCAGCAAGGTTTTTATCATATTGTTTAATAGCCAAAGTTAAATATCCTCTCAAACATTCCATTACGTGTTGATAAGGTCTTGTTGAATAGGGATTTCTAACTACAATATCTTCTTTTTTAATACTTGCACGCACACAATCTGGTATAATTCTATCCGCACTAAAATCACCACCACCAATAACATTTCCTGACCTTGCAGTACTTATAGCTGGGGAATTATCTTTATCGTAAAAACTATTTTTATAACTATAAGTCACTAATTCTGAACAAGATTTTGAGTTGCTATAAGGGTCATATCCACATAAATTTTCATCTTCACGATATCCCCAACACCACTCCTTGTTTTCATAAACTTTATCAGTTGTAACATTCACAATGCTTTTTATACTTTTGATATTTCTACAAGCCTCAAGTATATTAACTGTTCCCATAACATTAATTGAATATGTATCAACAGGATTAACATATGATTCCCTAACAATAGGTTGGGCTGCAAGATGAAATACTATCTCTGGCTCAGCATCAATAATAGCTCTTTTTAAGCTGTTTAAATCCCTAATGTCACCAATAATAGAATGCATGGATTTTTCAATATCTAACAATGTAAACAAATTAGGATTTGTTGTTGGTTCTAAAGAATATCCAATAACATTAGCACCAACCATAATTAAAATTTTACAAAGCCAACTGCCTTTAAAACCAGTATGTCCTGTAACAAAAACTTTTTTATTTTTGAAAAATGATAAATTTACCATTTCTTCCATGGTGCTTCCCCCTTTTTAATTATATCCTCAAGATAATTTTTATCACGCAAAGTATCCATACATTGCCAAAATCCATCGTGTCTATATGCATTTAGCTGTCCCTCTTTTGCCAATTTTTCAAGAGGTGCACGCTCAAAGATGGTTGTATCATCTTCTAAATAGTCAAAAATTTGTGGTTCTAGAACAAAATATCCAGCGTTAATCCAACCAGTATCTTCTTTGCTCTTCTCTGTAAAAGCTGTAATCAAATTATCTTTATTTGTTTCAATAACACCAAATCTGCCATCTGGCTGAACCGCTGTTAAAGTTGCAAGTTTTCCACTCTTTTTATGAAAATCAACTAAATTATCAATATTAACATCACAAACCCCATCACCATAAGTTAACATAAAAGTTTGATTACCAATATATTCCTTGATTCTCTTAATTCTACCTCCAGTCATAGTGTTTAATCCTGTATCAACTAAAGTAACTTTCCAAGCCTCTGCAAAGTTATTATGGACAGTCATTTCATTTTTACCAGTTGAAAAATCAAATGTAATATCTGAATTATAAAGAAAATAGTTTGCAAAAAACTCTTTTATAACATAACCTTTATAACCACAGCAAATTATAAAATCGTTATATCCGAAACTTGAATAATACTTCATAATATGCCACAATATAGGTTTCCCATCAATTTCAATCATAGGCTTTGGCTTTAAGTGACTTTCCTCACTAATTCTAGTGCCATATCCACCAGCTAACAAAACAACTTTCATAAAAAACTCCTAATTTACACAGCATAATTTTATAAAATATTAATTATGATGCAACATACTTTTTAATTTTTTTGCAAATCTAATAAAACAATTTGGTACAATAAGTGAAATCTTGAATAATCTGTATCCTCTTTTTCCACAGGCAACTATTATTTTTTCTTTATTATTATTTACAAAATTTTTATTTATTTGTCCCAATTCTTTGTAAGATAATATACTTTTAAATTTATCGCAATTTATATACTTACAATGACTAAAAACAAATAAATCTTTTTCTTGTTCAGTATAATAATTTGGCAACAATCTAGAAAAATCATAAAGTCTGCAAATAAAAGTTTTCAAATACTCGCTAGAAAAATTACAACTGCATTTATCACAAACCGAAATAACATTATTTGAAATCCAATAAGCTCTTGCATTATCATTAGCAAAAATGTTATAAACTAAACCTGTTTGCCAAAACCAAGTGTCATAATAAATTTTTGCTTGGTTGAAATTAAAATTTTTAGTATTAAAAATTAAGCAACTCATATAAGTTAGATGTGCCCCTAATTTGTTAATTAAATTTTTTCCGCCTTGTATTAATCCTGTTTTAATCCCAGAAATTCTATTCCCTGAATTAACAAATACTGCATCATATTCTTCATTTTTTAATAGTTCATAAATAATTTCAAAAGATTCTTGTTGAAAATAATCATCGTTTCCTAACAACCAAGCATATTTTGTATTTGTATAAGATAATACTTTTTCAAAATTTTTATCCGCACCTAAATTAATTTCATTTCTATAATATTCTAAGTAATCATAGTTAAATGTTTGTATCATTCCTTTAATGTCTTCTGTTGAAGCATTATCACTAATAATAATTGTTATGTTTTTATCTTGTACTAATGGAACTATCCTATTCAAACATTCTTCCAATTTATCAACACCATTATAAGTAGGAATGCAAATTGTAAGTATACTATCTTTCATTTTTATCTCCATTATACAAACCTTAACTAAATTTTTTATATTTCAATTTATGTTTTACTTTTATTGCCCATTCTAATAAATGCAACATATCTAACAAATCAATAAGCCATTTCTTGTAAAAATTTTCACTATACAAATCTTTAAATTTTAACAATTTGAACCATTTTATTAAAGAAAATCGTTTATGAATATCTGCTTTTAGTTTTAAAAGCTTTATATGCCTTGAAATAATATCAATACATTTTTCTTGATAACCTACAACATAATTTTGCAAAACTTCACAAACATATTCTGCATATGCGATATGATTTTCCATAGTTATTTTTGTATTATATGTAGCATTGTTCCCGTGTAATCTATATTTAATAGAAGAATAATCAATTATATAGCTTCTATCTATAGAACCGATTATATTTTCTAAAAAGTAATCGTGAGAGAAGCTTTCAGTAAATGGAATACTTTTTAATATGTCCCTAACTTCACCAGATATAGCAGTAGTACAGCCTGAACGATTTTTTCTATATAAACCAAAATTTTCGTCAAAAAGTTCTTTTTTAACTTCACAAGTATTATTAGCCTTTTCATATTCTACAAATTGAATTTCTTTTTCAAATTTTATTGTATAATAACTATTTAATTTAAGAATGTATTCATTTTTTGCAAAAGCTTTTGACATTATTTCAATTTTATCCAATTCCCAAACATCGTCTTGGTCACAAAAGAATACAATATCCCCAGTTGATGCCAAAATACCATCATAAAAATTCTTTTTCCACCCTTTATTTTCTTGATTTATATGCAAAAACCACTTTTTTTCAAGATTATATTCATTTATATAATCTTTAATGATAGTCACAGTATTGTCACTTGATATATCATCATATATACTTACTCTATCCGCTGGTTTTGTTTGATACCTTAATGAGTCTAATTGTTCTTTTAAAAATTTCTCTCCATTATAGGTACACATTAATATTTCAACCATTATTCCTCCGTATTTAATAAATTTGTAATTAATAATTAGTTTTAATTATTTTTTTTATTAAAGCATTTTATTTTTTTTCCTAATTCAAAATAATCTTCATTTTCTAATATATATGACTTGATTCCAGCATTTTCGCCACACTGAATATCCCAAATCTTATCCCCTATAAGCAAAGATTTTGACCTATCAATCTTGTATTTTTCACAAAGATAATCTACCATTCCTGTTTTAGGTTTTCTGCAATTACAATCTTGTTTATATTCACCAATTCCTGCTGTTGGATGATGAGGACAAAACACCCATTCATCAATATGAGCATCATATTTTGCGAGTTGCTTGTCCACCCAGCTTTGTAATTTTAAAACATCTTCCTCTTTATAATATCCTCTAGCAATACCAGCTTGATTAGACACAACAAAAACATAATAACCTTTATTGTTAAAATTTTTAATAAAATCTATTACACCATCAATAAATACAAAGTCCTCAATCTTGTATATGTATTCACCATATTTATTAATAGTTCCATCTCTATCTAAAAATAATGCTCTATTCATACCATTTCCTTTGTCGCACGATAATAATCTTCTTCAACGCCAATATCAATAAAATATGCTTTGGATTTATAACAATTAATATTTTTTTTAAATGTATCTTTTTCCAAAAAATCTGTTTCAAATGAAAAATTTTCTTTTTGTATATCATTCAAAAGATTTTTATTTAATAAATAAATTCCACCATTAATATATCCTAATTCAGTAGGTTTTTTTTCTAAAAATTCTATTATTTTATTATTATGAATTTTAACACAACCATATCTACTGAAATCCTTCATATATTTTGTTGCAACTGTTACAAAGCTATCATTAAGCAAATGTTTTTTCAACATAATTCTTAATTTTATATTAAAAAATGTATCTCCATTAATTACAAAAACATCTTTATTTTTGCAAAGCGATAATGCTTTTTTTATTGCACCGCCTGTTCCAAGCGGTGAAATCTCTTGTGAATAAACAATTTCAATCCCCATAAAATTGTTCCCAAAATAATTTTCAATAACATTATGCATATAACCAGTTGCTAAAATCACTCTATTGACACCATTATTTCGTAAATATTTAAACATATACCATAAAAAAGGTTTACCATTTATGGGTGCCATAGGTTTTGGAACATCTTTAACAATGTGTGCAAGCCTTGTACCAAAACCACCTGCCAAAACAATTGCCTCCATAATTACTCCTTTGGATGTATTTTCTTTTCAACAATTTGACAAATTATATGTTCAACTACCAATTGACACTCTTGTATTCTAGGAGTACTATCGCTAGGAACCTTTATTATAGCATCTGCGAGTTTTGACATTTTGCAATCAAAATCACCTATAAGAGCGATTGTTTTTATCCCATTTTCTTTACAATACTGCATAGCTTTCACAATATCTTTAGAATTGCCTGATGTTGATATGCCTAAAAAAACATCTTCTTTCTTTCCTAATCCTACAACTTGTTTTAAAAATATATCATCAAAAGTAGAATCATTACCAATTGCAGTGATTACAGAAGTATCTGTCGTTAAAGCTATACAAGGCATTGCTGGTCTATCATAATAAAACTTATTAATAAATTCACCCGCAATATGTTGAGCGTCACCTGCACTGCCACCATTACCAGCAACTAGGAATTTACCTCCATTATTAATGCTGTCAACAATTAAATTTGCACTATTTTCTATGTTATTAATGAGATTTTCGTCATTCAACATTTTGCTTTTTATTTCAATAGTTGTTAAAAAAGTTTCTTTAATCAAGTCTTTCATAATTTCTCCTAATTTCAATCTATTGTCCAGCCACGAGTTCCATCTAACTCAAATGTAATAGTATAAGTGTTTCCACCTTTTTCTTTAAGTTTCTCAACTAAATTGCATCTATCTTTAGGGTCACAAATAATCATCATAAATCCACCGCCACCAGCACCTGATACTTTAGCAGCTTTCCCGCCATTTTCCATAATAAAATCATAGCATTCGTTAATAAAATTATTTGTTATGCTTTGCGAAACTTTCTTCTTTGATTCCCAACTTTCTTTTAAAACATCACATATACCATTAATATTTCCAACAAGCAAATAATTTTTCATTAAGTAAGCTTGTTCTTTTAATTCATCCATTGCAGCAATTGACTTTGTTTCGCCCTTTTTGGCATTGTCAATTTGGTCATTTATAATCTTAGCTGATGACCTCGATACACCAGTAAAATATAACACTAAACTACATTCAAGTTCATTTATAATCCAACGTTTAACTCTTAAAGGGTTTACAATAACCGAATCTCTATTAAACTGCATAAAATTAAAACCACCAAAAGTTGCAGCATATTGGTCTTGCTTTCCACCACTTAATTGCAAATCTTCTCTTTCAATTTCATAAGCTAATTTTGCAATGTCGTATTCACCCAAAGGCAACTTTAACCACTCTACATATGCTTTTAAAATTGCAACTACCATTGTTGAAGACGTACCTAAGCCAGAGCCAGCAGGTGCTTCTGAATATGTAGTCATCTTAAACGATAATGGTTTCCCATTATTGAAATCTTTAACAATTCTGTTGTAAACTCCTTTATGTAAATCCAATACTCCATCAATTGGCAAAGTAGGACAACTTTCACAACTAAAATTTTTATTTAAATCTGTAGCGAAAAATTCAATTTTGTTATCATTTGTGACTTCAATTGTGCAATAAGTATACATACTAATTGTAACATTTAATATCGCACCGCCATAAATATCACTATAAGGTGAAACATCTGTTCCGCCACCAGCAAGTCCTAATCTTAATGGTGCTCTTGACCTAATTATCATTTTCAATACTCCCTAATTTGTTTTTGGTATCAATAAAAGTTGACTTGATAATTTTTAACATATAAAAATATTTTTTATTAAAAAAAGACAAAAAATATTTTAACCTATGTGCACTATTAAGCACTTTATAAACTTTTTTTGCTGTTTTTTCACCATAAACTTTAAAGTAGTAAATATATCGTCCTTCACAAAACATTTTAAATCTTATGGGATTATAGTCATCATTACTTTTTACACTTTGTCCTTCAAGATGAACAATTTTTACATAAGGCAAATTAACAATCTTATATCCACAATTTTTAATTCTATAGCTCATTTCAGACTCTTCACTATACATAAAAAAGTCCTTATCAAAACCATTTACCTCATTAAAAATACTAGTTCTTATAAACAAATCTGCACCAGTGATATACCCAACTTCAACAACTTTATCTGAAAAATTATAATCTTGTCTTGGAGTTGTTTTTTTTAATCGTCTTGTTATAAATTTGTATGCATTTTTCTTTTCATATTGTAAGTTTGGTAATACATTAAAAGAATGTGCAGGCTTTTTTTCAAAATCTAACAAATTACCGCCACAAATAGCAATTTTAGAATTACAATCTTGTTCCATAAAATCATAAAAAGATTTTATAGCATTATCTAACAAAATTGTATCATTATTTAATAAAAACAAATATTTACCTTGTGCAAATGTTGCTCCTAAATTGTTAGCTTTGCCAAACCCCAAATTATTTTTAGCATCAACCAAAATTACATTTTTATTTTTGCAAAATGTCTCTTCTAATATTTGAATAGAGTTATCATTTGAGCCATTATCTATTATTATAATTTCGTAATTAATGTCTATAGTATTTTTTATAATACTATTAACACAATCAATGGTCATTAACGGCATTTTATAATTTACTAATAGAATACTTACATCTTTCATCTAAACAATGACTCCTTGTTTCAATATTTACCATACACTTCATAGTTTCATCAGCATTGCCATAGGTTTAATTTAAACAATTTATAGCTTTTTACTAATAATTTCTCTAGATAATTTATTGTAAAATTCAATGCTACGATTCATACTTAATTTTGAATAAAATTCGTTATAAATTACATTTCTTTCAATTGATGCTGTTGTAATTTTATTTATATTCTCTGTAAATTCATCAGCTGAATTTGCTAAATATTTTCCTTTTTCAATTTCCTCGTAACCTATAAAAGCGTGAGTAGTACCAATTACTGGAAGCCCATACGATAATGCTTCTGCAACTTTTACTTTCATACCTGCACCATCAAATATTGGTGCAATATAGCAATCTGCATTTAAAAAATATTCTGTCATATCATCAGGCGTATCAATTAAGGTAACGTTTGCATTATTTGCAATAATTTCTTTCAATTTATCATTAGGATGTGCTCCTGCAATAGTTAAAGTGAATTTATCATTATTATAATTCTTAGTCCAAACATTATCTAAAAACCAAATGACTCCATCAACATTAGGTCCATAATTAAGTGTGCCAGTCATTAAAAATTTTAAAAATTTTTCATTATGAAATTCCTTTTCTTCCCTACAACAATTTTTATTTATATTGATACACACAGGGTTTAAATAAATTTGATTTTCTTTGACTTTATATAGTTTTCTAGCTCGTTTTATATCATTAATTGTTAAAAATATAATTGAATTAACTTTACGAATTACTTTTTTTTCATTAGTGTGATACGAATAATATCTAATGTAATTTGATAGACTTTTATTTTTACAATAAATATTATATCCATAGTCACTTTCAATATTGTGCATACGCATAATAATTGGTATATTATGCTTTAATATTGTCTTAACTACAAAATAATATCTACTTGATTCAATGTGAACAAAATCATAGTTATTCCAATTAATTTTATCTACAAAGTTTTCCCAATCGTCATAAAATGAAGTAGATATGTTTTTAAATATCATCCTACTAATAGATCTTTTTTTTGCTTGTAATATACATAAGGAGTTCAACTTATCACTACTTTCAAATAATGTAGTATCAAATTTAGGTCCAATATAATCAACATCGCCTACACTAAGCAAGGATTTTATTGATTGATAAATACCCAATCCGCCACCTGACATTTTATCGGGAGGGACAAATGTAATTTCTAATATTCTCATTAACAACCTCTCTTTTATATTGCTAAAAATGGCAAATATCCTGAACCTAAGATAGTTAAAATCAATCTTAATAATAAGTACACTATAAACACCACAAAAACAATAAATTTATCAAATTTTGTTTGGATTGTTTTACTCTCAAAAACATGTGGCAACAATATATATTGCAAAGCTGTATATGGCAATGCCGCACGTGTCAAAGCCATAGACGTACTCAAAGCAATAACATACAACAAAGCCCCCATCAAATACAAGTTAAATGTACCAACAAAAAAATGTGATTGAGCTATTTTTATAGATTGTTCATTATCTTTCTTCAAAATATTTGTTGAATAACTTGTATAATATGTAAATACAAATAAAGCAATCAAAAAAACCATATTTGCCATAGCTTTAATTGTTGAAAAAATTCTACTACCAGACATACCATAAGTATTATCTAATCCTCGATTAACATAAGCAGCAATCCTATTAGAAATAGATGGTCCAAATATTTTACTACCAGCTAAGACTATATCGGGCATATATTGTGTCAAACACATAGCTAAAATTATAAACACTATCAAAAATTTATTAGCATTTTTGAAATTATAAATCAAATATGCAGGTATCCAAACTATTGCCATTCTATGAAAACCAAATGCTATCAATGTGCAGAGCAAAAAAGCAAATATATTTTTTCTATGAATATACTTTAAACTATACATACACAATGCAACGGCTATAGTACTACGACCAATAAAAATATTACCAAATGTTAATGCCCACACAACTAGTAAAATTGTTATAGGATATTTATTGAAGCAATTGTTTCCTTCATAAGTATATACTTTATACCATAATGCAATCACTATTATTGCTGTAACCATTCTAAACACCGCATACGATGGGGTTAGAAACCTAACAAAAACACTTAATACTTCATATAAATACTCAAATCGATTTGAAGTTATAGTAAATAGATGAGAAGCATTTGTATTTATAAATTCTTTTTGATATTCTGAAAAATCGCCCATTGGTCCACGATAAATCGTAGACAACAATATATACAAACACGATATAACAATCAAAACGCTCTTTTTCCATTGGGATGAAAACTTGTTGAATAATTCTTTATAGGATAAAATCGCAAGTAATCCAAAAATCCCTAAATATAAAACCATAATACCTCTTAATAATTCATTAACAATATCTCAAAGTCAATATTTAAAACAAAAGTTTACTATTTAAAATCTTTAATACCTTTTTTAATTTGTTTTAAAGTTTTTCTATATGAAAATTCAAGTTTTTTCATCTTATATGCAAACATATATTTAAGTAAATAACATAACTTAGGGTAAGCATTTTTTAGCCATATTCCTTTGTCATATGCTTGTTTCTGCAAATCACCAGTATTCCAAGTGCTTTCTCTATCATTAAGAAGTCCAGCAATTACATCTGGTATTGCATAAATTTTAAGTCCTTTTTTCAAACATTCTCTTATGAATAAAGAATCTTCACCGCAAGAATATTTAGCACCACCACCATATAATGTTGAGAACCAAATATTTGATTTATCCAATGATTCTTTTCTTACCGCTATTCTTACCGCTCCATATCGCATTGCATTAAAAAATCCAACTTTATGATGCTTTTTTATCATTTTTCTACCACTTTCTTCAGTTAAATTAAACATAATAACATCTGCTCGTTTATTTTTCTGAAAAGCGTTTGCAATTATATCTGCATAATTATCCATATATAAAACATCATCGTCAGCAAATATTAAAATATCACCAGTTGAATATAACAATGCAGTATTTCTATTCTTCCCAACACCTCGTTGTGCAGTAGTAATCATTTTGTAGCTAAAATTATCACTTAATTCTTCTTGATAATCATAAGTGTCACTTTGATTTGCTATTACTACATCACTATGCAAATTCATTTTTTTTATCAAAGAAAAATCTTGTTGATTCATAGTTGCTACCAAAACTTCAACTTTCATTATATTTCTCCATTTTGTATTAATAGGAAAGCAAATAAAGTTACTATTTACTCATCCTTACCAAACAAATCTCTTGTATATATCTTATTAGCTACATCACCTAACTTTGTTGATTTTCTATTACATAAAATTATGTCCGACAATTTTTTAAATTGTTCCAAATCGTTTACTATTTGATTGCCAAAAAAATTATCCGCATCCAATGTAGGCTCATAAATTATAACTTTTACACCCTTTTCATCTAGTCTTCTAATAATACCTTGTACAGATGAATGTCTAAAGTTATCACTATTAGCTTTCATAGTAAGTCTATATATCCCAACTATATTTGGTTTTCTATTTGCTATAATTTCCGCAATATGGTCTTTTCTAGTCCTATTTGCTTCAACAATAGCAGTTATTATATTATTTGGCACATTATCAAAGTTAGCAAGCAACTGCTTGGTATCTTTAGGCAAGCAATATCCACCATAACCAAAGCTTGGATTGTTATAACCTTTACCAATTCTTGGGTCAAGGCAAATTCCTTTAATTATTGCTTCACTATCAAGTCCTTTTAATTCTGCATAAGTATCTAACTCATTAAAAAACGCAACTCTCATAGCAAGATAAGTGTTTGCAAACAACTTAATTGCTTCTGCTTCAGTAGCTCCAGTATAAATAACTTCAATATCATCTTTTAAACTTGCTTCTAATAGTAGATTAGCAAATATTTTTGCTTCTTCTAAATTACTTCCTATGACAATTCTTGAAGGATATAGATTGTCATATAGAGCTTTGCCTTCTCTCAAAAATTCTGGAGCAAAAAATATTTTATTATAATTATATTTATTTTTTATTTTTTGTGTATAACCAACAGGAATAGTTGATTTGATAACAATACAAATTTCTTTGTTAACATTTAAAATATTATTAATAACTTCATCAACCAAACTTGTGTCAAAATAATTTTGATTAGGGTCATAATTAGTTGGCACTGCAATAATAGCAAAAGTTGCTCCATCAATTGCAGATTTGTAATCAGTTGTAGCTGTCAAATCCAATTTTTTTTCTTTGAAATATTTTTCAATATATTCATCAGATATAACAGTCAACCGTTTATTGACTTTATCAACCTTCTCTGCCACAACATCGCACGCCACAACTTTGTGTCTTTCAGCCAATAAAGTTGCTATTGACAATCCAACATAACCTAACCCGAACACAGCTATTTTCATATTTAATCATCCTTTCAATTGAACTTGTTTTACATTTTTTTTGTTTCCGATTGCCATATTATACGCTTCTTTAAAACAATTTATCGGAGAAATAAAAAATCCCATAATCATTCTGCCAATTGCTTTAAAATAATGTTTTTGTCTAATATGTATAACTGCCATAACTGCACTATGTCTAAATCGTACAAATTTTCTTTCACTAAAAGTTAATTTATCAAAATGAGATTTCTTAAAAGCATAAACGCTTTTCTCACCATTTATTTTGTTAGAACCATTACTAATACATTCTTGCCCTTGCCTATACAAAATTACATCATTAAAATTTGCATAGCCAATTTTCAAATTACCTTTTATAGTATTTGTCATCAAATAAAATTCTTGCCCAACTGGTACTTTTACAAAACATCCAATCTTAATTATTGCCTCTTTTTTGTACATAAAAGTATTTGTTGCAGTAATTTGCCTTGTCATATGATATCTTAAAAGATAGTCATTATCAAAACTTTTTATTTTGCTATGTTCACGATAATCCACAACTTTATCATCGCCATTGCAAATAACTATATTTGTGAAACTCATTTCCAAATCATTATTTGACATATATTCAAGCTGATTTTTAACTTTATTCTCTAAATATCTATCATCATCATCTAAAAAAGTTATATATTCGCCAGTTGCCTTTTCAATACCTACATTTCTTGATAAAGCCCCACCCAAATTTTCTTGATTCTGTATATAAATAATTTTATCATTGTTTAGCGTTTCAATATATTCTTGCAATGCAATTCTGTAATCAATATGCTCTGGTTTTGCATTATCATCTACCACAACAACTTCTATATTTTCGTAACTTTGATTCAACAAAGACTCAATTGCTCTTGAAAACAAATCTTTTGTTCTTTTGTATGATGGAACAATTATGCTAACTTTATTATTCATAATCTCTCCTAAATTATTTTTTGTAAGTTGTAGCAATAGTTTATTGAACTCAAAAAAGTTGCATTTTCGTTAACTTTTTTAATATTAGTTTTAATACTTGCTAGCAACCACATTAAAAATCAATTTATTATAACATAAATAAGTACAAAAATCAAGACTATTACTATATATTTATTTTTTTATATATGTAGCACAATAATAACTCCCAAAAATACATTATCAATTTACGCCTAAAGTGCATAAAATTACGCATTAAAATTTCAATATTTTTTTAACCAACAATTTATTTGAATTATTTAGGTATTAGACATAACAAAACAAAATTATCTTATATTATTATAATTTTTTCCACAAAATGTAGATATCTCACACTTTCTCACAAGTATTCACATTAAAGATAGACCATAATTCTACACTGAAACGATTTTTTGGCAAAAAAATGCTTTGACGCCTAAATATTATTAACAATTGTCAAAAAACAGTCATTATTGACAAAACAAATATTTTTTGATAATATAAATATGATAATATTTAAAAACCAAACAATATAAGGTAAAAATGATATTTACAAATACTACGAGGATATATGAATAATGCTGATGTTCAACAAATTGCGAAGCTGACTATGCAATTTATAAAATCTAATACTAAAGTTGGTATGAGCTTGGTTGAAATAAGGGAAATGGCGGAGAATAAAATGTTATCGCTAGGTGCTAGCTCTTTTTGGTATTGGAATATTGGAGCTTTCATATTTTCTGGCAAAGAAACAAAATTATCTATACCTGGTAAAAAATATAAGACGTCACAAAAGCGAATTGAAAGTAATGATATTCTAACTGTTGATTTAAGTCCTCAAGTTGGCAATGTTTGGGGTGATTATGCTGAAACAATTATTATTGAAAATGGTTTGGTAGTGCAAGATTTAAATAGCATTAAAAATCTTGAGTGGAAAGACGGATTAATTATGGAGAACAAATTACACAACAAATTGTTAACACTTGCTACACCTAATACAACTTTCCAAGATTTATATTTTTTAATGAATGATTACATTACAACTAATGGATATGTTAATTTAGATTTTAATAAAAATTTAGGTCATTCCATAGAAAAACATAAAAACGACAGGATATATATTAAAAAAGGTAATAAAAGCAAGTTAAGCGAAGTTGAATATTTTACATTTGAACCGCATATTGCAAAGAAAGGTTTGGAATATGGCTTTAAAAAAGAAAGTATTTATTATTTTTATAATAACAAATTAAAAGAATTATAAAATTTAAAGATGGTTATACCATTATTAAGGGAGAAAAGAATGGTTATTGAAAGAATTGAGGCAAAAGAATTAGATAACAATGATGCGATTAATTATATTAAAAGTATTGTTGAAGAAAAATATGGACAAGTTGCTAAAAATATTAAATATATTGGTGGCGGGTCGTTTGGAAAAGCCTTTTTAGTTGAGCTTGAGGGTAAATCTATTGTAATTAAATTTTTGCGTGCAGAAAATATGTGTGATAAAGAATGTTTTGATTTGAATTTACTTGCAAAAAATTGCTCTGTTAAAATTCCAAAAATTTTATTTGAAAGAAAAGCAAATGAATTGATTCCATTAGATTGTTATGGTATGGAGTTAATAGGCGGACAAAGTGCCTTTAATGTTTTTAAAATACTATTTATGGGAGCAAAGCGAAAAAATAAGTTTGCAGAACAAGTTACAACTGCTCTTCACGAAATTCATTTATGCACAAATACTAAATTTGGCGACACTCAAAATCCTAATTGTGATAACTGGCTTGACTATTACAAACCTTTTGCAAAAGCAATTTATGATACATCTGAGCAATTGTTTCAAGAAGGCAAATTGCACAAAAAGATTATAGAAATTATGCGTCTTGCTTGGGATAAATTTGATACAATCTTTTCTGAAAAAGTATCAACAGCTTGTTTGATTCACGGCGATTTAAATATTACAAATATTATGGTTGATAAAGATTATAATATTACTGGAATAATTGACCCACTTAATTCAATGTTTGCAGATAGAGAATATGATTTGTTTCAACTTGATAATATGGGTGGCAAAAAATTCAATCTAAGAAAAACATATATACAAAAATATGGTGCAAGCAAAAATTGCAATATAAAATGTGCTTTTTATGCTCTTTGGAATGAAGTATTTTGTTATATTAAGGCTGGAACTTTATTTTGGTCAATTATGAATCCGCTTATTAAAAATATGTACAAGAATTTAGCAAAAATATAAAAAGGCTTTTTTAATAGCACAATTGATTTAAAACAATACATACAATAACTTTTAAATTAATAAATATATAAATAGTTTATTATTGAAAATGAGTTAATCAATTAATACACAATACAGCTAATAATGATATTAAAACTATTTCAAAAATAATGAAGTTGTTTAAAAATATGATGAAATATGGAATTAATTTGGACTAATTAAAACAAGCGTATTTGAATTGGTGTAGAATTAAATGAAATAAATAATTTTGCATTATAAAAAAGAGGGCATTTGCCCTCTTTTTTATTGTGTCAATTTATCTTTATCTGTTATTTTTCTTATTACACGGCACGGATTGCCTACGGCAACTACCCCAGATGGAATACTTTTTGTGACAACGCTACCTGCACCAATTACACTATCATCGCCAATAGTTACACCTTGAACAATCTTTACATCAGCTCCAAGCCATACTCGTTTACCTATAGTTATAGGTTTAGATATACAAACATTATTAACTCGTTCTTTAGCGTCTAGTGCGTGATTTGTTGTGTAAATTCCCACTCGTGGTCCAAACATAACATTATCACCAATCGTTACTTCACCACAATCAAAAATTATGCAACCAAAATTTATAAAAACATTGTTTCCAAAAGTAATGTTACAACCAAATTCGCAAATAAAATCGGGTTCAATAAACACATTTTCACCTACACTACGAAAAAGCTTTTTCATTATTTCATTTCTTTTTTCCATATCTTCTTCAGTTGTTTTATTGTACTCCCTAAAAAGTTGTTTTGCAACTAATCTGCGGTCTTCTAGTTGTTGTTCTCTATCATCATAAGGAATACCCTCAAGCATCTTTTCCCAATCAGTCATAATTCCTCCTTATTTTCCTACTCTTATATTTTTTACTGTTTTATATTGTATACTTAATTCTTCAAATATTCTTTTACCGCCGTCACCTATAGGTGATTGAGCAACAAGCCCAACTTTTACCACATTATCAGCGTTTAAATAAAAAAATCGTGACATATAATAATTTACTCCGTCTACAGAATAATGAAAAGCAAATGCATTACCATTTCTACAAACTTGCAACCAAACATTATCAGTTTGAATATTACAGCCATTAGCATCATCAGAAATGTTATTACGAGTAACTACACTAACAACTGCGTGAGTATCAAAGTCAGTTTGTTCAAAACAAAATTTTCCCCAGTTTTCAATATCTTTCATTACCATAACAGCTGAAGCATCATATGTACTTTTAAAGTCTAGCGATACTTTTACACGCATAATAAAATCACCTACAATTTCAGTATAGTAATATGGTGCATTACATATGTTATTAGGCAAAGCACCTTCTTGAATTGTTATATCTCCGCCACAAAAAAAATCGCTTTTAGCTGATGCATAAATTTCTATAGAATTGTTGTCTTTATTTTTAATTCTACTTTCATTAAGCCATTTAAATTGCATTTTTTGTCCTCCAAGTTAATTTTATGTTCATTGCAATGATTGGTAACTATATTATATCACAAAATATACAATAATTATTGCAATATATCATTAATATATGGTATTATATCACAAAGAGGTGTTATATGATAAAGCAAACTTTAAAAACAATAACAGATGAATCTTACCAAGAAAAATTACCAAATGTTAGTTCAGATTTTCCATTCTACTATTTTTTAGAAAATGTATGGGAATTTGATTTCCATTGTATTACGTGGCATTGGCATCCAGAAATTGAGATTATTTATGTTCAAAACGGCAGTGTAGATTGTTATATTGGTACTGAAAAATTTGTTCTTTCAAAAGGATATGGCTTATTTGTAAATAGTGGCGTTCTGCACCGCTATGAGGCTAAAGATAATAATTTAATGCCAAATATAGTATTTGCAACTCGTGTTTTTGGTGAAGCACAAAGTAGAATTATTACTAAATATGTTAAGCCCATTTTAGATTCGAACATATCATTTCAAATACTCAGTCCACATATAGAATGGCAAAATAACATTTTAAACACTCTTAAAAAAATATTTGAGCTTCAAAATCAAAATGGCTCTTTTGAATTTGAAACTCTAATAAATTTATTTGAATTATGGAAAATTTTTTATGATAATATTCAATTAAAATCGGAATACCAACCAAAAAGTCGTGAAAACTTACACCGCTCCCAACTACAAATTATGATGCAATTTATTCATTCAAATTACAATAAAAATATCACTTTATCCGATATTGCTTCCGCTGTTTATATAAGCAAAAATAGTGCTTTGCAAGTTTTTCAAAAAGGAATCAACATTTCCCCAATATCCTATTTAATACAATACCGACTTGCTCGTGCTGCGGATTTACTTTTATCTACAGATAAAACAATTACTAGTATTGCTTTGGAAACTGGTTTTGAAAACGTGGGATATTTTTGCCGTAAATTTAAAGAGCATTATTTAATGACTGCAAATGATTATCGCACAAGGAAATCTTAAGTTTATAAAATTTTTATTTTGCTATTTTGGTTATTAAATTTAAGTTTTAAAATCACTTACTATCTTTTTAGTTTTTGGAATGCTTTACGTAAATTTTTATTAGATATGCCAGCTAAGCTTATAAATAAACTTACAACATTTATTAGCAAAACTGCAAATATTGTAAATACCCAAGATGCAGAATCTAAATAAAATACCGAAAAGATATTAGCATAACCACTTATTTTAGATGCAAATATATTAATTAGGTATATCAATAAACTACCAAGTAACAACCCGAAAAGCATTTGAATAGCTACTAGCACTACAAAAAATATACTATAAATACTAAAAAAGTCTTTATTTTTTGCACCAAGCGATTTTAATATTAACAAATCTTTTGCTTTTGTTTTTACAAAATCGGAATAAAATACAACTATAATACCAACAGACATAAATATTGACAATATCATTAGTGGAATGCACAAGTATTGTTGACTAACACTTATAAAACCGAACTCGCTTGATTTTTTAATTGGACAATTTTGTATTGAGTAATTAATATAATTATCGCACTTAGTATCAAACAAGCTGTTAGCATAATTATTAAAATCTTTATTTAATTTTGAAAGACTACTTGCACTTATATGTTCTGAACTTATCAACCTTTCTTGCGAATATTTCTTTACAATATTAAAAGTGTTGTAAGTTTCCTCATTCATAAAAATTGTATTTGTCGCTATTCCGATATTATCCACAACTTTTGCAATTCTAACGTTTTGTGTCAAATAAAATTTATCGGGGAATTTTAACGATTCCTCTGTCAATGCAGACATTCCAACAACACACATTGGCAAAATACTACCCTCTTTTATTGCATCAACACTTGAATTACCTTTTCCCAAAAAAGCATTTATTTTATCCAAAGTTAAACTATCAACAAATATCTCATTTTTTGCAAGTGGCGTATTAATAATTTCACTGCTTAAATTATAATACCTTGACACCGCACTATTTATTGGTGCGAAGTTAAAATAATAATCATTGTTTTGAGTACCAAAACAATTTTCCAAAGTTAATTTCATATCTGAATTGACACCAGAAAAATATCCCCATTCAGTCCTTGCGTCTTTACATTTTATAACCAAATTGATAAGTGGATTAGCACTATATTCTTCGTCTAAAACTAGTTGGAATTTTTGCAATTCCTCTGCGGTCATTTTTTCAATGTCTTTTTCTTTCAAACTGCTGTCAATACTATTCCTATCATCAAACACTCCGCAAATTTTTACGCCGAAAATCGATACTATTTGACTATTATTTAAAAAATTGATTTCAGTAAGTTGTATTTGGTGATTGCTTTCACCTATGTCAATAGCAAAATTTTTATAGTATATCATATAGTCGTAAAATGATTTTGATATTGCAATTTCGTCTGTAGTTTTAGGTTCTCGTCCAATTAAAATATTAAGTCCCAATTCCTTTGGATTATCTGTAAAAATAGCATTTTGCATTTGTGATATATCCATATTTGCGTAATAAGCCATTTGCTTTACATTTTCATTGTTTGGATATAAGCTACCCCAATTTTCCGCAATAACTTCACCTTTTGCTAGTTCGTAATAAGTCAAGTCATTTTGAATTAGTAGCTCATCAAACTTTTTCATATCGTCAGCAGATAAAGTATAGTTTTGTTTTTCAATAACTGGTTTTACTGCAAAGATTTTTTTGCCACTTGTAGCATTTATAGCGTTTGCCATTGTTTTTTCAACCCTTGCAAAAGTCATAGCACAAGATAGTGTCATTAACGCAATTAGGATAACCATTACTATAGTAAGGCAAACTTTTTTTACTATGTCCTTATTTAGTAAAGCAACGCTAAGTCCCAAAGACGACTTGCCACCTAAAGCAACTTGTTTTCTATCTTTTTTAGGATTATTTTTAAATGAGAAAAATTCGCTTGTTTTTTTGCTTTTATTTTTAATAGCATTTTGCATTTGCAAAATCTCTTCTATATCCTTTTCCTCGTCACTTTTTTCTTTCTTTTCAATCTCCACAAAACTAATTGACTTGCCAAGATTATCATCAATCACTTTTCCGTCTGCCAAAGTTATTACTCTATCCGCCCAAGTAGTTATTTCCCTATCGTGAGATACTACGACAACCAATATTTTATTAGCAAGTTCACGTAAAATATTGTACACATTTATAGAATTATCACTATCCAAATTACCTGTAGGCTCGTCTGCAAAAATTACTTTAGGTTGTCTTACTATCGCTCTTGCAATTGCTACCCTTTGCATTTGTCCGCCAGATAAAGAATAAACTTTTTCGTCAAGCAAATCAAATATCCCCAATTCTTTAGCGGTGTTTATAACTAAATCATAGTCAATTTCCTTGCTAGAAAGTTCGTGACCAATCATAATATTTTGATACACTGTTAAATTGTCTATTAATTTAAAGTCTTGATAAATGTAGCCAAAATCTTGAATCAAAACTTGAGAGTCAATATCCTTATAACTTTTATCGTTATATGTAAGAATACCACTAGTTATCTCGTCATTATTAGATAGCAAGTTAAGCAAAGTTGACTTGCCACAGCCACTTGTGCCAATGATTGCGACCATTCCGACCTTAGGCAGTTGCAAGCTAATATCGCTTACTGCCTTTGTTCCATTTTCATAAACTTTACTTACATTTTGTAATTTTATCATAAATTCCTTTTAAATTATACTTATTTACTTTTTCTGTTTTTGGAATGATTGCCTTAAGTTTTTACCGCCCAATTTATTTATATTGTAAAATAGCACTCCGCCACTAATTGCGAATATTGCAATCAACATAACAAAAACACTTGCTGGGCTTATAAAGAATGTAGGTGTATAAAATTCCATATCAGCGGCTAACATCCAAAATAGATTTAGTCCGTGAACCAAACCACCACCCAAAGAGCAACCTATCACAAACTGGAATAAAAGCATTGCAAGCATAACCGCACCGAATATCTTCCAAATATCTGCATTTTTTGCACCTAGTGACCGCAAAATCAAAGTATCTTTGCCTTTTTCCTTAATCAAATCTGACATTAAAACGCACAATATAATCGTGTATGCTATTGTCGCCAATATACAAAGTGGTAACCCTATATAAAAACGTGCAATATCCAAAACATCGTTATAATATTCGTCATTTATTACAAGTTTTGGTGAAGCAAAATCTACACTAAACTGCTGGTGTTGCCAATCGTTTTGAACAATTTCCTTAATTTCTGGGGATAATTCGTTATATATAAATTTTCTAACCTTTTTAATAAATCGAGGCGTTATAAATTTAGAATTAATAATAAATTCTTTACTTCCATTGTAAGATGACACCATTAATTTATCATAAACATTTTCGTTCATAATAATCTCATAAGTACCATCCATACTATCAATTATCCCTTTTACTTTAAAAGTTAAGTTAGAATTTAGGACTTTTTCTATATTTCTAAACCCCATATCCATCTTGATTTTTACAAGGTCAAATGTTAAAGTATCACCAACTTTCAGGTCCTCTTTTCTCGCCCACCAAAAATCACTTGCAAATTTATCAGTAACATAAATTTCTTTGTCCGCAAGAGGTTCTTTTAATTCCGCCGTGTTATAATAATATTTTTGCATTAGACTACTATTTTTACCAAAAACAAAATAGCCACTATTTATACCATAGTCATACACAAAGTTATTTAAATTGATAAAAAAGTTTGCGTTTAATTTTTTTACTTCTTCATAAGCTGCTTTCGGGCGAATAATATTGTATACCATACTATCATAATAGTACAAATCAAACCCTTCCATATCATTATTTTCCATATCTAAGTCGTTGTAGTCTTCAAATACACCTGTAATTTTAAACTTGAATTCCTCAATATAAGTTCCAATTAACTCCCTTTTACTAAAGTCAACAACTTCACCATTGATATTTTTAAACTTGCCAACTTTCATAAAATAATCATAATAAGTTTTAGATATAGCAATTTCGTCTTGCCCCTCAGCATTTACTTTAGGTGCTGAGCCTATCAACATTTTTATTCCCATTTCTTCTGGATTGTCTAAAAATATACTATTCCACAAACCAAGCGAAAAACTGAAGTTATATCCTTGAACGGGGACTATATCTGATATTGCATAATGTAAATTTTGCCCAGATATAGCTGGTGGCGACTGCCCTGTTTCTGCTGTAATATAATCTAATATTTTATCAAATTCTTCATCCTTCATAGTATAACTACGAGAATAAATATTCATTTCAACAAATGGCATTTTATTTTCTTTAATAAATTTACAAAAGGTTACATCTGGCGATGTAAACATTACAGCAGTTGTCCAAAATATCAACATAATCATTAATGCGGATAAAATAAGTAATGTTATCTTTTTGCCTAGACCATTATTATTAAAAGCAAACATTAACCCCATAGTTGACCTAGCTGTCAAACTTTGGTTTTTGCGAGTTAAATTTTTGCCTTTAGTGTATGAAAAATTACTTTTACTACCGATTTTCGATGGTTTATTCTTATATAATTTATTCTTAGCATCTTTTTTAGAGGCTGGTTTTTGTTTATATTCTATATCCGTATTAAGTATATCAGCTTTTGGTAGTTCCGCCTCTTGCAAAGACTTTTCTTCCTCTAACTTTGCATATTGCTCACAAGAATAATCGCCTATAACTTTACCATTATACATTTCGATTATTCTATCCGCCCACTTAGATATTGCTTTGTCGTGGGATACTATAACAACAAGGATATCTTTTGATATATCTTTTAAAATGTTGTAAACATTTTCGGAATTGGAAGTATCCAAATTACCAGTAGGTTCATCTGCAAAAATCACTTTAGGATTCCTAACCAACGCCCTTGCGATAGCTACCCTTTGTTGTTGTCCGCCAGACAAAGCAAAAACTTTTTGGTCAAGTAGTTCAGTTAAACCTAGTTTTTCCGCCACATTTAAGATAAAATCATTATCTATGTCCTTATTAGCTAGTTCGTGACCTATTTTAATATTTTGATAAACAGTTAAATTTTCTATCAACTTAAAATCTTGATATATGTAAGCAAAGTCTTTAATTAAAATTCTTTTGTCATAATCTCTATATGCTATATCCTTATAAAGCAACTCGCCTTTGGACGGGATATCATTGCGTGACATTAAATTTAACAACGTTGACTTACCGCAACCACTTGTGCCGACAATAGCTATAAAACCAAAAGACGGAAGTTGTAACGATACATTTCGTACCGCTATACTTCCGTTTTCATAAATTTTGTAAAGACTATTAATTTTTATCATTTTAAAACTGCAATTAACAAATTACTATGTAAAAAACCATAGAAAAATATAATTGCAATCCCCCTTAATACTATTATATCAAATAATGTAGCATTTGACAATACCTAAAAAATTCTACCATTCAATTTCAATTACTTAAAAAAGATAGCAGTGTGGTTACACTGCTATCTTTTTATTTTATTATTAATATTGTAAGTATTTAATTTTCTAATGTTTGGTTTGTTAAGTCTGCTTTAGGTGTATTTAACATTTTATTTTGCAAAACAAACACTATTAGTGCGATTATGCTTATAAAGATTAAACTTGCATATTGATAAACACAACCCATAATACTTGTTGGACTAACTAGCACCATTAAAAGTATACTGCTAATTACATAGATTAGCATAAATACTTGGAAAATTATTTGTGAGATAAGCAATACAGATTTTTTATCTTTTAAATACTTTTCAAGTAGTTTTGTTACCCCTATCCAAACTGCTATTAGTATTATTGATGCTACAAAATTTAAAATTAAATACATTATATCTGATGATATACTAATTGTACCAAACAATAATGTCCAAGCTAGCAAAATAGGTATTATAGCTAAAAATATTTTGTTTAATTTACTAGTATTGTTTGTATCCAAATCTATTGTATTTTTAAATAAGTTAACTGGTGTTACGCATTGTACCAAATCACATAGCAATATAATTACTGCTACAAAGCCAATAGCCACAAAACAAAAAGCCAAGTATCCAGCAAAGTCAAAACCAGTTGCTTGCATTACACAAAAAAGATAAATCCATATATGAGCAAACAATAGCAACTGAAATATTACATTTGCTAATATAGTGGCAAGCACTTTGTTTTTTAAGAATTTTTTAAAGCCAATATTACCAAATACCCACACTAACACAAGTACAACTTGACCAAAAAAGCTATACCAATTTTGGCTATCACTTGCGACAATACTTGTAACTATACTATATATTAATGTAATTAAAAATAGCATAGGCACAATAAATAATTTTGTATATTGTAACTTTTTATTCATAATCATTCTCACCAAGAGTTGCAAGCATTACAGCTTTTATTGTGTGCATTCTGTTTTCAGCCTCGTCAAAGACAACTGACTTATCACTTGTAAACACACTATCTGCAACCTCTAAGCTATCAAGCCCAAACTTTTCGCAAATTTCCTTACCGATTTTTGTGTTTTTATCGTGGAAAGCTGGCAAGCAATGCATAAATATTGCATTTTTATCTGCCATATCCATAACTTTATCAGTTACTTTATAAGGCAACAATTCATTTATCCTTTGCTCCCAAACCTCAAATGGCTCACCCATTGAAACCCAAACGTCAGTATAAATTACATTTGCACCTGTAACACCTTTTTCCACATTATCAGTTAGCTCAATTGTACTGCCATTTTGCTTTGCAATAGCTTTGCATTGTGCAACAAGTTCCTCATTAGGAAAGTATTTTTTTGGACTGCAAGCCACAAAATCAATACCCATTTTAGCACAACCTACCATAAGCGAATTGCCCATATTAAATCTGCTATCACCCATATAAACAAGTTTAAGACCTTTTAATCTACCAAATTTTTCCTTAATAGTCAAAAAGTCTGCCAAAATTTGAGTAGGATGGAACTCGTCAGTCAAACCATTCCAAACTGGTACTTTTGAATATTTAGCAAGTTCTTCCACCAAGTTTTGTCCATATCCTCTGTACTCGATTCCGTCAAACATACCAGCCAAAACTTGTGCAGTATCAGAAATACTTTCCTTTTTGCCAATCTGTGAACCTTGGGAATCTAAATATGTAACATTCATACCTAAATCGTATCCAGCCACCTCAAAAGCACATCTTGTCCTAGTACTTGTCTTTTCAAATATCAACGCAATGTTTTTGCCTTGTAAATGTCTGTGTGGAATACCATTCTTTTTCTCAGCTTTTAACTTGCCCGCAAGACCAATTAAATAATCAATCTCTTGCGTAGAAAAATCTAATAGTTTTAAAAAATCTCTACCTTTTAAATTCATACTAACACCTCTTGTATAGCTTGTTTTAATATTGCTATACCTTCCTTTAACAATTCATTATCAATATTCAATGGTGGTAACAACCTAATTTTACTTTTTGCAGTAAGTACCAACAAACCTTTTTGAATACATTTATTTACAACTGCCTTATTATCGCATTCAACATCTACGCCAAGCATAAGTCCCATACCGCTAACACTTTTTACGCCTTTTGTATTAAGTAGTTCGCTTTTGATATACTCTGACTTTTCGCAAACGCTTTTTAATAGGTTGTCATCAATTCTTTTAACAATGCTAACTGCACCAGAAGCACAAACGGGATTACCACCAAAAGTAGAGCCGTGGTCACTTGCTTTTAAAACATCAGCTGTTTTCTCACCAAAGATAGTTGCACCGATTGGCAAACCGCCCCCCAAACCTTTTGCAGTTGTAACAATATCTGGCATTATGTCAAAGTTCATATATCCATAAAACTTACCAGTTCTACCATTACCGGTTTGAACTTCGTCTACAATCAAGATAATGTCATTTTTATTTGCAAGTTCCGCAACCTCTTTAACAAAGCTTGAGTCAAGGGCATTTACACCGCCCTCACCTTGAATAACCTCAATCATAATACCAGCAAGCTTATTTTGTTGCACTGCATCTTTTACACTTTGAATATTATTCGCTTCGGCATATACAAAGCCCTCTGTCAAAGGTGTAAAGTCCTTATGGAAAACATCTTGACCAGTAGCAGCCAAAGTAGTAATTGTTCTGCCGTGAAAACTATTCTTTAAAGTCAAAATAGTGTAATATTCTTTACCTTTCTTGTCTTGAGCATATTTCCTTGCAGTTTTAATAGCACACTCGTTAGCTTCCGCACCAGAATTAGAGAAAAATACTTTTTTTAAATTTGTTTTTTGAACTAATAGCTTTGCAAGTTCCACACAAGGCTTAGTGTAATACAAGTTAGATGTATGTTGTAACATACCAGCTTGACAGCTCACGGCATTAGTCCAAACCTCATCACAATACCCAAAGATATTAACACCAATGCCACTCGTAAAATCTATATATTTATTGCCATTGCTATCTATTGCAATCGCACCTTTACCTTTTTCAATGTCAACGGGAAAACGATTGTAAGTACCAGCAATGTATTGTTTATCCTCTTGAAAAATATTCATAATTTACTCCTCAAACATAGTTCCCAAACCTTCGTTTGTCAACATTTCCATAATGATTGAATGTTTTTTTCTGCCGTCAATAATGAACACCTTTTTAACGCCCCACTTAACCGCATTTATGCAACACTCTGTTTTTGGAATCATACCGCCATTAATAATGCCTTTTTTGATAAATTCCTTAGCTTCACTTATGGAAAGTTTGGAAACTAGGCTGTCTGGGTCATCCTTATCCATTAAAATACCGCTAATGTCAGTCATTGTGATAAGACTTTCCGCCTCAAGTTCACCAGCAATTTTAGCAGCAGCAGTATCCGCATTTATATTGTAAACATTACCCTCTTTATCGCACGCAATAGTTGAAACTACTGGAATGTAACCTTTCTCCAACTGGTCAATAATAGGCTGAACATTTATCTTGCGGATATTACCAACATATCCTAGGTCAGCGTGTTTGCAATCGGCATCAATCATATGTCCGTCAATACCCGATAAACCGATAGCCACACCACCATTTACTTGTAATAGATTAACTAGGTCTTTATTAACTTTACCAGCAAGCACCATTTGTACAACCTCAACAGTGTCCTTATCTGTAACTCGCAAGCCGTTGCTAAAAACACTTTCCTTACCAAGCTTGTTTAGCATATCAGAAATCTCTGGTCCGCCTCCGTGTACTAAAACTACTTTGACGCCAATTAAAGATAACAAAACGATATCTTTCATTACCGAATTTTTCAATTCTTGATTAATCATAGCATTACCGCCGTATTTTACAACGACAATTTTTCCGCTATATTTTTTTATATATGGCAAAGCGTTGATTAGTACTGTTGCCCTATCTTGATTTGATATATTTTCCATAATTCACCTATTTATCAAGTACGATAATCGCCATTTATTTTAACGTAATCATATGTTAAGTCACAGCCCCAAGCAGTTGCAGTTGCTTTTCCGTCATTTAAGTTAATATCTATATTAATCTCACGCTCTAGCAAAACTTTTTTTGCAAGCTCTTCCGAAAACTCAACACCCGAACCATTTTGGCAAACAAGTATTTCTCCGCCTTTAGATATAAACTTAACGTCAATTTTGTTAACGTTTACATCACATTTGCTATATCCAATTGCACAAAGAATTCTACCCCAGTTAGCATCTGAACCGAACATTGCACTTTTTACCAAAGAGGAACAAATAACACTCTTTGACACCTTTTTAGCAATCTCTTCCGTTTTTGCACCTTTAACATTACACTCAATAAGCTTTGTTGCACCCTCGCCATCACCAGCAATCATTTTGCACAATGCAACATTGACACTATTCAAAGCACACATAAAAGTGTCAAAATCTTTGCCATATTTTGTAATTTCCTTATTTTGTGCCAAGCCATTTGCAAGCACAACTACCATATCGTTAGTAGAAGTATCTCCGTCCACACTAACCATATTGAAAGTACTTTGAATATCACTCTTTAAAGCTTTATTTAGCATTTCACTTGAGATAGCACAATCGGTAGTAATAAATACAAGCATTGTTGCCATATCTGGGTGAATCATTCCTGAACCTTTTGCAATACCGCCAATTTTACAAACTTTGCCGTCAATTTCAAAAGAAACTGCAACAGATTTTGCAATTGTATCGGTAGTCATAATGCCCTCTTCCGCAAAATTACTATTATCACCAAGACCGCTTACAAGCTGTGGCATACCCACTTTAAATGGTTCAATGCTCATCTCTTGTCCAATAACACCAGTAGATGCAACTACAATGTCATTAGCATCAATGTTAAGTTCCTTTGCAAGCAAACTACAAGTTTGTTCAGCAATTTGTTCGCCGTTAGCATTGCAAGTATTTGCGTTACCGCTATTGCAGATAACCGCTTGTGCTTTGCCATTTTGAATATGTTTTTTTGTAACTACAAGCGGTGCACCTTTAACTAAGTTAGTTGTATAAACCGCAGCTACATTAGCAACACATTCGCTGTAAATTAAAGACAAATCTCTTTTTGTTCTGTTTTTCCTTATTCCGCAGTGTATACCATTTGCACTAAAACCTTTTGCCGCACAAACACCGCCACTAATAAATTCCATATTATCTCCTATTCAAAGCACTAAATCTTTTGCTTTATCCTCTTTTAAAATATAATTCAAACACTCCACCGCAGCACCGCTAGCACCTTTGCCCAAGTTATCATACCTTGCACAAAGCAATATTCTATCCTCGCCACCAAAAGCTGATATGCTCATACTATCTTTGCTCGCCATTACACCGCTTGATAAAAAGCCGTTTTCATTTTCCTCGCTGTAAAACACAATCTCATTATTGTATTGCTTTTTATACTCCGCAATAATATCATTAAGTCCCTTATTATTTTTCAAATATGTGCTGAAAATCGGTATTACCACTTGCATTCCGCTATAAAAATCACCAACAATCGGCATAAAATTAGGTGTATTAGTAAGTCCACTAATTTTTACAATTTCCTTTAAATGTTTATGATTTGTACTAATTGCATATTGCCTTGGAAAGTCAAAAAGCGAACATCTATTTTCTGCCTCATATTCAGCAATCATTTTTTTACCGCCACCGCTATATCCAGTGATTGAGGTAATTGTTAGCAACGCATCTTTATCCAAAATACCATTATCAATCAATGGCTTTACAAGTGCTATTACACCACTTGCGTGACAACCAGGTACGGCAAATCTTTTATTACTTTTTACAACACTTTCAAAATCTTTATACAACTCTGGGAACGCATAAACCCAACCTTGCTCTGTTCTATGTGCAGTGGAACAATCTATTATAATAGTATTATCATTTTCAACCATACTTACAGATTCCATAGCAATGCTGTCTGGCAAACATAAAATTGTAATATCGCTACTATTGATAGCTTTCTTTCTACAATCGTAGTTCTTTCTGTCCTCATCACTTAACAAAATAAGTTCAATATCTTTTCTGTCCTTTAATCTGTCATATATCCTAAGACCAGTTGTGCCTTCTTTTCCGTCAATAAAGACTTTTTTCATTTTCCACAAACTCCATTAACTTTTTAATCTGAATCATTACTTGACTTTTACTTGTACCGCCCGCTGAATTTCTCTTATTGACACAAGTTTCAAGTGCAATTTCCTCATACAAGTCTTTATCAAACAAATCGCACATTTGCTTGTACTCGTCAAGTTTTATATCCTCTAAAGTGATTTTTTCCTCAACGCACTTACCAACAATACTGCCAACAAGCTTGTACGCCTCTCTAAACGGCAAACCTTTTTTTGTCAAATAATCTGCCATATCTGTTGCATTAATAAAACCAGTTTTGCAACTTTGCAACATATTATCCTTAAGTACTTTCATACTCTCAAGCATTGGTATGAACACTTGCAAGCAATCTTGCACCGTCTTTACTCCGTCAAAAATACCCTCTTTATCCTCTTGCATATCTTTGTTATAAGCAAGTGGCAAACCTTTTAACACGGTTAAAATACCCATTAAATCGCCGTAAACTCTACCAGTCTTACCTCTAATAAGCTCCGCCATATCGGAATTTTTCTTTTGTGGCATAATACTTGAACCAGTTGTAAACGCATCGTCTAACTGACAATATCCAAACTCTGAGCTTGTCCACAAAATGATTTCCTCTGAAAATCTTGATAAATGCATCATAATAATGCTGTAACAAGACAATAGTTCCACGCAAAAATCTCTATCAGATACGCCATCAATACTATTTTCAGTAATTCCGTCAAACTTTAGCAAGTCGGCTACCATTTGTCTATCAGTATCATATGTTGTACCAGCTAAAGCACAACTGCCTAGTGGTGAATAATTCATTCTATCAACCGCATCATTTAACCTTGACAAGTCACGTTTAAACATTTGAGCATATGCAAGCAAATGATGAGCGAATAATATAGGTTGAGCCCTTTGCAAATGTGTGTAGCCTGACATAATAACGTCTTGATTATCATTTGCTTTGTTAGCAATAGTTTCAATTAATTGCAAAAGCATTTTTTTGATAACCATATTTTCGTCACGCAAATACATTCTCAAATCAAGAGCAACTTGGTCGTTCCTACTTCTTGCAGTGTGTAGCTTTTTGCCTACAACACCTATCCTTTCAGTAAGTTCCGCTTCAACAAACATATGAATATCTTCCGCATCGTCACTAATTGCAAGCTTGCCACTCTCTATATCAACTAGTATGCGACTAAGTCCGCCGATAATCAAATCTCTATCCTCTGCAGTGATAATTTTTTGATTTGCAAGCATTGTTGCGTGAGCAATCGAACCACAAATATCTTGTTTGTACATTTTTTTATCAAAACCGATTGAGGAATTAAAATCGTCCGCAAACTCATTCATTTCGCCACTCGTTCTGCCAGTCCACATTTTCTGCATATTACACCTTTTTACTAAAGCTTTTTATAGTGCTTTAAGCAAATGCTTTTTATTTGCCCCCGATTTTCGAAAGCTTTTTAAAAAACACTTGCCTAAATATTTGTTATTTATATTTTGCGATTTTGTAACTTTACTATAATTTTTTACTCTTGCAACTGCTTACATTAATTAACAATTTAAAGTGTAAGTAATCATTTAAATATGTTTAACCCCCAATCATTTCAACATTAATACAATGAAAAACCATTAAACAAAGTTTTAAATATTATACTGACCTTGCAAATATAATTCAAATTACTGCAAAATCACTTTGATACTATTTCAAATAGTAATTAAAATTGTTAAATTTTAGCCAACTTAAATTATCAAATATTATCAATTTTAGCCAAAATATTAAGTCAAACAATTTGAATTAAAAAACTACTATCTATTGACAGCACTTAATATATACTTTCAATAATTACAAAATCTTTTTTTCAATTGTTAATTATTATTTTTTATTTTTAGCATTAACTTGTGCTTGTACTTTGATTGGCAAACCAAACAAGTTAATAAAGCCAGTTGCATCAGCTTGATTGTAAACATTATCCTCACCAAAAGTAGCAATTTCCTCTGAATACAATGAGTAATCACTCCAAGCACCTGCTTTAATAATGTTACCTTTGTATAATTTAAGTTTTACTTTACCAGTAACCCTTTCTTGAGTTTTGTCAACAAAAGCTGAAAGAGCCTCTCTTAATGGTGTGAACCATTGACCATTGTAAACTAAATCTGCAAAAGTAACTGCAAGTTCTTGTTTTTTGTGAGCTGTATATTTATCTAAACACAAGCTTTCCAAATACTTATGAGCAAAGTATAAAATTGCACCACCTGGAGTTTCATAAACGCCACGGCATTTCATACCAACTAAACGATTTTCAACAATATCCAATAGACCAATACCATTTTCACCACCAAACTTATTTAGTGCCAAAACGATTTCCTTTGGACTCATTTTCTTATCATTCAACTTAACTGGAACACCTTGCTCAAAGTCCATTGTTATGTATGTTGGCTTATCTGGTGCTTTAAATGGTGATACGCCCATTTCCAAAAAGCCCTCTTTATCATAAAGTGGCTCATTGCCAGCATCTTCCAAGTCCAAACCCTCGTGTGACAAATGCCATAAGTTCTTATCTTTACTATAGTTAGTTTCACGATTGATTTTTAATGGAACATTGTGTTTTTCTGCATAGTCAATTTCCTCCTCACGGCTCTTGATTGACCACTCTCTCCAAGGTGCAATAATGTGCATATCTGGTGCAAATGCTTTAATAGTAAGCTCAAACCTTACTTGGTCGTTACCCTTACCAGTACAGCCGTGACAAATAGCGTCAGCACCTTCTTTTAATGCGATTTCAACAATTCTCTTTGCAATGATTGGACGTGCAAAAGATGTACCCAACATATACTCCTCATACAAAGCACCAGCTTTAACTGTAGGAATAATGTAGTCCTCAACAAACTCGTCAGTCAAATCTTCAACATATAGTTTAGATGCACCAGTTTTTAAAGCCTTTTCCTCTAGTCCCTCAAGCTCGTCAGCTTGTCCAACGTTACCAGAAACAGCGATAACCTCGCAGTTATTGTAGTTTTCCTTAAGCCAAGGAATTATAATAGAAGTATCTAAACCACCTGAATATGCTAAAACAACTTTTTTAATATCTTTCTTATCCATAAAAAATCACCTCATAATGAATATTTTTACCTTATTATACAAACAATATGCAATTTTGTCAACTGATTTTGCATAAATTATCAAAAATAATATAAATTTATGTATATTTATGCATTTTTGAATAATTTTTGCATAAATACCACAAATTTACTCACCTTTTATACATTTCTTTGTATAATTGTTAAAATATAAAACCACCCTATTTATAACTAGGGTGGCAATGCAATAACTAGATTAATATTGTCTTTCTTTTATAATGTTTTGAATATCCTCTTTACTAGCAATGACATTAGAAACTATACTATTTTTTCCAATAAGTCTTTTCATAACTAATAAACCTGCCTCGTGAGACAATGGTCCAGCATTAGAATCGCAATATTCACTTAATACGATAGGCATTATACCTTGCTCAAAAATATCTGTCGCTATTTTTAAAACACAACAATCAGTATCTGCACCGCAGATAAAAATGTGTGTTGGTAATTCGTTGTCATTAACTTGTTTTAATAAAGAAATAAATTGCTCATTAATACAAGTGTATATCCACTTATCAACAACTAAATCCGCTTTAATGCCTTTTACCAATTCAATATCATTATCATCTATAAGCCTATGCCAATTTAGAAATTTTGTGTACTGACTACCCTCTTTATTTCTAAATCTTGTTGCTATTATCTTGTCAAATAAACCACTATTTGTTAACTTTGCAATTTTATCAACTAAAATATGTGTTTGTTCATAACGATTAAACCCATTTTGCACATCAACAACTATTAAAATATTTTTCATAAAACACCTATTTATTTTTATAATTAAAAATTATTGTTCCCACTGCAATAACCAACATTGCTGCAAAAATCAACCAATTATACCAATCAAATTTACCACTTATAAGGTCCATAACTGTTTTGTATAATGTGGACGCAGAGAATACTGCCAAAAACAAGTCAGCTATCAATTTATTTTTTCTTTTTTTATCTTGATAGTGAGCTTCTTTAATCTTTTTTTGCGTATTAATTTGATTTGCAACCGATTTGTATAATTGCCTTACTTCAGAAGTTATTACAACTTGATTTAACACTTTTTTATAAAGCGAATTCATATTTGCACTAATATCGTTTTCCAACTCTGCTTGTGAAAATTCAACAAAGCTTGCCAGTCTTTGCAACCCCTCTAAGCTACAATGTGAATTTTTATTAACATTATCCATAGAATTGTCTGCAATAAACCATCTTGATTGAACATATAATTCCGATTTAATCATAGCCGATAAAACAGAATTTTTAGAAATCTCATCAAAATTGTCAATATCTTGTTTTACCTCAACGGCAACTGCAGACCACGAATAATATGTATTAGTATCACCAATTTTTAATGTAGTAACATTATCCTCACACTCTAAATTATAAATTGTTTCATTTATTTTTGCCCACTCATTCTTATCAACAACTTTGTTAAATATAGTAGAACGCATAAGGTGATTAAGTTCATTCTTTGTTAATTCATTCTCTTTTAATAGATAAATACTAAGCACATACGACAAGCCATTAGCTTTATAACTACTTGAACCAGAATATTTTCTTACATTGACACTTTTTCTTTTAATGCTTCTCTCATTTACAATATTCCAACATAGTTCACGAAAAGTTAACATAGCTTTATTTTCTTCTGAAAGTATCTCTTCACCATTAAACCTCTTTAAAATACTTGCTTGAGTTACTTTTTTTTGATAATTAGCCAATATCGCTTTACTATAATCTTTAATTGATTCATCAGTTTTTAATAACGCCTTTCCCTCTAAATCAGCTAATACAAAAATACCAATACCATTAGCTAAAATATAACATTTTAAATTTGGCATTAAATTAGCAATACAAATTGCAGTCTCTGCCAATTTGCATTTTTTATATTCAATATCCGTTATTTCTTTACCCGTGTATTTTAATACTATATTATTCTCAATTGTAAAATTGTATGCTTTAGAATCATTTGTTAATTTATCAATAAAATGTTTTGCAAAATCTAAATTTTTTGAATTGTTAATACTTAAACAATCATAAAAAACACACCCTAAATCAAATGGTATAATATGTAATTGTTGCACACCTAAATTTGTCATATGTAAATTCCTTATAATTATATTATATCTTATAATTAATAAAATGTCAACAAAACCCTTTTTAGGAATGTTATCAAAAACTCAAAAAATAATATTAGAAGTTCTTAGAAAAGTTTAGCGAAAGTAAAAATAAAGCTTATTATATGGGCGAAAAAATGTTCTGCAATTTACTTTATAATTATTATATTTAATTTATAAAAATTTTAATCTATAAATAATTAGTGTAACAAAATTAATTCTCCTTAGCAAAAACTTGTTAAGGAGAATTACATTAATCGCTAATTTCGTCAAATAATGGTGAGTCAAAAAAGTCTTTTAATTTTATGTCTAAAGTACTACAAATTTGATATAATAAACCACTACTAACATTTTTAATTTGACAACTCAAAAGGTTGGATATTGTTGAACGTGGCACCCCACCCTTTTTAAAGAGATAATAAGGCTTTTGTCCTATCTCATTCAATAACTCGCTTGTTCTTTTTGCAATAGCCTCATTTAATTTAATCATATTGTCCTCCTAATACAATTATTATGTTCGATATATCGAATTGTAATACTTTATATAAAAAATTGCGTTCCACATACAAAACGCTTTACAAAAACTTGAAAACGTGATAAAATTTAAAAAACGTTCGGTATACGGAACTTTAGAGGTGCGATATGAGTAAAAAAGTTGCTTTTATAGGACATAGAGATGCTTACCGAATAACGGATAAGTTGTATAATGCTATAAAGAATGAAATTGAATTAGGTTGTAATTATTTTACAATGGGAACTTATGGGAATTTTGACGAATTTGCATTATCTGCGTGCAGAGAATTAAGACAACAAGGTCATAAAATTAGAATTGAGGTTGTTATAACAAGCCTTAATCAAATAAAACCCCAAATATCTTATGATGTTATTTTTGGTAAAGATGTTTATCGTCCTTATTCTGACGTAGAAACTGTAATGTACGAAATTGAAATGTGTCATTATAAACAAAAAATTATTGAAAGCAATAAAAGAATGATTGATAGCTGTGACACCCTAATTTGTTATTATGACAACAGAATCTCTTTTGGTGGCACAAGAATAGCTGTAAAATATGCAGAAAAAATGGGGAAACAAATTATAAATTTATTTGAATAATATAGTTATTTTGTATTCTTATCTCTTATAATTCTATTGTTTGCTTGATATCATACAAAATAGCACTTTCAAAAATTTGAAAGTGCTATTTTGTTTTAATTACTAATCTCATCAAACAGAGGTGAATCATAAAAATCTTTTAATTTAATTTGCAACACACTACTAATTTGATAAATTAATTCACCACTTACTTTATTTATATTACAATTTAAAACATTTGATATAGTTGAACGTGGTATACCACCTTCTTTATAGAGATAATAAGGTTTTTTCCCTATCTCATTCAATAATTCCTTTGTTCTTTGAGCAACTGCTTCATTAAATTTTATCATATTATCCTCCTAAGTCAAAACTTATGTTCGACACATCGAATTATAATACTTGAAAAATAAAAATGCGTTCCGTAAATGAAACGCATTGTAAAATATTTAAAATGTAATTAAAAATTAATGGTTTAAAAAATTGATTACAATTAATTTTTTACTCTTTTAAATATTTTAATAATTTTCTATCAGCTTTTTATGATAAATAAAATTAAATAAATAAGCGAAAAAAGGAAACTATTATATTTTTATAACTTTTTATTTATAAATTATAAATTATATATCTATACACTATTTAAATTAATTAAAGCAAACAAAAAGCGGGCGATGCCCGCTTTTTTGCTTAATTACATATTGTTTAAAATAAATCTTTTTAGTTAGATTGTTTAAATGGTATCTTAGAAGAATTTAGCGAAGTGCTTAATTGTTCTTACCATTTGGCTTGTATATGAGTTCTCATTATCATACCAAGAAACAACTTGTACTTGAGAGTAACCATTACCCATATCCATAACCATTGTTTGAGTAGCATCAAACAAGCTACCAAATCTCATACCGATAACGTCACTTGAAACGATTTCGTCCTCAGTATAACCGAATGACTCGTTAGATTGAGCTTTCATAGCAGCATTGATTTGCTCTTTAGTAGGAGTACCTTTAACAACAGCAACCAAGATAGTAGTTGAACCAGTTGGAGTTGGAACTCTTTGAGCAGAACCGATAAGTTTACCATTTAGCTCTGGGATAACCAAACCGATAGCTTTAGCAGCACCAGTTGAGTTAGGAACGATATTTACAGCAGCAGCTCTTGAACGGCGAAGGTCACCCTTTCTTTGAGGTCCGTCCAAAGTCATTTGGTCACCAGTATAAGCGTGAATAGTGCTCATAATACCAGATTGAACAGCCCAGTTATCATTTAAAGCTTTAGCCATAGGAGCTAGGCAGTTAGTAGTACAAGATGCAGCAGAAATGATATGGTCATCAGCTGTCATTTTGTCGTGGTTAACATTGTAAACGATAGTTGGAAGGTCGTTACCAGCTGGAGCAGAAATAACAACTTTCTTAGCACCTGCATCAATGTGAGCTTGTGCTTTTGCTTTAGAAGTATAGAAACCAGTACACTCAAGTACAACGTCTACACCGATTTTACCCCAAGGAAGCTCTGCAGCGTTAGCCATAGCGTAAATTTTAATCTCTTTACCATCAACAATGATAGAATCCTCAGTTGCTGAAACAGTGTCAGCCAAAGCATATCTACCTTGAGAAGAGTCATACTTCAAAAGGTGAGCAAGCATTTTAGGGCTTGTCAAATCGTTGATTGCAACAACCTCAAAACCTTCTGCACCGAACATTTGTCTGAATGCAAGACGACCAATACGACCGAAGCCGTTAATAGCAACTTTTACTGTTTTATTAGCTTTTGCCATTTATTTATCCTCCAAATTGCCTATAATAGGCACAATTTATTATTGTTTGTATTTATTTTACCAAAAATTAGTCAATTTGTCTAGTCTTTTATAACAATTTTAAAGTATATTTACTAAAAAAATTAAACTAACTATTTAAAGATACTAATTAAATATAATTAAAACCTAAATTAATACTTGATTTGAAAATAATCAAGCCACGACTTGTATTTATCTTGACAAGATAAGCAAGTGTCAATTAGGTAACCTTTTTCTGTTTTCCATTCTTTTAAGCCACGATAATAAAATAGTTTATGATATTCGTCAATTATAAAAGGAACAATGTTATTAGCAAGACATTCCTTAAACATTATCAATCTGCCTACTCTACCATTGCCGTCTTGAAAAGGGTGTATACTCTCAAAATCTTTATGGAACTGCAAAATTTGCTCAAAAGTTTTATCTTGTATGGCATTGTAGCTATCCAAAAGTTTTTTTATTTCAGTCTTAACTTTTTCGGGTTTACAAGTTTCCTCAAACCCCACCTCATTAGGCAACTTTTTATACTCGCCTACATTAAACCAACTTTTTCGGCTATCGCTTGTGCCGTTTTTTAAAATAAAATGCAATTTTTTTATCATTGCTTCGCTTATTGACTTAGTGGCATTATCAATAATGTAATCAACACATTTAAAATGATTTGATGTTTCAATAATATCGTCAACATTCAAAGCACTGCCACTTTCAACACCTATAGTACAAGTTTCAAAAATATATCTAGTTTGGTCGTGAGTTAAAGTACTACCCTCAATATGGTTGGAATTATATGTTAATTCTATTTGCGTTTTGTGATATATACCACCAGTTAAAGACGTATCTTTTTCTCGCTTTAAAATTGCTAACAAATCATTACCGCAACTTTCCTCTTTTACATTTAGTGGCTTTTGTGCATTGGCTGGGATATTCCAAGTTTTGCCCGTCAAAAATGCTCCCGCTATCCTACCACTGGCACAATAATTCCTTACCATTCTATCTGAAATATTCCACTTTTTCGCAATTTCCGCAACTGATAAAAATTCCACTAAACACCTCTCATTAATTTAAACAAAAACTTTTTAAATTAAACTTGTTGTATATATATTTTATTCCGTTATCGGAAATTTGTCAAGTGATATTGTGTAATAATTTCCGATATCGGAAATTTTGGGCAATATTTTTTCATAAAACTTCCGATAACGGAAGTTGTTTAAAGCTTTTTGTATAGTGATTACCGATAGTTAAAACAAAGTCTATATGTTATTGATTACATAAAAAACTTAATAAATTTACTATATAAAAACTTACTAAAGCTTTTCATTAATTGGTATTAATGAAAAGTAACCCATAATTAACATTATTATTTGATTAGCCTTATTATTTGATTAGCGTTGTTACTAAACGAATTAATTAAATGCTTATTATTTTAAATTTTCTGGGTTTAGGCATTTTAATTCGTCAAGCACAAATAAGCCGTCTTTTCTAATCAATACATCATCAAAATATATCTCACCACCGCCATACTCTGCTGTTTGAACTTGTACCAAGTCCCAATGGATAGCAGATTTATTGCCGTTTGGTGCATCTTCATAGCTTTGACCTGGGGTAAAATGAATTGAACCACTAATTTTCTCGTCAAATAGAATATCTCCCATAGCCTTGGTAATATATGGATTTACGCCAAGTGCAAACTCGCCAACGAACCTTGCTCCCTCGTCTGTATCAAAAATCTTGTTAATTGCTTCAGTGTTGTTCGCTGTTGCTTTTACAATTTTACCATTTTTAAATTCCAAACGTACATTTTCAAACTTTATCCCCTCCTCCACAGATGGAACATTGTAAGTTATTACACCATTTACACTATCTTTTACGGGTGCAGTATAAACCTCGCCGTCTGGAATATTCCTCAAACCGCTACATTTGATGGCTGGAATACCTTTGATTGAAAATGTTAAGTCAGTATCTTTTGCAACTATCCTTACTTTGTCAGTCTTATTCATAAGTTCTACAAGCGGTGTCATTGCCTTATCCATTTTGCTGTAGTCAAGTGTACATACGTCAAAGTAAAAGTCCTCAAAAGCTTCAGTACTCATTCCAGCTTGTTGACTCATTGACTCTGTTGGATATCTAAGCACAACCCATTTTGTATGGTCAACTCTTTGGTTTAGCACTGGTCGCATAATTCTGTTGTACATTGCCAAATCAACATCAGATAGCTCTTGATTGTTACTACCGCCACGTATTGCGATATATGCTTGCATATCTTTCATTCTATACATTTCCATATCCGCATATTTTTTTGCAAGTTCCTCGCTCATACCTTTCATCCACTCACGTTTAATACGCAAATCTGTTAAGTTTACAAATGGATATGCACCTTTTGCATACACCTCTTTAACAAGGCTTGCAACAAGTTGATAGTCAACGCCAGTTGCCTCAATCAATACATTTTCACCTTTTTGCACATCGCAAGAAAAGTCAACCAAGCCGTGTGCCAATTTTTCAATTCTTTTATCTATTAACATTTTACACCTCTATAGATTGTAATTTTATTTATTATTTTTACCTATTATACTACACTTTTACAAAAAATACAATATTTTATGCATTTTTGCTTTGATTTCCATATTTTTTACCACAACAAGTATTATTTATAATGAGATTAAATTATATCAATATTAATAAAAACACATTACTATTTGTACTCCAAGCGGGCGGAATTTTTTAAATACTTTTAAATACATTATATTGTTCTTTGTCTAAACTATATTGTTATTAATCCAAATTAATTAAAAGATAGCTGTTTTATAAAATAATGATTATTCCATAAATAAGGAATTAGACATTTTTGCTAGTAAAACTAATGATAGAGAAGTTGAACAAGCTATAAATAGTAAAACTACTAGTGCCGATAAAGACATTAAAACTAATAATAGTGGATAAAACTAATATTATTAACATAAAATTCTTCCACCGCATTGTTATTTTACACTAAAAGGCAAGCTTAAAGCTCGCCTTTTTTGTTGTTTTATGTCATTACATTGTATTTTAAAATGCTTTATGCAGTAATTTCCGCTTTTTTACCATTGTAAAGCTCGTAATATCTACCGCCTTTTGCAATTAACTCATCGTGGTTGCCACGCTCGATAATTTCGCCGTGTTCCAAAACCATAATGCAGTCAGAGTTTTGAATAGTAGAAAGTCTGTGTGCTATTACAAAACAAGTTCTGCCTTGCATTAAGCTATCCATACCCTTTTGTACAAGTAACTCTGTACGTGTATCAATACTACTTGTTGCCTCGTCCAAAATCATAAGCGGAGTATCCGCAAGTATTGCACGGCTGATAGATAATAGCTGTCTTTGTCCTTGAGATAGTGATGAACCATCGCCGTCTATAACAGTATTGTATTTTTCTGGTAGCATTTCAATAAACTCGTGTGCCCCACCACGTTTGCAAGCATTTACGACTTCCTCGTCAGTTGCATCTGGTCTGCTGTAACGAATATTGTCTGCAATAGTACCACTAAACAAGTTTACATCTTGTAAAACTATTCCCAAAGACTTTCTCAAATCCTCTTTCTTAATCTTGTTTATATTGATTCCGTCATACCTAATTTTTCCGTCATCAATATCGTAAAATCTATTTATAAGGTTTGTAATTGTTGTTTTACCAGCACCAGTTGAACCTACTAAAGCAATCTTTTCGCCAGATTTTGCATTTATTGTAATGTCCTTTAAAACTAATTTATCCTCAACATATCCAAAGTCTACGTGGTCTAACTCTACATTACCCTCAAGTTTTGCATAAGTTAAAGTTCCGTCTCCGTGAGGGTGTTTCCAAGCCCACTCGCCATCCTCACACTCAACAAGTTCACCATTTTCCTCACAAACTTTTACAAGTGTAACATAGCCATTGTCAACCTCTTCTTCCTCGCTCAATAGTTGGAAAATACGTCTTGAACCAGCAGTTGCCATTGCAAAGTTATTGATTTGTTCCGCAAACTGGTTAATAGGCATTGCAAATGACCTAGTAAGTGGGATAAATGTTACTACCGCAGCAAGAGTTGTTCCTGCCACATTTGCTATTACTAATGCACCACCAATCAATGCAATCAATACATAAAGCAAATGTCCCATACCACTCATAATCGGCATTATTGTACAAGCTAGCTTAACAGCTCTAAAACTTGCGTCACGCCATTTATCGTTAATTTGAGCGAACTCTTGTTTACAAACTTCCTCGTGGTTGAATACTTTTACAACTCTTTGACCGCCAATCATTTCCTCAACATAGCTGTTTACTTCACTGATAGATTTTTGTTGTCCTGCAAAATATTTAACCGACCTTTTACCAATAAATTGTGCAACAAATAACATTAATACACCATATACGATAGTACAAACCGCCAAAATAGGACTTAGGATAAACATTGAAACAATTACCGCAGCTAAAGTTGTCATTAAGTTGATTAGTTGTGGTATACCTTGTGACAATAGTTGCATCATTGTATCTGTATCGTTAGAAAAATAACTCATTATATCGCCGTTATTTTTTCTATCAAAATACTTAACTGGTAACTTTTGCATTTTAATGAACATATCATTTCTTATTGAACGCATAGTATTTTGGGAAATGATAATCATAAACTGGTTGTAAAGCAATGCACATAGTGTACCAGCACCATAAATACCTGCCATTGTAAGCAATGCTCTAATTACATTTGTAAAGTCGGGATTTTGTTGTCCAATAAGTGGCTCAATATGACCTAACAAAGTATTAATAAATGTTGTACCAAATACAGATGCAACTGCAGAAACTATAATACCTAATATTACGGCAATAAATAAAGCACTATACTTTTTGAATATTGTTTTAAATATCAAAGCAATGGTATTTGGCTGTTTATTTTTAGTTTTTTTGTCTTTTAGTTCCGATTTTTGAAGGGTTTTAGTTTTCGTCATTGTCTGCCCCTCCTTTCATTTGAGATGAATACACCTCTTGATAAATTGTGTTATTTGCAAGTAACTCTTCGTGAGTACCTACACCATTTATCTTACCATTATCAATAACGATAATCTTGTCAGCGTCTTGAACAGAAGTGATTCTTTGTGCAATAATAAGCTTAGTAGTATCCGCTTTTGTCTCTCTCAAACCTTGCTTGATTTTCCTATCTGTTGCAGTATCAACCGCACTTGTGGAGTCGTCAAGTATCAAAATTTTAGGGTCTTTTATCAAAGCTCTTGCAATACATAATCTTTGTTTTTGTCCGCCAGATAAGTTGCTACCGCCTTGCTCAATATAGTGGTCATAGCCGTCACTGAACCCGTTTACAAAATCAGTAGCTGAAGCAATTTCCAACGCCTCTGCTATTTGCTCGTCAGTCACATTTGGGTTACCCCATTTCATATTATCTCGCAAGCTACCACTGAACAATACATTCTTTTGCAATACCACGCTAACGCTATCTCGCAAAGACTTAATGTCATATTCTTTTACATTACGTCCGCCAACAAATACCTCGCCACTTGTTGCATCATATAGCCTTGGCAATAAACTTACCAATGTAGTTTTACCACTACCAGTACCGCCTAAAATACCAATCATTTCACCTTGTTTAATAGATAGATTGATATTTGACATACACTCTTTGTTGCTATCGCCTACATAGCTGAAACCAACATTTTTAAATTCAATATCACCGCTTTCAACCTCGTAAACTGGGTTTTCAGGATTTGTTATGCTTGGCTCTTCCTTAAGTACCTCAACAATACGCTCTGCACTTGCTTTTGACATAGTTATCATAACAAATACCATTGAGAACATCATTAAGCTCATAAGTATTGACATTGTGTATGACATTAGTGCAACAATTGAACCCATTTCCAAATTACCAACAACTATGTTTTGTGCACAGAACCAACAAATCAATAAAATTGAAACATACACAGCTATTTGCATTAATGGTGAGTTCAAAGCAAGTAGTCTTTCTGCTCTGCTGTAGTTTTTGTAAATATCACCAGAAGCTTCCTCAAACTTGTCAATCTCTTTGCTTTGTGAGTTGAAAGATTTAACTACTCTTACACCTTTGACATTCTCACGCACTACTTTGTTCATTTTATCGTAACTTTTAAATACCTTTTCAAATAGTGGGAAAGCAAATCTAATAATAAGTATCAAACCAATTACAAGCACTGGTGCAACGCCTAGATAAATAAGTGCAACTTTTGGACTAATCATTGATGCCATAATCACTGATGCAATTAACATAATTGGACATCTCATTGCAAGTCTTGATGTCATTTGATATGATTGTCTTACATTCATTACATCTGTAGTAAGCCTTGTTATCAAGCTTGATGTAGAAAATTTATCTATATTGCTGAATGAAAAGTTTTGTATATTTGCATACATATCATCCATTAAATTTTTAGCAAAACCAGTACTTCCTTTTGTTGCAGACCAACCAGATAAAATACCAAAAAACATACCTAGCAATGCACAAGCTAGCAGTATTCCACTTGCAATGCCTACATAACGCATATTTCCTTTATTAATTCCATTGTCTATTAATGCTTGCGTCACAAACGGCAACATTACTTCAACTATTACCTCAGCCGCTACAAGACACGGTGTCAATAATGTGTATTTGAGCGAGCCTTTGGCGTGCTTTAACAATTCTTTGAACATTTATGCCTCCTATCTACAATCAAATTATTTTTAATTCTTTCAAAAAAGCTCTTAAGCTGAGCCTTTTCCTCTTCGCTAAAATCTTTTACGATTAAATTCTCAATCATTCTAAACTCTTCTTTTAAGATTTTAGCATAATCCATAGCTTTCTCTGTAAGCACAATTTGCTTTAACCTTAAATCGTCACCTACAGTTTGTCTTATGATTAAGCCTTCCTTTTCCATATCTTGCAACATACTAGTTGCAGTTGAACGCCTAATTCTCAAAATTCTACCAATATCCTTTTGATAAACTGGTTTATCACCAAACTCATCAACTATACCAATTACCGCAGCTTTCCTATGAGATAACTCCTCACCTATTAAACGCAACTTTTCAGAATCATTGATTCTGTGTCCAATCAAATTAAATATTACCATAATATCATCTTTAAAATATTCTCTCATAGCAACTCCGTAAAAATAAATTGTTAGCAAACTAACTGTTAGTATTCTAACATTATTCCCAAAAATTGTCAACTTTTTATGAGAAAATATTTAAAAAATTTACATTTTCAAAACTCTGCAATATATAATTATACAGCGATATTATTCCAATTATGCAACAAATAAAAATTAAATGCAACTAATTTTACTAAGCTTTTGTAAAAGTTGCATTTAATAAATTTTTAATTTGTTATTTTAATTTAATATAAAATCGCCTAAACATATTATTATAATATAAGACTATTTTATTTATTTTAATGCTATAATACTTTTGCGATTTAAGCTTTATAACTTCATCAACCAAAATATTAAAATCTTCAAATTATATTTAATAACTTTATAAAATTTATATATCAAATATTATTGACATATAAGCGAATTTATGATATTGTGTACAATCAATGTTGTGATATTACCTAAAACTTCTCCAAAATCTCTTGCATATCGGTGGGGATTGGGGCGGTTTGTACGATTAGGGTATTTGTTATGGGGTGTGTAAACGAAATTTTTGCACTATGTAAGGCGGGGCGTGATATTAGATTTTTATCACCGCCGTATAGGTCATCGCCTAAAAGTGGATGTCCTATATGTGACATATGCACTCTTATTTGGTGAGTTCTGCCAGTTGCAAGTATAATTTTTACCAAGCTAAATTGCTCGCAACTTTGTAATACTTGATAGTAGGTTTTGGCATACTTGCCACCCTCACTTACCACTCCACGCACTAGGCTATTGCCGTTTGCAATGCCTATATCAGCTACAATCTCGCCAGTTCCCGTCAAAATACTATTGTAATTATGCACAAGTGCAAGATATTCTCTCTTTACATTTTTAATTTGATTATCCTTATCCTCTGCAATACTATTTGACAAAATACTATGTGCTAAGCTATTTTTTGCAACAACCATTAAACCGCTTGTACCTTTATCCAATCTATTGACTGGGTGAAAGACAAAATCACCCCACACATTTGCCAAAGCATTCATTAGACTTTTTCCATAATGAGCATTTGTCGCAATTACTGCAATGTCTGCACCTTTATTGATAATTGCAATATCCTCATCCTCATAGCAAATATCCACTTTGTAGTCAAATGGTACGATTTTCGTAGGGTTTTCCTTTAGTTTTACTTGAATTTTATCCCCAACGCTTACTTTATCAACTACAAAAACAGGCTTGCTATTAACCATAACCAAGCCTAATTCTTTTTTTAATAAATTGCAAATTCTACTTGAATAGCCTTTGCTTTTTAAAAAGTTTTCAACACTGCAATCGCTATCTGCGATATAATCAAAAATTCTTTCCACATACTTACAATAACATAATTTAATGCATATTGCAAGCCTTTAAAAGTAAGTTATTTATATTTTGATAACTTGCGGCACGATTTATCCTACCTATTAAAAATAAAGATTGTCTGCTAGATAGATAATTCACCTTTTCCGCACAAGTCATAGTAATATTAAAGTTAAGGTCTTTTAATACCTTTTCACTTTCCTTACAAAACTCACCATATGGATAACAATATACACTGCTTTTTATCCCCAAACTTTTAAGTTTACTATTCAACTTTTTTGTATCATTGGTAAACATTGTAGTGTATTCAGAAGCATTCTCACCTTTTTTAATTTTTACACCACGTCTGCCATTGATATGATGCAATTCATATGAGTGATAGGCAATTTCCACTCGTTTATTTTTGGAAAGTTCTTTTACCTCCAAAGTATTCATATAACTACATCTTGATTTGTAATTTTGCTTATCTTGCCAGTCAATATACTCACCAACAACAGAGACAACTGCTTTCATATTGTATTTTTCCAGTAAACTAGGCAAATGCTTATACACACCATAAAAGCCGTCATCAAAAGTAATCATTACATATTTGCCATATTTTTTGTTATCTACAATGCTGAGCAATTCCTTACTATCAACACATTTGTACCCCATACTTGTTAGTTCTTTAAAATCTCTTTCCAAAGCAGATACACGTATTTCATAATCGCCTTGTTTTTGATTGTCTGCAACGACATTATGGTACATTAGACATAAAAGTTCAATTGAATTTTCACTAGCATTTACCATTTGGGAATTATCTTCGCTTACATTATCAGTTGTTATCCCCACCAAGCTTTTTGCTTTTGAGGTTTCACCACTTTTGCCGCCACCCATAATAAGGATAATAGCCACAGCCAACACACATATGATTAAAAGAAAAATAAATTTATTACCATTATTCTTTGCCACGTATACCCTCCTTTCCTTTAGTATAAGGAAAATTTACCAAATTATTCAAAGCTGACTTATGTGACTTTTAAAAAATTTATCTTTTTTGTAAAATACTATCAAAATAACTTGATATAAAAATATTTTTATATTATAATAAGTAAGTAAAGTTGCAATTTGCAAATACATTACCAAAAGTTGTCACAAAATGTGTAAAAATCACAATTTTGAGCAATGGAAGTTATAAACGGAAGTACTTGTTTTACCAAGTTTATTGCACTAGCAATACAAGTTTTAGCAAAAGTAAAAATTTACTTCTTATAGCTTTATTTTTTTTAGGAGTTAAAAATGGAACAAAACACTATCGAAAAACTATACGAAACAGCAGATTTAATTCGTAAAATGTGCATTGAGTGTATTGCTAATTTTGGTGTTGGTCATATTGGTGGCTCATCAAGCATAATTGAGTTGCTTACTGTGTTATATTTTCATAGCACTAACATTGACCCAGAAGACCCAAAAAATCCAAACAGAGATAGAATTGTGCTATCTAAAGGTCACGCTGCACCAGGTTTATATGCTACCCTTGCAGCAAGAGGATATTTTGACAAAAGCTTATTGCTTACATTAAACCAAAACGGCACAACTCTTCCATCACACGCAGATATGTTAAAAGTAACTGGTGTAGATTTTACAGCAGGTTCATTAGGTCAAGGAATTTCTGCCGCTGTAGGTATGGCTATTGCTGGAAGAATTGATAAGAAAAATTACCACACTTTTGCAATTGTTGGCGATGGTGAAAGCCAAGAAGGTCAAGTTTGGGAAGCACTTATGCTTGCCTCATCTAGACATTTATCTAACTTTACTGCAATTATTGATAATAACAGAATGCAAATTGATGGTATGACTGAAGATGTATGTAAGGTTGAGCCTTTTGAATCTAAACTACGTGCATTTGGTTACAAAGTATATTCTATTGATGGTCACGACATTGAGAAAATAGTTGAGGTTGTTACAAAATGTCGTGCATCTAGGACACCAACCGCTATTGTCCTTAACACTATCAAAGGTAAAGGCGTTAAATGTTGTGAAGGACACTACAAATCACATAGTGTTAGCTTTACTGCTGAAATGCTTGCCAATGAATGTACTGGGGAGGTATTAAAATGAGCGATTTACATAATAAAGAAATGCGTCAAGTTTATGTTGACAATTTGATTAAATACTCTAAATTTGACAGAAGAATAGTTGTACTTGAGGCAGACCTTATGAACTGCATAGGTACTGGCAAATTTAAAGATGCTTACCCAAGACGTTTTATCAACTGCGGTATTGCGGAAAGTAATATGATTGGCGTAGCTGCTGGTCTTGCAAGCTGTGGCAAAGTGCCATTCTGCTCTTCTTTCAGCCCTTTTGCTACAAGAAGATGTTACGACCAAATCGCAGTAAGCGTTGGTTACACAAAACAAAATGTTAAAATTGTAGGTACTGACCCTGGTATTATGGCACAAATTAATGGCGGTACTCATATGAGTTTTGAGGACGTTGCATTGATGACACAAGTTCCAGATATGGTAGTTGTTGAGCCTTGCGATTGTGTTTGCCTAGATAAATTATTCCCTCAAATACTAAAGTGCGATAAGCCAATGTATATTAGATTACAAAGGAAAAAGACACCTGCTATTTACTCTAGCAACTCTAAAATTGATTTATTTAAAGCAAACGTTATCGTTGACGGCGGTGATATTACAATTATTGCTTGTGGTATTATGGTACATCGTGCAGTAACTGCTGCAATGCGACTTAAGGCTGAGGGCATTGACGCAAAAGTTATTGCTTTGCATACTTACAAACCACTTGACACTGCTACTATTTTAAAAGCTTGTCGTGAAACTGGTGCTGTAGTAACTTGCGAAAATCATCACTTGATTGGCGGTTTAGGTTCTGAAGTAGCTTCCCTACTTTTGGAAAACAATGTACTAATTCCTATGTCAAGAGTTGGTATTGGTGACAGATACGGCGAAGTTGGTAAAGAAGCTTATCTTGCAGAGGTAATGCACTTAACTGAACAAGATATCATTGATAAGGCAAAAGAGGCTTTTAGCAAGAAAAAATAATTAAAATTATCGGAAGCTGTACATTTACCCCACAAAAAAGTTATTTTGTGGGGATTACGATAGCGACACATAGTGTCATTTGACATCAGCAATTGTTAAGTCAAATAATGTCTGCTTGATTTATCAAGTAAAAGCGTAGCTTTGGTTTAATTTGAGTTCTCTCAAATTAAAACCTCATAATTAAAATTATCGTAAGCTATCCATATACCCTCACTAAAAAGTTATAGTGAATTTTTGAATAAAAGTATGTGAGTATAGTAAATTGATTGCCCATAAATATACACTAAAATAATTATTTTAGTGATTTTAATTTGAATTTTACTTTATTGATTTATCATAAAAAGCATTAGCTTTAAGTTATATTCGCAAAAATTAACCTTGTTTAATTTAAAATTATGTATTAAAAAACTACTTGTGTTTAAACACAAGTAGTTTTTTAATCACAATATTTGAAGGTAATTTTTTATAATTAATCGCATTTTTTGAGAAAATTATTGGCAAAAACATTTACATAGCTTAAAATGTTATATAATCTAAAAATCAAGTTGGAAATGAGCTATGTTAAAAAACGTTGTTAGGCAATTGTAGCCTAAGGGTATAACTTAGTTCTAGCTCTTTTTTATTAATCAAATTATTTTAACAAGTCATTTATTGAGCAATACACTTAGTAAATAATTCAAAATTTATAGTTTGTTTTAAATTTTTGGTTAACATTATTAGGTATATCATATTTATATATAAATATAGTTAAAATCAAAATTTAGCTTTATTATATCTAAAGATATTTATATGGTAATGCTTAAAAGTTTTAACTATTGGTTATCTACAATATTAATAATATAATGTTAAACTAAATATAACTATTTTTTCTATATATAATTTATAATATACTATATTTACATTCTTTGAATAGCTGTCGGCTGTACTACATTATTAAAATAATACTATAATACTTATATTATAATAAATAACATATATATTAATATAAATATTTATATAATTTTTTATCTATTTAAACTATTGATTAATACAATTGCACACCAAAGTTTTGTGGGTTAAGTGCTACCTCATTATTTGTCAAATAATATGAGGATAATGTTCCAATATCTGACCAATACTCTCTCATTACATACGCTTTCATTTCATCAAGTACAGTTGGGAACAAATCTCTTGAAAAGTCAAACTTGCCCTCTGGCACTGTTTGCAAAATCTTTTTTTCTATCATATACATTCCTGTATTGACAAATTTCAATTTGCTTGATTCTGGTTTTTCCACAAAATCTTGTATATTACCGTCCTCATCAAACTTTACAACGCCAAAGCCTTTTACATCATCTAGCTCTTTTACAACCATAGTAATTGCCTTTGGGTGTGTTGCGTGATACTTAGCAACCTCATATAAGTTTACATTTGTAAAACTATCACCGCTTATTACTAAAAAGGTTTTTTCTAAAATCTCATTTACAGCCTTTACGCTTCCCGCCGTTCCTAGTGGTGTGCTTTCAATATTATATCTAATTTGCACCCCATATTTAGAACCATCGCCTAAATATGACATAATCTCCTCTGGTTTGTAGCCTAAAGTTACTATAATATCTGTAAAGCCATACTTTTTTAAATGTAATACAATATATTCAATTATTGGTTTATCTATTATTGGCACCATTGGTTTTGGAATTTCATTTGTAAGCGGTCTAAGTCTTGTGCCATAACCCCCCGCCATAATAACAGCTTGCATAAACACCTCTCTTTTTGTTAGTATACATATGCTTGTCGAAATTATGCAAAATATGTCAAAAATTTTTGTTAGCAATATTATGTCTTAAATAATATCTGTTTTTAACGTCTTTTATTTTGTATAAAAATTTTTATTTATTTTTTACATAAAAATAGTAATCATTATTATTTTTTACATAAATTTTGCTTTTGTTGTATTATGTAAAATAAATTTACAATTTTAGCAAGAAATTAATAACCTATGGTTTAGTATTATTCACAAATGGTTTCCAAATGTAAAATAACAAGCTATTTTTACATATATAAATTTTACATAAAATTTTACTTAAATACTATATCTTGTGGTCAAAATTGAATTTTGCACAAAATTGACCACAAGATATAGTATTTTCCTCTTGACAAGATACATAAATTGTTGTATACTAAGTGAGCAATGACAGATTACAAAATTTTAAGGAGAAAAGATTATGATTAAAAGCATTATTAAGCGTGATGGCAGAAAAGTTCCATTCAATCTACAAAAAATAGCAGATGCTATATTTAAAGCTGCAGCATCAGCTGGTGGTAGCGACCACGACACTGCACTTGAGCTTGCAGTTGAGGCTTGCGAGTTTTTGGAAAAACAAGGCACTTCTACTCCAACAGTTGAGGAAATTCAAAACGCAGTTGAAAAAACTTTGATTGAAAAGGGACACGCACAAACTGCTAAAAATTATATCTTGTACAGAGCGAACCGCACAAGAGCAAGAGAGATGAAAACATCTTTGATGGAAATTTACAAGGACTTGACTTTTAAGGATGCAAAAGACAATGATATAAAAAGAGAAAACGCAAACATTGACGGCGATACCGCAATGGGTACAATGCTTAAATATGGTAGCGAGGGTGCAAAGCAATTTAACAAATTATTCGTTTTACGTCCTGAACACGCAAAAGCACACGATGAGGGTGATATTCACATTCACGACTTAGACTTTTTGACACTTACAGAAACTTGTTGTCAAATTGATTTAATCAAGTTGTTTAAAGGTGGTTTTTGTACAGGTCACGGCTTTTTGAGAGAGCCTAACGATATAGCTTCATACTCTGCCTTGGCAGCTATTGCTATCCAATCTAACCAAAATGACCAACACGGCGGTCAAAGTATTCCTAACTTTGAGTATGCTATGGCTATTGGTGTTGCCAAGTCTTATAAAAAGATTTATAAAAAGAATTTGATTAAAGCTTTGGATATTTACGAGATTGAAAACGCAGAAGAGATAGCACAAAATATCACTGCTAAACTTGCTGAAAAAGACATCGTTCCAGCTTTGGAAAAGACTGATTATCTTGTAGCTGAGAGCAAAGAGCTTGCGAAAATCGGTATTAAAGAGGAACTTATTAAGAAAATTCAAAAGTTTACTACTAAATATTCAGAGCAAGAAATTGACAGAGCTACTTACCAAGCAATGGAAGCTTTTGTTCATAATCTAAATACAATGCACTCAAGAGCTGGTGCACAAATACCTTTTAGTAGTATTAACTATGGTACAGATACTACTCCAGAGGGCAGACTTGTTATTAAAAACATTTTGCTTGCTACAGATGCTGGACTTGGTAATGGCGAAACTGCTATATTCCCTATCCATATCTTTAAAGTAAAAGAAGGTATCAACTACAATAAGAAAGACCCTAACTACGATTTGTTTAAACTAGCAATCAAAGTATCTGCAAAAAGGTTGTTCCCTAACTTCTCATTTATTGATGCACCTTTCAACTTGCAATACTACAAAGAAGGCGACTACAGAACAGAAATCGCATATATGGGTTGCCGTACAAGGGTTGCTGGTAATGTTTATGACAAGGATAGAGAGATTGTTACTCAAAGAGGTAACTTATCATTTACATCAATTAACTTACCACGTCTTGGTATTCTTGCAAAAGGCGATATTAATAAATTCTACGAAATGCTTGATGAGAAATTACAACTTGTATCAGACCAATTGATGGACAGATACAAAATTCAAGCTAAAAAGAGAGTTAAAAACTATCCATTCTTAATGGGTCAAGGTGTATGGCTAGATAGCGACAAGCTTGACTATGAAGATGAAATCGGTGAGATTTTGAAACACGGCACACTATCTATCGGCTTTATTGGTCTTGCAGAATGCTTAGTAGCTTTGACTGGTAAACACCACGGTGAAAATGAGGAAAGCCGTAAGCTAGGTTTGGAAATCATTAAACATATGAGAGACTTTACTGAAAAACTTTGCGAAGAAACTCACTTTAACTACTCTGTTATCGCAACCCCAGCTGAGGGCTTGTCTGGTAGATTTGTAAGAATTGATGCTAAGAAATTTGGCAAAATGAAAGGAATTACTGACAGAGAGTACTACACTAACTCTTTCCACGTTCCAGTTTACTATAATATTGGAGCTCTTGACAAAATCAAGATTGAAGCACCTTACCACGCATTGACTAATGGTGGTCACATAAGCTACATTGAGCTTGACGGCGACCCACTAAAGAACTTAGATGCTTTTGAGGCTTGCGTTCGTTGTATGAAAGAGGCTGGTATCGGTTACGGCTCAATCAACCACCCTATTGACAGAGACCCAGTTTGCGGTTACAATGGTATTATTGATAATGTTTGTCCTAAGTGCGGTAGAAAAGAGGGTGACGGCAGTCAAAACTTTGAACGTATTCGTAGAATTACTGGTTACCTAGTTGGTACTGTTGATAGATTTAACAATGCAAAACGTGCAGAAGTTAATGACAGAGTAAAACACAATGTGTAATTTGAGAATTGCGGGTTTAGTTAATGATTCAATTGTGGACGGTCCCGGTATGAGACTTACGGTTTTTTGTCAAGGCTGTCCCCACAATTGTAAAGGTTGTCACAATGCTCATACTCACGACTTTAAAGGTGGTTATGATATTGACATTGATGATATTGTAAATAAAGCTAAATCTAACAAAATATTAAGCGGTATTACATTTAGTGGCGGTGAACCAATGTGTCAGCCAAAAGCTTTTTTACAGCTTGCAAAAAAGATAAAGGCGGAAACAGATTTAAATATAATTTGTTACACTGGTTACACAATTGAGCAACTACAAGCTTTGAATAACCCAGACATAAATGGACTTTTGGATATTTGCGACTGGCTTATTGACGGAAAGTTTGAGGAAAGCTTAAAAGACTTAACTCTTCCATTCCGTGGCAGTAGCAACCAACGCATAATAGAGCTTAAAAATAACACTATTGAGTGGACAAGATAGCACACAAAATTATAAACTAATTTGTATACAAAAAAGAGGAACAATCGTTCCTCTTTTTGTTATACTTAATTATCTTAATGTAAATATGCAAAATATTTTTTAACTAAAACATTTCAATGCATATAATTTTTTAACTTATATATTTATTTGTATATGCAAAATATTTTTTTCAAAAAGTAAACTTAATTAGCCAAAAGTATATTATAACAATTGAATATTATTGGAAGTTATCCATACACCCCACAAAAAAGTTATTTTGTGGGGACCCCGATAAGCACCCGAAAGAGTATTTTGCAATAGCTGAAGGCAATTCAAATAATGTCGGCTTGATTTATTCATAAAAAGTGTTAGCTTTTGTTTAAATTTGAGTTCTCTCAAATTAAACGACACATAATTTAGTAATTACATTTACTTACAACCCTTATATAGCCAATACCTAATGTATTATTAATAAAGCTCAAAAAAATATTTTGTAATTTGTATTGTCAATATAATTTAATAAACTATGTGAAACAAATTTTAATTGCATTAAAATTTTATATTACTAACGCAATACTCTTGTTATGAAAGTACTACTCGTTTGAGTTAAATTTTGTTACTAGATAGTGCGGTTTTAAAACTACCTATCACTTCCCAATAAAATAACTTTTTTTGTATAAAGACAATTTTACATAAAAAACAATTACCAATACAAAAAATTTTCTCAATTTATTGTATTGGTAATTTCAAATTTATCTTAATTTAAATTCAATATATTTTGCATTAAAACAATTTAACTATTTACGCACCAAATTGCATTGTATATGCTCCTGTATCTGCATCCCAACTTTCCTCTTTTGTAATGCTATTCCACTCATTTACTGAGCCGTCAAAGGAAATTACGCCAAGCTCTACACAACCATTAAATGCGTTTTTGCTTATTACTTTAACATTGTTATTAATAACTATTTTAGTTAACTTTTCACAACCTTGCAATAAGCCCGCTTGAATAACGCTTACTTTTTTAGGCAATTTAAACTCTGTTAAATTAGTGCAATTTATAAAAGCACCAATGCCAATCTCCTCAATACCATATTCATCTGGCAAAGTATAATCATCTTGAGTCCAAGTAAATGTTTTAACATTTGTACAATTACCAAATGCATAGTCGCCGATTTTTTTAACATTAGTAGGCAAAGTTACTGATGTTATCAAGTCATTTTGATAAAAAGCATAATCTGCCACACTTGTTATCCTATAAGTCAAATTATTGTAACTTACACTACCGCCATTTATATTTAATGCACCACTAGGATTCAACATACTTTGATTATGCGGTTGCATTGCAATTATTGCCGTACCAGCGTAATCACCATTTACACTTTCCTTTTTAATTCCAAATTTAATATTTGTCTGTTTATCAATAAAATACTCATAACCATCATTTGCGATATTGTTATTTTTGCAGTCCCATACAATAGGAAACTTGCAGAATTGATTAATACCCCAACTATCTATACTCCAACCGCTTTGAGCTGATTTAGCCTCTGCTTTTATTGTGATACCATAACATTCTTCAAAAGCACCATTACTTATAGTTGTTACACTTTGTGGAATTATGATTTCTGAAAGTAACTTGCAACCTTTAAAAGCTCTTTCACCTATTTTTGTAATTGTTTTAGGCAAATATACACTTGTAATATTTGTAAATGCAAACACTCTATCGCCAATGCTTGTTACAGGTAAACCTTTATAATACTCACTAACTACAACTTTTGGATTTAATGCAGATTTTGAACTTGCTGTATCAATATCAACATTTACACCAACAAGACTATAGCTTATTTTATCACTATTTAATTTATATATTAAATTTTCACTGCCTTTTTTAAAACCACATCTTCTGCAAAATGGGTCAAGTGGTGTAAAATCGTGGTCTTGAACATCTTTGGTATTACCACATTGTTCACATACACTCCAACATTGCGTATCGTGGTACTTTATAGCATAATTATGTGCCGTCTTAGCAGTTGTATATCCACAAGTTGAACATACTTGCCAGTGATTATTACTATCTTGTTCATAAACAAAATTATGTTCCGCTTTATCTCCTTGTTCATCACAATTCTTTTTACTGCAATTACGCCAATGGTAAGTGCTATCCATATCCCACTCACTTTGCCATTTATGTTTGTGATTACAAGCAACCAAACTAACACTTAAAGCACAAACTAAAATTAATAATATTGTAAAAAAAGCATATTTCCTTTTCATAAATTCCCTTTACCTATAGTAAAATACTACCGCAATTATTATATCATAATATTTAGTATATGTCAATTTGCAATTTTTACATAAGACTTGCAAAATTTCCCAACTTATCTTATAAATAATTATCTTTTATCATTCAGTTTTTTCCGCAATTTCCGAGTTTACTTTTATTTCATCAAGATTGTCTTGCAAACTGTCTACTTGCTCTCTTTCTAACACCTCGTTACTGATATTAGTTGTATTTTCCGCACTGTCATAATACATTAAACTTTCGTCTAAATTTTTCTCCTTAACCTCAACTTGAGTATTAGCTTGCGTTGCCATAAGTTTTTTAACTTTCCAATTGTTTATATACTTGTTTGTTGGTGGTTTTCTTGTAATTAGCATTAGTATTGACGGCAATACAAATAGTATCAACAAGCTACTTATTATTGCACCTCTACCAATTAACATTGTTACTTGTCCGATAATTGCATTTGTTGTAATTGCATACACTGCAAGACATAAACCGCCTAAAATTGTTGCTGATGTTAAAATTGACAAGCTACTATCCTTAACCGCTTTATAACAAGCTTGTTTTACTGGCATTGTCATCATATTGCGTTTAAACTTTGTTGTAAGCAAGATTGCATAATCGACAGTTGCCCCCATCTGAACGCTACTAATTATGATATATGCCATAAAGTTTACTGGTGTCATCATCATAAAATTCAACGCCAGGTTTATAAATATACCAAATTCCACAACACCCATAAGTGCCAAGGAATATTTAACACTACGTATAGACAACATTAAAATAAAGAATATTATTATAGCACTTATTATAGATACTAAGGTAAAGTCCTTTGGCGTAACAATAGATAAATCGTTAACCGCTTGAGCCATACCAGTAATATAGTACTTATCACCAAAATGCTTGGATAATATTGCTTTTATATCATTAAGCAACACACCTTCCTCTGCAGATTCCGACTCTGTTTCTATCATTATAGTATAAAGCACATAGCCTTTATTTGCATAAGCTTTTAGTTGAGAAGAAATGTTTAAATTAATTAATGCCCATAATTGTTCAGTCGCCTCTTCTGGAATCATAGCATATATGCCACTAACTACACTTACCTTATCAAGTGCTTTAACCTCTTGAATAAATTCCAAGTGCGATTTGCCTTTATCTGTTCCATTAGGTGCGGTAATCAAAATACTATTACCCATTACCTCAACAATCTCTTGTACTTCCGTCAAAGGTTTAGAGTTATCTTTTTCCATTTTCATATAAGAATAAGAGATACTAAGCCCACAATAAATAATTGGAACAAGGGCAATTAAAGCGATTGCTAATATTGGTTTTCTACCCTTTACCGCAACTTCAGCAGACTTTTTAAATTTAGGCAAATGTACTGGGTGTTCAAGTTTAGCTGTAGTTTTAGATGCAAACAACATAAGGCAAGGTTGCAACAAAATTACAGTAAGCATTGACATTAGTACACCTTTTGCAAGTACTAAACCTAAGTCCGCACCAATACCAAATTGCATAAATACCAAAGCAATAAAACCACCAACAGTAGTCAATGCAGAGGCACAAACGGTAGAGAAAGTTTTTGGTATGGCTCTTGCCATTGCCGTTTTATCGTCAAAGCACTTTTTCCGCTCCTCTCTAAATGAGTGCATAAGGAAAATTGAGTAGTCCATTGATAATGCAAGTTGCAATATTGCAGAAGTCGCAAAAGTAATTACTGACACATTGCCAAAAATTATATTGCTACCCATATTTAGCAAAATGCTTATTACCAAAGTGGTAAGCAGAATAACTGGTTCAAAAAAACTTGAGGTTGTAGCAACTAATATAAGTATTGTTATAATAGCTGCAACAATCAAAAAATAAGGCATTTCACCTGTAACAGTGCCTAAAAGTGAGGTGGAAATTTCCGCCGAACCGCCAACAGCATATTCTAAGCCATAGCTTTCAATTATCTTTTTACTTTCCTTTAGTACTTTACTTGCCTCATTGGTACTAGATGCCACAGACATTTGTACCATAATTGTATAAATATCCTCTTGTGGGTGCAACAGTTTTATAATATCTGGGTTGTTTTTAATACTATCTATCAACTCGTCAGCTGTCATTCCACCAATAGATATACCACCCATTGCAAAGGAATCAAGCGTTCCATACCAAGTAATGCCGTTCTTTCGCACGCCGTCAAGCTGTTGCATTTTTGTGGTAATCTCTTGCATTTGTTCTTTGCTTGCACCTTGAACTGCTACAATCGCATCACTTTCCATATCAAAAGTTTCTTTCAAAAACTTATAGCCTTTTGATGTAGTCATATCTTCTGGTAAGTAAGATATTATATCCGAATTAACGTCTACAAAAACAAAACAAATAAGTGATGCTATAACTATTGTAAGAAAAACAATAACCATAACAAGTCTATGTTTTATAATAAAGTTTGAAAACTTTTCCATAACATCACTCCCATTGTTTATTTTAAAATCACGTCAAAAATCGGTACTAAACCTAAATTTAAAGAAAAATGTAGATTATGTAACCATATTATTGGAAGTTACTGCAACGCACCTTAAAAGGCATTTGCAGTAACTTATTTAATTCAAACTAGAAGTATTGTAATAATGTAAAAAAGTACATTACATTAACAATTTTAAAATTTTAAAGCTAATTAAAATTTACTTTATATAGTTTAAATTTGTAATCACACAATCTACTATATTCTTTAGTGTCTATTAAATTTATTTTGTAGTTTTAACAACAAATCGTCCACACTTTGCTCTGGTTTCTTAGGTCTATTATTGTTGTTATTATTTTTATTATTGCCTTTAAAGTCCTTATTACCCTTAAAATCTTTATTTCCTTTAAAGTCTCTATTACCCTTGAAGTCCTTGTTGCCTTTGTTTTTGAACTCTTTATTGTTTTTCTCTTTTCTATCCAAAAGCCTTGGCTCTTTAACAGTACTCTCTGACTTAGGCTTAGCATTGCTTGCACCCTTGATAGTCAAACTAATTCTGTTTTTAGTAGGGTCAACACCAATAACCTTTACAGTAACGATATCGCCAACTGTCAAAGCATCAGATGGGTGTTTGATATAGTCATTGCTAATTTCACTAATGTGAACCAAGCCGTCTTGGTGAACGCCGATATCAACAAACGCACCAAAGTCAATAACGTTTCTTACAGTACCAACAATCTCCATACCCTCTTTTAAGTTAGATATATCTAGCAAGTCGTCACGCAAGATAGGCTTTGGCAAGCTGTCACGAATATCACGACCTGGCTTTTTGATTTCATCAATAATATCGTTCAAAGTTGGTAAACCAATTTGCAATTCCTCAGCAAGCTTTGCTTTGCCATAGCTATTGATTTTTTCCTCTAAATCATTCAAGTTACCACTTGTAACATCATTTTCAGTCAAACCGAATGTTGAAAGCAAGCCTTTAACTGCTGCGTATGACTCTGGGTGAACTGCAGTGTTATCCAAAGCCTCCTCACCATCAGTAATTCTCAAGAAACCAGCACATTGCTCATATGCTTTTGGTCCAAGCTTTGGTACTTTTAATAGTTGCTCTCTTGTTTTGAATGGTTGACTCTTTCTGTACTCAACGATATTTTTTGCAATACCAATATTCAAGCCAGAAATGTAAGACAACAATTTGTAAGAAGCTGTATTTAAATCAACGCCAACGCTGTTTACGCAGTCCTCTACAACGCCCTCAAGCACCTCTGTCAATCTCTTTTGTGGCATATCGTGTTGGTATTGTCCTACACCAATGCTCTTAACATCAATCTTGATAAGCTCTGCAAGAGGGTCTTGCAATCTTCTACCAATACTTACTGCACTTCTCAAAGATACGTCATAGTTAGGGAATTCCTCTGCACCTAGCTCACTTGCACTATATACAGATGCACCTGCCTCGTTAACTACCATATATTGCAATGGCTTATCAATCTTTTTAATCATATTTGCAACGAAAATTTCAGTTTCCTTGCTGGCAGTACCATTACCAATAGAGATAACATCTACATTGTGTGTGTTAATCAAAGCAGTAAGTCTTTCCTCTGCCTCTTCCACTCTGCTTTGTGGTGGAGTTGGATGTACAACGCTTGTTGCCAATACGTTACCATTCTCGTCAAGTACAGCTACTTTACAACCAGTTCTGTAAGCTGGGTCAAGTGCCAATACAACTTTATTCTTAAGAGGTGGTTGCATTAGTAATGGTTTCAAGTTAGTTTCAAACATTTTGATAGCACCCTCATTAGCGTTATCTGTAAGTTCACTTCTAATTTCTCTTTCAACTGAAGGGAAAATCAATCTCTCATAGCTATCGTCACTTGTCTCCATCATTAGGTCGGTAAACAAGCAATCTGTATGTACATATTTATCAGTGATAACTTTTAAAGCTGTTTCCTTATCCATTTTTAAAGATACTTTTAAGCAGTCCTCTTTCTCCCCACGATTGATAGCAAGTATTCTGTGAGATGGAATTGCTTTGATTTTTTCAGTATAGTCTTTGTACATACCAAAAATACTGCCTTTTTCTGTATCTTTTTCCTCATCAAGTACAGTGTTGATATCACCAATACCAACAAATAGCTCTCTTAATTCTTTACGAACTTCTGCATCGTCACTAATTCTTTCAGCAATAATGTCTTTTGCTCCCTCATAAGCCTCTTTAACATTTGCAACGCCTTTCTCCTCATTAACATATGGAGTTGCAATTGCAACAATGTCGCCCTCTTTAAGGTCGCTCATAACTATATCTGCCAAGCCCTCCAAGCCTTTCTCAATAGCCACAGATGCTCTTGTCTTTTTCTTTTTCTTATATGGACGATAAATATCCTCAACCTCAGTCATTGTTTCAGCTTTATCAATAGCCTCTGCAAGCTCGTTTGTCCATTTGCCTTGTGATGAGATACTGCTGATTATTTCTGCCTTTCTCTTATCAAGATTTCTCAAATATGTCAAGCGGTCTGCAAACTTACGCAATGTTTGGTCATCGCAAGTGCCGTGCATTTCCTTACGATAACGGGCAATAAATGGTATTGTGCAACCCTCATCGATAAGCTTAATGATATTATCGCTATACTCCTGTTTTAATTCAAATTCTTGTGCTAATCTTTCGCTGATTATCATAATTCAAGCTCCTTTTGTTTTAATTTGTTATAATCAACTTTACCAATTTCGGATAGTGGCAATTGTTCTACACACTCAATCACTTTTGGTAAAGAATATTTCATCAAATTTGTGATTATTGTATTTTTTATCTTTTGTTTAATGTCATCACCATATTGATACCCCTCTTTCATTGTTACAAAAAGTTTCAAATATGGTTTTTCATTTTTAATTAAATCTATTACGCAACATCTGTCAATTTCAGCCACATTTTGCATAACTAGATATTCTATCTCATTAGGGAATACATTCATTCCGCTAATCTTAACCATTCTTTTAATGCGGTCGACAAAGAATAAATGTCCGCTTTCCTCAAGATAGCCATAGTCACCCGTTGCAAGCCATTTTACGCCATCCATTTCAAATAGCACTTTGTTTGTAGTTTCCTCGTCCTTGTAATATCCTAACATTAGATTATCACCAGACAAACAAATTTCACCACGCTCGCCATAAGCTAATTGTTTTCTATTACTATCAACAATACAAACTTTTATGTCACCTAACGGCTTACCAACAGAACCTTTCTTGGAATATTCCTCCACATTTACATTGCACACGCCCGCCTCAGTCAAGCCATAGCCCTCACACAATGTACAAGAGGAATTGTATTTTTTCATAATAGCGTCAAAATCCTCTTTGATTTCTTGCTTTAATTTATCGCCACCACAATAGCACGATTTCATTTTTTGCAAATATTTACCGCCAAAACTCTTTAATTTTACAAGCTTTTGATACATTGACGGAACGCCCGTCATATATGTGACTTTTTGCTTTTTTATAGTTCTAGCTAAAGACTTTGGCTTAAATACTGGAATTAACACGCATCTAGCACCCGCTGTCAAGGTGGAATGCATACAAACACCTAACCCAAATATGTGGAACATAGGCAATACCATTAACATACTTTCGCCTTTTTGAGCCTCGTCACCTATCAAGGTACGTATGCTGTAACTGCACTCGTTTATAGCTCTGTTTGGTATAATCGCCGTTTTAGGAACGCCTGTAGTACCGCCAGAATGTATATAACAAGCCACATTATCGCCAATGCCTTCAAAATGCTCTTCCGCTTTAGCAGTAACACTTTGGTTTTTGATAAAGTCATTATAAAAAACTGCATTGCCGTTTAACTTAGGTTTTTTACTAGCAGTATAAACATTATATCCAAGCTTGTAAACATTTTTTAGATAGTCAGATGGTCTGCATACAACGCTATATACTTGCGACTTTTCCAAAAATTCCTTATGCTTATTGTAAAACATATCTAATACAAAAACTACTTTGCTTTTATGCTCTTGCACAATGTCAGCTAAAGCTTTTGCGGGAACTAATGGGTGTATTAAATTTACCACCGCACCAATTTTATTAGTCGCATAAAATATGATAATTGCGTTAGGTATATTTGGCAAACATAAAGCGATATTATCACCTTTACCCACTCCTATTGCTGACAAAGCGTTAGCTACAATATCCACTTGTTTGAAAAAAGTATTTGTAGACATTTCATTATTATAATAAGATATAAGAGGTCTGTTATCCCCTTTGTTCCTATTTAACAAATATTCATACATACTATAGTCGTTTGATACTTTCATATTACACTCTTTGCAAGCATTATACAAGGGTTTATTTTGACTAATGCTATATTGAATTATATCACTTTTTTATTATAAAGTAAATAGTTTTAGCTTATTTGCCTAAATTTTGTTTTTAATAGCAAAAACGCAAATTTTATGTTTTAAAAGATAAAATCTCTAAAAATGTAAAAAATCGCAAATAGTACCGATTTTCAGCACGTTATTTGCGATTTATTTTGTTGTTTTTTATTTTTTCAACTTTTTGAGCCAAAAATAACTTTTAAACTTAAAAATCAAATTTATTACTTATGATTATTTTTTATCATAAAACTTTAGATAAAAATGTTTTAAGTCTATCATTTTGAGGGGTTTCAAACAATTGTTTTGGCTCGCTATCTTCCATAATTTTGCCACAATCCATAAACAATACACGAGTTGCAACCTCTTTTGCAAAGCCCATTTCGTGAGTTACGATAACCATAGTCATACCCTCATCGGCAAGTTGTTTGATTAACTCCAAAACCTCACCAACCATTTCTGGGTCAAGAGCTGATGTTGGCTCGTCAAACAGCATAACCTCTGGTTTCATTGCAAGAGCCCTAACAATTGCTATCCTTTGTTTTTGTCCGCCAGACAATGTATTTGGATAAACATTTGCCTTTTCCTCTAAGCCAATTCTCTGAAGTAATTCAAAAGCATAGTCCTTAATTTCCTTTTGCCTATTCTCTTTATATTGTTTAACTGCGGACTTTGTAATCTCGCCAGATTTAAGCTTTTGTTTAATTTCCGCCTTAAGATATTCTGCTGGTGCAAAAGTTATATTGTCAAGCACTGTCATATGTGGGAAAAGGTTAAAATGTTGGAATACCATACCCATATTTTTTCTTACAGCATTTTCGTTAACTTTAAGCTTGCTTTTTGTTTTGCTCTTAGCAATTTTAATTTGAGCGTTAACTTGCTGTATAACCTTTGAATCGCCATTTTCCTTTGCCAAGGCAATATATTCCTCAACACTGCTTGCGTTGCTAAATAAATTTTCCTCACCAAAAAGTTCAGCAATGCCCTCTTTTAAAAATTGTAATTGAGTTTGCAAAGTATTTTCTCTTACCTCAATGTCAAACTCCAAAGACCTTTTTAACTCGTCACAAAAAACAGTTATATCGCTTATTTTTTTCTTAAGCTCATTAAGCTTTTTAATGCCTTTACTATCTACTGGTTCGGCAGTAACTGAAAGCCTAGCATTTAACTTATCTAGCTTTTTTTCATAGTAAGAGATTTTGAAAAGTTTGCATTTTTTAGATAAAGCGGAAATCTTACAATAATAAGTTATTTCCTCACCTTTATAGTAAATGTGTCCGATAGTTGGTCTTTCCAATAAATTCAAACACCTTAAAAATGTTGATTTACCGCTACCAGATGGTCCAATAACTGCTACCTTTTCGCCTTGATTAATTTGTATATCAATGCCGTCAAGCACAACGAGGCTACCAAAATGTTTATGTAAATTTTTAACGTTTATCACTTCTTGACAACCTCCTTTCCACAACTTTTAACAATTGAGTAATAATAAACACAATTACAAAATAAATAATACCTAATACAAAGTAAGATACAAAATAATTGTATGTATTTGATGCTATCATTTGTATTACTCTTGTTATATCCAATACTGCAACATATCCAGCAACTGATGTTTCCTTTATCAATGCTATCAATTCATTACCCAAAGTTGGAGTAATATTTTTAATAGCTTGAGGTAAAATAATCTTTATCATTGTTTTACTATAGGATATACCTAAGGACCTACCCGCCTCAATTTGACCTTTATCCACAGATGCTATACCACCTCTTACAATCTCAGATACATAAGCACCGCTATTTAAACCAAAAACCAATATAGCAACTATGATATCTGGAACTCCCAAAGGCAATAACATACCAAAATACATAAACAATAATTGTACAACTATTGGGGTACCTCTAAAGATTGCAACATATATAGCATTAACGCGTTTCCAAATCTTAATAAAGACATTGTTGTTTGGTACAAAATGTGCAATACCGACAATTGAACCGATTAGCAAACCTAATGGGAAAGCAAAAATCACAATTAGAAGGGTATTTAACAACCCTTCTAAAAGCATACTATATGAATCTACAAAAATGTATTTCCAAATATTTACTTCAACTGCTGATATCAAATTTAATATCATAAATTAGATTCCTTATCAAAGTACTTGTTCCAAATTTGTATATAAGTACCATTCTCTTCCAAAACTAACATTGCTGCGTTGATTTTATCAAGTAATTCAGTATTGCCCTTTTTAACAGCAATGGCATATTTCTCTGAACCCATAGCTACATTAGTAACAACTTTAACACCTTTATCTGCAAAAGTTTTAGCTAATGCTTTTGCTGGAGCATTATCTATAACAACTACATCTCTTTCTCCACCAGCCAAAGCTGTAACTGCTAAAGAACCATTGTCAAAAGCTTTTCTATCAGCACCGCTTCCATACAATTTGCCACCCTCTTTCATTTCCTTTTGAATCAAAATGTCACCAGTATAGCCCTTTGCAACGCCAATTTTTTTACCTTTTAAGAAATTCCACATCTCATCTTCATTTTCAAAGTTTATAACATCGCCTTTGTAAATTATTGTTTGACCTGCATCATAATAAGGATTAGTAAAATCTACTTGTTGAGTTCTTTCCTCAGTAACGGTCAAGCCAGCAATAGCTACATCATATTTCTTGCCTTTTTGAACTGATGGAACAACTGAATCAAAGTCAATACTAGTAACTTTTGCTCCGTCATAGCCCATTTGTTTTGCAATAGCATCAATATAATCAATATCAAAGCCTTCAATATTACCAGTTTCCATATTCATATACTCAAATGGGTCAAATTCCGCATTTGTAACCACTTTTAAATAATTGCCCTTATCACAACCTACCAATGCCAAAGTTGCAACTACAGCAGTAACTAATACCATTACAACTATTAATAGAGTTTTAAACTTTTTCATATTTTTATCCTCTTTTAAAATTATTTGTTTTACGTTATTCATTCTACCATATTAATATGCATAAAGCAAGCAAAAAGTTGCATATTTTATGCATAAATATTAAATTTAGTTATTATTTACATTTTTTATGTATAAAACAGCTACTTTACACAATATTTATTCATTTTGTGGGCAAATTGCCAAAAACTCGCCTTTTTTTAGCAAAATTTCATCATTTAAGCTTTTTCCAGTTAGACAATTTATGTCATTTTTTGCTAAATATATAATATTTTCATTTTGATTATTGTATAAAAAATGTATAATTTGTGAATAATCTGCACTTTTACGAATAATATGCAACAAACCGCCGTCTGCAAATATATCCATACTGCCACTAAAAGCTTGTTTATACCTTTTACGCAAGCTACCTAACTGCTTGTAATGAGCCAATAAATCCATATCCATATTATCCCACGGGAAAGGTCTGCGGTTAATAGGGTCTTCATAGCCCTCCAAGCCAACCTCGTCACCATAAAAGATTGTAGGCAAGCCAGGCAAAGCGTAAAGTATTGAGGTTGCAAGCTTTAGCCTTGCTTTTGCACTTTCCTTAACCTCTTTAGGTAGTCGGATATTTAATCTATCCGCTTTGCTTGTGCCGTCAATATTATAATCACTCATAGTATTGATTGCCCTAACTGTATCGTGTGTTCCCAAAAAATTCATACAAGAATTTAGGCAACACAAAGGATAGTTTTCGTAAATATTCATTATATTATTTATAAACTTGTTAATATCATTATCCCATACAAATTCAATTACAGCATTTTTAAATGGATAATTCATTACTCCGTCAAGTTGACTGCCGTGCAAATAAGGGCGTCTTTTGCTGTATGCAATTTTATTTGAAGCGTCTTCCCACACCTCGCCAATGATATAAGCATTTTTATTTACTTTTTTGACACGCTTTCTAATCTCGTCAACAAAGTCAATATCAAGCTCGTCCACAACGTCAAGTCGCCAGCCCGCTAAACCAAACTTAGTCCACTTATCTAGGACGCCATTTTCGCCCAAGATAAATTTGCGATAAGACGGATTATTTTTATTTACGGTAGGTGTTACGGTTATACCCCACCAACAACCATACTCATCTGGATAATTTATAAAATAATACCAATCATAATATGGTGATTTTATACCTTGATAAGCACCAAATGAATCATACTTGCCTAACTTATTAAAGTACTTGCTGTCACTACCCGTATGATTAAATACTCCGTCAAGCATAATGCCTATGCCTTTTTTCTTAGCACAACTAATTAGTCTTGAAAAGGAATTTTCCGAACCCAAAAGTTCATCAATATACATATAATCGCCAGTATCATATCTATGATTTGAGCTTGATTTGAAAATTGGCGACAAATAAAGCATTGTAACTCCTAACTCTTTTAAATAGTCAAGTTTATCACAAATACCTTGCAAATTACCGCCATAAAAATCGTTAGCACGAAATACTCCGTCACTATCCACAATAGTCACATCATCATTCCATTGCTTAAGTACTCCGTCTTTTTCAAAACGACAATCACTATCCTCACCCTTATTAAATCTATCTACAAAAATTTGATAAACTACACCACCAAACTGATTAGTCGGTGTAAAACATTCCTCACTATACACAGTCAATTGATAAGGTTCACCATTTTGCAACAACTCGCCATACTCATTTTTACCAAATGAAAAACTGCCAAGTTCCGTATTAGTTACAAACTTGTACCAATACAAACCAGTATCCTCTATTGTTATAGACAACTCAAAGACAGAGCTGTTATCTTGCTTACCAACATAAGTCATTGCGTAATAGCAATCGTCCTCTCCGTCCTTTGTAAGCACTAAGTCAACGCCCTCAACAAAAATACCATCGTGAGCAAATAGCTTAAAGTCCACCTTTTTGCCACTAACAACTGCTCCAAATGGTTTTTTGCAATTTATATCTCTGCTATTGTAATAAAAAATCATATTTCACCTTTACAAAACCAAAAAGTACTAAGGACAATTTGTTTTGACAATTATTTCGCATTCTTTACTTTTGTAAAATGTATTAAAAACTCAATCAATAAGCTAAATTTAAAAACTATTATCTATATTATATTTCACGTACAATACTGCTTGCTTACACAAGCAATATCAGTTTAAATTAACATCAGTTACTGCAAAATGCCCTTTCAAGTGTTTATCGCCCCCCACAAAATAACTTGTTTATGGGATATATGGATGACTTAATTTAATACCGATTTTCGATTGCTTAACAAACTTTTTTACCAAAATCGCTATAGCAACCAATAATAACTATTTATTGCTGACTATCCTTTTCTGTCCAACAATAGCCAGCGTTTTTTATAGTAAGCAATTGTCCAGCCAAGCCACCTTGCTCAAGTATTTTCCTAAGCTTGCTGACATAAACTTCAACTACAGAAAAAGTAGTTTCACTCTCAAATCCCCAAACTCTGTTAAATAGAGCATTTTTAGATAAAATGATTTCCTTATTTCTAATTAAATACTCAAAAAGTTCATACATTTTTGCAACAATTGCTATATTTTCCTCATCAATCTTAACTGTTTTTTCAAAAAAGTTAACTTGCAAATTTTTAAACTTGTAAATATTTACACCAAAATCTTTATACAAACGCCTTAAAATTGCTACTCCCACTGCATAAAGTTCCTCATCACTTACATCGTAATTCATACAACTATCTGCACCAATATTCAAATACTCAACTCTTGTTGTAACATCATTATCACGTGTAAGTACAATTAATGGCGTTCCACATTCTTGCCTTAATTTTGTTATAAAGTTTTTAGCAACTGACTTGATTTCAGTAATACCTAAAATAATCAAATCATACTTATTTGCGATAGCATTATCTATACCTCTGTCAATATTATCAACAATGCTACATTGTGCACCGCCCTCAAAATTTTCAAATAAGCCACAAAGTCTACCGCTTTGCTCCTCGCTTTTATCCACAACTAATAATTTCATAATTACCCCTCTATAGTTGTTATTTTACAATAAATTCACGCTATAAAAGTATAAATTTTGCATTTTACTATCGATTTTCAAATGGTTTTTCAATTATTTCTTTGTCTTAACACCTCAAATGCTATAACCCCAGTTGCAACTGATGCGTTTAAGGAATTTACATTTCCTTTCATAGGTATGCTTATTGCTTTGTCACACAATTTGCGTGTAAGTGGTTTAACACCTTTCCCCTCACTGCCTATCACAACAGCTATATCGCCAGTCATATTTGTATTATACATATTGTCGCCGTCTGCCTCAGCACATAGTATAGTTACAAAATTATCCTTAAGTTCACGTATAGTGTCATTAATATTTGTAACCATTGCAACCTTAACATAATTGCTTGCACCGCTAGATATTTTAACAACAGTATCTGTAATCGCACACGCTCTATGCTTAGCCACAACTACGCCGTGTACACCGCTACAATCGGCAACCCTTAAAATACTACCTACATTGTGAGGGTCCTCAAGCCCGTCTAAAATAAGCAAAAACAAATTTTCTTTTTTTTGTTTTGCAAGCTGAATCATATCCTCAATTGTTGAATATTTAAATTCAGATGCAACTGCTATAAAGCCTTGATGTCTTTTACTCTCGCTTAATTTATCTAGTTTGGCTTTGTCATAAAAAGCGAACTTTACGCATTTTTCCTTTGCTAGCCCAACTAAATTTTCGTTGTCGTGAATACCTTTTTGTACTTTCAATTCAGAAATTGTAACGCCACTTTTCAAAGCCTCTTTAACAGCGTTTTTACCCTCAATAATCATATTAATCTACCTTTTTCTTTATTATGGTATTATACTTTCCCACAACTTAAGCATTACTACCTAATTAATCATTAAACTAAAATTGAATTTATTTTATAAAATCTCTTTTAAAGCTGTATTTTTGTATGTAGTAAATTGTATAGTATAACCATTTGTTTCCAATGGTTCGCTTTCATAAATTAATGAAAAGTCTTTATTATTATCTAGATTTTCAAAAAAAGTATCTGCACCACCAATTGCATTAACTTTTGTTACTAATACTTCACTACAATATGGTAACAATGCCTTATAAATACTTGCCCCACCAATGACATATATATCATTCGTATCATATTTTTTCAGTTCAACAAATAATTCGTCTAGTGATTTAACCATAATACAATCTTTGTTATCAGCACTGCGGGATAATACAATATTAACCCTATTTTTAAGTGGTGCTCCATTTGGAAAAGATTTCAAAGTATTATTTCCCATTACGACAACCTTATTTATTGTTGTTTCCCTAAAAAATTTCATATCTAGAGGAATAGAAAACATTAAATCATTATTTTTACCAATTCCCCATTCTTTGTCTATGTGTAAAATTGCTCTCATTTATATCCTTACTCTGCAACTGGTATTTCATATTTTTTATCATTGCAGTTATAATCAATTAATTTAAAACTATCAACAGTAAAATCATAAAAGTTTTTAATACTTGTGTCCACCTCAAGTTTTGGAGCAGTAAACTGCTTTTGACCAATTATGTCCTCAACCATAGGTATGTGTCTATCATAAATATGAGCATCTGCTATAACGTGAACAAGTTCACCAACTTTCAAGCCAGATACTTGAGCAAACATAATAAGCAAAATTGCATATTGTACAACATTCCAGTTATTTGCAGTAAGCATATCGTTAGAACGTTGATTTAAAATACCATTTAAAGTATCACCAGAGACATTAAATGTCATTGAATATGCACAAGGATATAAGTTCATTTCGTGCAAATCAGCAAAATTATAAATGTTTGTCATTATTCTGCGACTTGACGGATTATTTTTTAAATCATAAAGAACTCTATCAACTTGGTCAAACTCGCCCTCACGATACAAATGTTTAACACCCAATTGATAGCCATATGCTTTACCTATTGAGCCATTTTCGTCTGCCCATTGGTTCCAAATCTTTGAGTTTAAATCTTTGATATTATTACTTTTTTTCTGCCATATCCACAAAAGCTCGTCCACGCAAGATTTAAAAAAGGTTTTCCTTATTGTCAAAATAGGGAATTCTTCTTGCAAATTATATCTATTAACTATACCAAACTTTTTTACTGTATGTGCAGGTGTTCCATCGCTCCACTTTGGACGCACTGGTAAATTTGTATCCCAAACGCCATTATTCAAAATGTCTTTCATATTTTGGATAAAAATTTCATCAGCCTTACTCATATTGCCTCCTACATATTTTTGTTATTATTTTGCCATAATACAGCTTAAATATCCATTTAAACTTATTATTCTCTTAAATTTTTTCAAACAACTCTTGCAATCTTTCGTTTTTACCAAGCAAATAAAGATACCCAATTACTGCCTCAAAGCCACTCGCCTTTTTGTAGTCTGCAATGGTTGCATTTTTTGCTATGGTGTTCATATGACTATTCCTTGCACGCTTAAATACGGCAATTTCTTCTTCTGTCAAAATAGACATTATCTCATCCATATACTTTGCTTGTGCAGATGCCTTAATTTGTTCGGCTTGTAGTTTATGCAACTCCCCCGCTTTGGCGGTAGTATTGCAAGCAAGTTTTGTACGCACCATAAGCTGTTGCACGCTATCCCCTACAAATGCAAGCACCAACGGATTAAGTCCCAATATTTCCTTTTCAGTAAGATATGGTTTTGTAATAGGTAAATATCCTTTCATATTCACCCCTTTAAGTAGTTCAAACTGTATTTTAGTCTACGCATACTTTCAGCCTTGCCTAACAAGTCCGCCATTTCAGTCGCACCGCCTGGTGTCATTTGAGCCCCAGTCAAAGCAAGCCTAATTGTCAAAAATACTTGTCCCTTTTTATATCCGCCTTGCTCAATTATATTTGCAATAATGTTTTGCAAGTTTTCCTCACTAAAATCGCTTGTGTCCTCAAATAACGGAATACTCTTTTCCAAAATTTCAATAGCAATCTGCTTGTCCATTTTGTTCTTTTTGTTTTCGTAAAGCTCTAAGTCGTAACCCTCAAATTCCTCTAAAAAGTCTATTTTGCTAGGTATATCACTCAAAATTTCCAGTCTTGGAATTAATAGCACCGCAAGTTTATTATAATCATACTTGCCAGCAGCCTTACTTTGCTCAAAGAATGGTTTTGCAAGTGCTACAAATTTCTCAACACTCAACTCCTTGATATATTGAGAATTTAACCATTTCATTTTTGCCTCGTCCAAAATACTGCCGCTCTTACTAATTCCTTTAACATCAAAGGCATCCATAAGCTCTGCCATTGACATTTTTTCTCTATTATCACTAGGTGCCCAACCCAAAAGTGCTATGTAGTTTACAATAGCAGGTACTAGATAACCCTTTTCCAAAAAGTCCTCAAAGTTTGCATCGCCGTGCCTTTTTGAAAGCTTATGTGTTGCATCTCTCATAATAGGTGGCAAGTGCATATATTGCGGTCTTTCCCAACCAAAAGCATCATACATCAAGTTATACTTAGGTGTGCTTGACAAATATTCCATACCACGTATAACGTGACTTATTTTCATTAGATGGTCATCAACAACATTTGCAAAGTTATATGTAGGCATACCATCACTTTTAATCAAAATGCCGTCTTCCATATCACAATTTGGCACGCTAATCTCACCAAAAACCATATCTATGTAAGAAGATACACCCTCTTGAGGGATATTTTGTCTTATTACATATGGCTCGCCACTATCTAGTTTTGCTTGCACCTCAGCTTTAGATAAATTCAAGCAATGTTTATCATATTTTTTTATACCATTTTCGCCAGCAAGGCTATCCAATCTCTCTTTATCGCAAAAACAATAGTACGCACCGCCTAATTCAACCAACTTTTTAGCATACTCTAGGTAAATTGCCTTTCTTTCACTTTGGATATAAGGTCCAACTCCGCCGTCCTTATCTGGTCCCTCATCGTGAACAATCCCCGCTTTTTGTAATGTTTTATATATTGTTTCCACCGCACCCTCAACATATCTTTCTTGGTCAGTGTCCTCTATTCTTAAAATAAATTTGCCGTTATTCTTTTTAGCAAAAAGATAACCATATAAACAAGTCCTTAAATTTCCTACGTGCATAAAACCAGTAGGACTTGGTGCAAATCTTGTTCTAATCTCCATATACTCGCTCCTTAAATTCTCAAATATTCTATCTTTATCTATTCTTTATTTTTTAATAATCGGACATATCTAACTGCTGTTTAGGTGTAGGCACATACTGCAATCGACCTATTGTGCCTTGTTGAAAGGTTACTAAACCATTACTCATATCTGTTAATACACCATTTTCTGAATAAGAAAAGTAGCCATCTTTGGTTACAATTATATGGTCTTGAAATTTTATACCTATCATATTAAATGCCATAAATATCTTTTCTGTCAACAAGTCATCTGCAAACGAAGGTTGTGGATGATTTGACGGATGATTGTGTATAATTACCACTCTTGAAGCATTGTTTCTTAAAGCAATATCAACTAAATCACGTACATTACAATGAACTTCACTTGCACTACCTTTTGAAACCAAAACTCGCTTTAAGTACCTTCCTTTTGAATTGCCTAATAACATATGCATTTCCTCATACTTAAGCGTTTCAAAAATTGGTCGCATAATTTTAACGCATTCTTGAACATTTGCAATATTGATTCCGCTTTCTTCAAGTAACAAATACCTGCGTATAATACCGCTCATACTTGACAAGAATATCGCCATATTGTATGTTACACCCTCTATTTTCTGTAATCTTTCAACTGATTGGTCAAATACGCCATTTAGGTTGCCACATATCTCAATTATTTTATGTGCAAGTTCGTTCGTATCTTTTCTGGGAACAACGGCATATAACAAATATTCCAGAATCTCGTGTTCTTGCAAACTCTCAATTCCGTCCTTTTCTATACGTTGTCGCATTCTATTTCTATGACCATCGTGTATTGCCATATTTCACCTCTAATAGTAAAATAAGATTACTCTTACATATTATAGCACATACTTATATAATTTTGCAATGTTTTATATTATTTTGTTTTAAATTAGTTCTCATTTATTTAAATTTAGTATATAATAATGATATATATTATAAATAAATTGAAATTAATTTTAAATTTTTATGTTTTTTTGTAACTAATCTTATAATAAATAACTTGTTTGTTATTATTAATTTAAACAAAACATATTAATTTTTTAGAGGTAATTATGAATTATTTTGACGAGTATTTAAAGGCTACATCTGAGCTAATAAAAATAAATAGTGTGGAAAGTAAAAGTATTGACGGCAAACCATTCGGAATCGGCGTAGACGATTGCTTAAGGAAAGCATTACGCATTGCAGAAAACTTAGGTTTTAAGACATATTATGGTAATGGCTACTATGGCTGGGCGGAAATTGGTAATGGGGAGGAGCTACTTGGCATTTTAGGCCACTTAGACACTGTACCTTTTGGCAATGATTGGGATATACCTACACTTTCTGGCGAGATAATTGATGGTTATCTTTGTGGCAGAGGTGTACTTGATGACAAAGGTCCTATAATGGCTACTCTATTTGCAACAAAACAACTTGTAGACAATGGTTTTGTACCAAATAAACGTATCCGTATAATCTTTGGTTGCGATGAGGAGTCTGGTTGGCTTTGCATAGATAAATATTGCGAACTTGAGGAAATACCTACAATCGCCTTTACTCCAGACGGAGATTTTCCAGTAATCAACTGCGAAAAAGGTGTTGCATATTTTTCTGTGCATATGAAAAAACCATCTTATTTGCTTTCAATTAATGGTGGTGAAAGAGCTAATATGGTTATGGATAAAGTTGTTTGCGTTGTTAATAACGAAATGGCAAAAACTTTACAAAGCTATCAAAACACAGACAAAAATGTCATAATTGACGGCAACACTATCACTGCTTATGGCAAGTCTGCACACGGCAGTTCCCCTCAAATTGGTGACAATGCATTTTGGAAAATTTTAAGACTATTTGGCAATTACGACAGAAATGCAAAAAACTTAGCAGATATAATCTGCAACACTGACGGCAGTGGCTATAACATTAAATGCGAGGACAAAATAAGCGGTAAACTAACAATAAATGTTGGAACAATCACTAGTGATAGTGAGGGTATTACTTTCAGCTTAGATATAAGACACCCTCTTTGCATTACAAGAGAGCAATTATTTGAAAAGCTAACAAAAACATTTTCAAACGGCACTGTGGAATATGGCTTTTTCCACAATCCACTATATATAGCACCCGACCACCCACTTTGCACAAGCTTACTTGAAGCATATGAAAGTGTCACTGGTGAAAAGCTACAACCTATTACTATTGGTGGTGGAACTTATGCAAGAGCATTGCCTACTGCAGTGGCTTTTGGTCCGATTTTCCCAAATCAAGAATCTACAATTCACCAAAAAAATGAGCGTGCAAAAGTTACCGACTTGCAAAAAATGTATGATATTTATGTTAAAGCAATTGAATTGCTTGCAAAATAAAGCACTATAAATTTGCAATTTAATAAAAGTATAATATAAAATTATCTTTTTTCTTACTTGTTTTAATTTGTAAAATATAAAATTCAAACAAGTTTAAAAGTAATCTTTTAGTATATGCTCTAAAAAAACATTTTGCATTTGAGTTGTTTGGATATAAATATATTACATTAATTTTGTATTTTAAATAGAATTTATTAAACACTTTAAGCTTATTTTTAAAATCTAAAATCTACTAAATAACGCTTAAAAACTTATTAATTAAATTGTAATTTCAATATATTTTTAGTGTAAAAATGGCTAAAACAGCAAGGTGACGAAAATTCGTCACCTTGCTTGCTTTATTACAATTATTTTTTACAACTTAAAATTTAAATATGTATTTAAATAAAATTCAGCTATAGCTATTGTTATATATCTATTTTATTAACTATTTGTTTGATGATAACATCTTTAACACAAATAAAATACATACTGACTATATTTATTTGACTTAATGGTTTTTTATTTGACTTAATGGTTTCGTAACTTTAAAATTACAATTTATCAAATAAAGTCATTAATATCTACTCTGCCACAAACTACTTCCCATATAATTTGTATGTCTGTATTGTTTGGTGTTCTACCTCTATTTACGATTAATGCAGATAGCTTTTGTTCCGCTGTCAATGTACTAAACTCATTATTAACTACTATTTTCCTCAAATAGTTACAATCTGCTGCATTTACCTTACCATCACCAGTTATGTCGCCTAGTACAGATAAATAAATATCCTCTATCTTATTCCCACTACTTGCATAAACCTCAAGTTTCCAACCAGTTCCAACTGCTAACTCTAAGCCATTATCATACAATGAGCTATATTGTGTTTGTTCACCCTTGTTGTATATCAAATTATCATTGTTATACAACTTTAACATATTGCTTGCGAAATTTAAATTACCTATAAATTCATTTACGCTTGTATTAGGTGATATTTTTCCCAAAACTACTTTTTTATCATTTACTAATTGACTTTTATCAAAATCATTTTTTGTATGTACAAAACCAGTTTCAGTATAAGCTTTACGCAAATCATTCTCTAAATATACAAAGTCATATTTGCCACTTTCAATAGTTTTTTCAAAGCGTAGCTCATTCTCTCTAACAATAGCCATATACGCACCATCATCATTAAAGAAATATTTATTAGGATTTACACCACTATTATTTGCAGTATATCCAGTTGTAAAAGTAGTATCAGAATAGCCTTGTGCAAATTTTATACCTATCTTGGATATTCCTTTTTCATTTTCCAAACTGCCAGTCGCAACAACTTTTTTTGAATTCATCAAATACAAATCAGATGCAACGCCGTGTGCAAGGTTATCATATATTTGCACATTTCCATTTATATGCACATTACTTACAGTGTAAATACCTCCACCTAAAGCATTAGTGCCGTCATTTATATCTGATTTTGCAACATTTCTTGTTATCAAAACATTTTCAAGCATCAATGGCTCACGAGAATTTTCGTAACGTATACCTGCACCCGCTCCAGGTGTTGTATCAACACCATTCCATAATTCATTATCAGTAATCTCACTATTATAAATTTCAAGTTTGCTATTAGCAAGTACTCCAGCACCTCCAGGATTTGCACCATTATTTGTACGATAAGCTTTATTATGCGTTATTGTGCAATTTGTAATTTTTCCCTCTGCTGTACCAGTCCAAATCAAAACACCTGCAGAGTTACCCCAAGTAAGATTATATGAGATATCCGCATTACGTATATCAAGTGTCCCCAAGCTATTTATAGAAATTCCACCACCAAATTGTGCATAATTATGTGCAATTATTCCGCCAGTGATAGTTGCATAACTTCTTGTCTCGCCAAAACCTCTTATATCAATACCACCACCATAATACTGATTAGTGTTGTTAACAATAAAGCCATTATACATATTAAATTGACCGCCTTGGCAATACAATCCTCCTCCTAAACCACCAGCAGTATTATTAACCTCATTGCCACAAATCAAGCCATCATAAAAGTTAAATGTACCATTAAAATAAATACCACCGCCACTAGTCGCAGAGTTATCCATAATTCTACCACCATACATATTAAACGTACCAGTTGACCCTACATAAATTCCGCCACCAATACCTTCTAAGTTTCCACCACATATTTTTCCAGATGCAATATTGTTTATTTTATTGATAAATGAATCTTTATTATCCTTGTACTTATCATATGCTTCCTTAAACGCATCACTATTGTATGATGTATCTACAATAGACAAAATTCCAGCTACAGTTATAACATTTGCTCCAACCTTAGGATTATATTTCATTTGATTTCTGTTAATAGCAAAACCAGCAAGGTTTAATTTTATATTAGTACTAGGTGGTACATACAACCCCCCACCATTACTATACCCATTATTCCCATCATCTGCATAAGTTCCAAAGGCAGTTATTTGAGTTTCAGCATTGTAAGTTGCTGTCCAACTTTGCCCAAGTTGAACTTTAACCTCTCGCCCATCTGTTCTTGACAAATTTATTGCTTGTGTCCATTTATCAGCAATAGTTCCATTAGTATCACTTTTCAAAATAATTTCCGCATCAAAATCTGTTTCATTTAGAGTCTGCTCATCATTTGCAGTCTTACTAGATTGTTCAATACCAGTATTTTTAGTGTCAACAAAGTTAAAAGATATTGCAAAAACTAAACAGCATATTACGAATATAATCAAGGCAACTATCCCCGTATTTTTAATGTCTTTCAACATAGCAAAAACCTCCTATTTTCGGATACATAGAATACATATATCTATGTACTTAAATAAGCCTTTTCGGCTATAGTTTTGTAAGATT